>NZ_LT629693.1:5632057-5932841 GCF_900099825.1 Bradyrhizobium ottawaense | reverse complement strand
GCGCGGAGCATGACCGCATCATCGACGAGGCGGAAGCGCTCGGCGTGTTCGGCGTGCCGACCATGGTCTTCAACGGCGAACTGTTCTGGGGCGGCGACCGGATCGACCTCCTGATCGAACGCATCGAAAACCCGGAATCGATCGCAAAAGCGCTGGGCAGCCGGCACCGGAAGTAAGGCCACGGCCCCTCCGGTTTGGGATCTGTTTACTATTCCGTTGGTAGCCTCGGGGGGATGTTCGAGATACCGGAACCGGGCACGTTCGCGGAAAACATCGCGATTGCCTATGACGCACCTGCCGACCTGAAGAAGTGGCCGTCGCTGAACAACCAGCGGGTCACCAGCAAGACGCCGTATATGGTTTACAACGGCACCTTGGCGGACTGCATCCGGGAATTGCTGGCCAAGCCGATCAAGCAGATTTCGCTCTACGACATCGTCACCGAACGCCAGCCGGCATTCGACGGCAACGTACTGTCGCCCGGCGTCGCCGCCGAAATCGCGATGCGCAAGGATTTCCCGAAGGGCTAGGGCGCGTCGGCTTGTAAATCCGGTTGGTGGGTACGGTCCGCGAAAGCAGACATCAATCGGATCGGCTTTCATGTCTGTTAGTGCCAACGCCGGACATGATCAGCCACGGACGGACCCTCAGGGCGCTGGGCTCAGTGGATGCCAAACACTGTCTCTCATTACTTGGCTCTCGGAACTGGAAGGCGTAAACTGTATCCCACCTATCTCGGAGGCGTGCCTTGGCCAGCGAGCGCGTCGAGCGTCGACTCACTGCGATCTTGGCAGCCGATGTGGCTGGCTACAGTCGGTTAACTGGCCTGGATGAAGAGGGCACGCACGTCCAGCTCCAGGATCATCTACGCACCCTCATCGATCCCAAGATTACCGAACACCGCGGCCGTGTTGTCAAGAACACCGGTGATGGAATGCTGGCCGAGTTCAGCAGCGTGGTCGACGCCATGCGCTGTGCTCTTGATGTTCAGCGTGGCATGGTGGAGCGCAACGTAAACGTGCCGCAGGGGAAGCGGATCGAGTTTCGCGTTGGGATCAATGTCGGCGACATCATCATTGATCGTAGCGACATCTTCGGCGACGGCGTGAACGTGGCGGCACGGCTGGAAGGACTGGCGGAGCCGGGCGGCATCTGTGTCTCGGATGATGCCTACCGGCAACTCCGCGACAAAATCGATATTGTCTTTGATGATGCCGGCGAGCAGAAGCTCAAGAACATTGAGCGACCAGTCCGGGTTTTCAGAGTGAAGGATCGTGTTGCGGCAGCAGAACAAAGACCCACGTTGGTGCTCCCGGACAAACCCTCGATTGCCGTGCTACCTTTCCAGAACCTTAGTGCCGATCCGGAGCAGGAGTATTTCGCAGATGGTGTCGTGGAGGATATCACGATGGCGCTGTCGCTCTTTCGTTGGCTGTTTGTGATCGCACGTAATTCGAGTTTCACCTACAAAGGCCGTGCCGTGGACGTGAAGCAGATTGGCCGCGAGCTTGGTGTGCGCTACGTACTCGAAGGCAGCGTGCGCAAGGCCGGAAACCGTATTCGAATCGCAGGGCAGCTTATCGATGCCGAAACCGGAGCGCATCTCTGGGCGGACCGGTTTGATGGTGCGCTCGAAGATATGTTCGATCTACAGGACCATGTGACTTCCAGCGTCGTGGGTGCAATCGCCCCGAAGCTGCAGAGTGAGGATATCAAGCGGGCCACTCGCAAACCAACCGAGAATCTGGACGCATACGACTATTACCTGCGTGGGCTGGCGAAAGCTCGTTATTGGAACAGGGACGCGAACAGCGAGGCGCTCCAGCTCTTTTGCAAGGCGATCGAGCTTGACCCTCATCTAGCCTGCGCCTACGGCATGGCCGCTTGGTGCTACATGCAGCGCAAGGCGCGCGGCTGGATGATCGAGGATGTGCAGGAGAGCGCCGAAGCTACGCGGCTGGCCCGGAAAGCAGTTCATCTCGGTGGAGATGACCCGGTAGCGCTGTGTATGGGCGGATATTCACTCGCCTTTGTAGCCCATGAGTTCAACGACGCTGTGGCTTTCATGGATCGGGGACTGACGGTCAATCCGAACTTAGCTCAAGCTTGGAATCTTAGTGCCTGGCTGAGAGTTTGGAGAGGTGAGCCCGACGTCGCACTCGATCACGTTGCGCATGCCATGCGCCTGAGCCCACTCGATCCGTCCATCTTCAGCATGCACGGAGCCATGGCGTATGCGCATTTTCTCGCGGGCCGTTATGACATGGCGTCGTCATGCGCCGAGAAGGCGACGCGCGACAATCCGACTTTCGTTCTGGCGATGTGCATTTCCGCAGCCAGCAATGCGCTCGCCGGGCGGCTTGAGCCAGCACAGAAAGCCATGGTACGGGTACTCGAACGTAGTCCCGATTTGCGCGCCTCGAACCTGATAAATTCAACACCATTTCGCCGAGCAGAGGACCTCGCAACGTTCGCCAAGGGTCTCCGAAATGCAGGCCTTCCGGACTGACCGTGAGTTCGCCTACGTCGGCCGCAAGTGGAACGAAACGAGTGGGCCTTCCTATGACATCGATGTCCTAGTTGGGTCAAAGGCGGTCCTGACGGCCTCCAAACGCGACTTCCGCGGTAGGGACGCGAGTTACCTCGCGCCCCCCGCACAGATCCGTACGGGCCCAATTCGGGCATACGGCTCCCACCTTGGGTGTCTGACGGCGAAGCGACTCTCTGGCCACGGATGAAGGATTCGCGGTTTCGGGAGCCAGTGGTCGGCCAACCGCTTGATCCGCTCCCAGGTCATCCCATCTTTTTGGCTCCGCCACTGCAGCGTTCGCCGCCAGAGATTGGTAACGTGGAATAGGAACGCGGACAGTGACGAACTGTTTGTCGGCACCGCGTGGTAGTTGAAGTAACCGGTGACGACCTGCTGCAACCATCTTCCCTGCTGGGGAATCGGCTGATGCATGCTCCGTCGCAGTTCCTGTTTGATGGCTTGCAACTTTGCCTGCATGCGATCGCGCCGGGACTTTCGTTTGATTTGGAATTTGCCCCGACGAGTTTTGCTGCAGATAAAGGTGAAGCCCAGGAAGGTGAAGGTCTCCGGTTTGCCGAGCCCGCGCCGCTTGCGGTTTTCCACCGCGAAGCGTCCAAACTCGATCAGCCGGGTCTTTTCCGAATGAAGCGACAGTGCAAACTCCTGTAACCGCTTACGCATCTCGTCGAGGAAGCGACGGGCGTCGGTCTCGTGCTCGAAGCCAACAATGAGGTCGTCGGCGTAGCGCACGATGATCATATTGCCCGCTGCCTCACGCCGTCGCCAGCGCTCGGCCCAGAGATCGAAAACGTAGTGTAAGTAGAGATTGGCCAGAAGCGGTGAGATCACCGATCCCTGCCCGGTCCCCTTGTCACTGACCGTCACGATTCCGTCTTCCAGGACGCCTGCCTTGAGCCATTTCTGGATCAGGCGGATGATACGTCGGTCGCCGACGCGATGTTCTACAAACCTGATGAGCCACTCCTGGCTCACCGTGTCGAAGAACGAGCGGATGTCAGCGTCCAGTATCCAGTTCACCTTTGTGCTGGTGATCCCGACCATGAGCGCATCCATCGCATCGTGCGTGCTGCGTTCGGGTCGGAACCCATACGAGAACCCGAGGAAATCCTCCTCGTAGATCGCGCTCAGCACCGCAGCCGTGGCCCTCTGGACGATCTTGTCCTCAAGGGCGGCGACCGCGATCGGGCGTTGCCGACCATCCGGTTTGGGTATGTAAACCCGCCGCGACGGTAGTGCCCGATACGCTCCCCGATGGACGCGAGCATGCAGGTCCTCAAGATTGCGCTCAAGGTGCTGCTCGTAATCCCGACATGTCAGCCCATCCACTCCAGCTGCAGCATTCCCCTTGAGTTCAGAGAATGCCTCTGCGAGATGGTCAATACTGACGTGATGGAAGAGCGCGGTGAACTTCTCCTTCTTCCTTTGCCTTGCGGCTTGCCGTATGCGCTCCAGCGCCTGTGACACGGTTCCCCGGTACTGTGCCCGGCCCGTGCTTTGCTGACGCACATTCCCCTCGGCCCCCGCCCTTGGCTCCACCAACTCCACAGCCGGTTGCCCGGCTTTGTTCGTTGGCTTCACAGCTACTATGGCGGGGTCAGACTTCTCATGATCGTACATCATCGGCTACGGCTCCTCGCCTTCCCGACGCGGGCCAGTGCAGCACGCATACTGGTGCTGGCCGACCATGAGATCTCCCGGTTCCCAAGCAAAGAGCGTGCGCACATGCCAGTGTCTAAGACCACGCCGGGCCGTCTGGGCGCTCGCGTTATCGCGCCCATCCGTGTTGCCTTCCGTCACCGGAACGACGTCGGCACCCAGAATGAGGGTACTTTCGCGGCTCAATGGCTGGCCTATGCGCTTCCCTGTCAACGCTTCGCCGAGGCCCTCGCGGGCATCTGCGCATGACTCGGGGTCGATGCGGTTCGCTACTCCTTCATCGTGATGGACTTCCACCATCTACTCCTTGCCGGTCTCCCGGCGCACTCCGAGTTACCCCCTATGAACGGACATCGCCAGACGCGCCTGGTTGGTCCGGTTGGTGCCATGTGTGGACGTATATGGACCCCGCCCGATTGCAACAGGTCGGCTGGATCAAGATCCTCGGTCACAACTGCTGACGTATATCCGGCTTCTTTATGCGGCTGGACAACGTCTTCGCCGCGAGCCCCGATGGATTTTCGCGCGCTTCCACCTCATCGGCCCCGAGACATTGGCCGAAGCCATGCCGGTCCACACACCAGGTTCGGGAAGCGACGGAATGACCGTTTCATCATCTCCTGCCATTTTGCTGCAATTGCCGGGCGAGACCTCCTTCTGTTATTCTTTCGTTTGCTGTTTCACCTCAAGCTGCTTTCACCGACGGTGCGTGCTCGTAGAATGTGCCGCCCGAGAGCATGGCCCACACGATCCTCGCATTCTTGTTGGCGAGCGCGACAGCCGCGACATTGGGATGCCGCCTTTGCCGCAACTTCCCAAGCCAGAGGCTTCGGGGATCCTGCTTGCCGGCTGCTTTGCCGAGCACAGCGCGAGCGCCATGGATCATCAATGTGCGCAGATAGCGATCGCCACGTTTGCTGATACCGAACAGGCGGGCTCGCCCCCCACTGGATCGTTGTTTCGGCACCAAGCCGAGCCAAGCCGCGAACTGACGGCCGTTCTTGAAGCAGGTTCTATCGCCCACGGCAGCAATCAAGGCGGTTGCCGTCACAGGGCCGATGCCTTCGATCTTTCCAAGCCGCTGGCACTGCTCGCTGGTCCGGAAGATTTCACGTATCCGCCGGTCATAGGTTGCAATGCGATCATCAATTTCGGCCATTTCCGCCTGCAACTCTTTCATGAGCGAGCGGACCATGCCGCTGAGGCCGTCATCGCCATTCCCGACGATTACCGCAAGGTTGCGTCGCAGCTGCGAGATGTCACGCGCAATGACAATCCCATGCTCGGAAAGGAGGCCACGAATCTGATTGACGAGTCTG
Source organism: Bradyrhizobium ottawaense (assembly GCF_900099825.1). Classification (NCBI taxonomy): domain Bacteria; kingdom Pseudomonadati; phylum Pseudomonadota; class Alphaproteobacteria; order Hyphomicrobiales; family Nitrobacteraceae; genus Bradyrhizobium; species Bradyrhizobium ottawaense. Next base: position 5,927,315 of record NZ_LT629693.1, on the reverse strand, counting down.
ACACGGTCGGCGACCAGACGCCGACGAATTCGATGAACTGCCTGAACCGCCAGTTGATCAGTCGACTTCGGCGGCACAAAACGCATTGATGGCCGGCCGACCGCTTCGCAGATAGCTTCCGCATCGTTCCGGTCGTTCTTGTTCGACTTGACATATGGTGTCACGAACTGAGGGCTGATCAGCCGAACCTCATGGCCGAGATCGGAAAGCACCCTTGCCCAGTAATGCGCTCCGTTCGAGGCCTCCATGCCAACCAGACATCGCGGCAGATTGGCGAAAAAATGGGCTACCGCATCGCGACGCAACGTCTTTCGCACCACGGCTTTTCCGAGACTGTCGACGCCATGAACCTCGAACACATACTTCGCAAGATCCAGACCTATTCGAACGATCTGCATGATATCCTCCTTCGTTGCAGTTGGCGTTCGAGATTTCACTCGCCTGGAGGGCGGGGTCCATACCATTGGCTCCGTGTTGGCAAGAGATTTTTCACGTTTTGCAGCATTGGTCGGTGCAGCCATGTGTTCGGCCTTTAGACGCGGTTCACATGACCGCTGGCCATAATGCCCTCCGCGGATCAGGTCCCGACCAACAACTCGCATTCAAGAATGCCTTGGCACATGTGGGTTGTCCTGATCGCCGGATCGACCGGCTCTGCATTACGTGCTGTTCGCCCTCCCAACCTTCACATCACGCCAGTTGCCCGGCGCGATCTCGTTCATCGCGCAAGCGCGACGGGTTCGTTGTATCGCTCGCCCCTGGCCATCATGACCCAGACCATCCGCGCGATCTTGTTGGCGAGCGCGATAGCCGCAACCTTGGTCGGCCGCCTGGCCAGCAAGGCCGTGAGCCAGGGCCGGTGTTTGGCGCCGTGGATCTTGGCGTAACGGATGACAGAAAGCGCGCCGGCCACAAACAGGCCGCGCAAATAGCGGTCACCTTGCTTGCTTATATTGCCGAGCCTGTTCTTGCCTCCACTGGAGTGCTGTTTCGGTACCATACCTATCCAGGCCGAGAAGTTGCGCCCTGATCGGAAGGACTTTGGATCAGCAACGGCAGCGACCAAAGCAGTGGCCAGCACTGGACCGACGCCGGGGGCTTCTTCGAGCCGCATGCTCATTTCGTTGGACCGATGCCATGCCCTGATCAACCGGTCGAACTCCAGGATCTGCTCCTTCATCCTGCGCAGTTGAGCCCCGAGTGCCGCAAGACACGCACGAGCGATCTCCGGAACCCTTCTGTCGTTCGGATCGGCGACGACAGTGAGCAGTTCTACGACACCTTGACGCCCGACCGGCGCAACTATCCCGTACTCGGCAAGATGAGCCCGGATCGCATTGATTACGGAGGTCTGCTGACGGATGAACAGATGACGCGTGCGGTGCAATACCAAGCCGCTTTGCTGCTCGGGAGTCTTGGTCGGCACGAACCGCATGTTGGCCCTGGTGACTGCCTCACAAATAGCCTCTGCGTCAGTCGCGTCATTCTTCTGCCGCTTGACGTAGGGTTTCACGTAGGCCGGCGGCATTAGCCGGACGGTGTGACCAAGTGCCTGGAGTTCGCGTGACCAATGGTGCGCCGAGCCGCAGGCTTCAATACCGACCAGACACGGCGACAGCTTCCGGAAGAACGTCAAGACATAGCGACGCTTCAATTGCTGGCGAACAATTACTTGGCCGCCAGCGTCAACGCCGTGAACCTGGAAAACCGACTTGGCGATGTCTAAACCGATTGTCGTAACCGTCTGCATGGCTCGCTCCTCTGAATCGTGGGAGCCTTAACAGCCCCCACATCCGTGGCACTCTCGTGCCGGTGGAGGAGCCGTCCACAGCATCAACAACGGAAGCGCCATTTCCGTTTGGCTGTCGCATTCCGAACGGCTTGTCGCGTGCGAACCCGTTCCGCACCTGGAGCGAACCAGTTCCCCACCAGTGGAGAATGCTGTTGAAGAGCGGATGGCCGCGCCGCTGAGGTTGGATACCTACATGCGTATAGTTTTAAAGCTATTCAATCAGCAAAGCCATCTGAGCCGTTAAAGCGACCACAGTAAAACTGGCTCACGTTGGCCATCCACGCGCGGCTAATGTGCCGTTCACCAAGAGAGCTGGCACCTTGATCGCATTTTTCAGGCTGCCAGGTGGTATTCCGCTCTTGAAACCAGGGCCGCTGCTCCGACGTTACCCTTGGAAAAACGTGGTATTCCTGCAAAGCAGGAAGCGCTTTTGATCTCCGACTGGCAGCAGCAATGTCCTCGTCCGATGGTACAAATGAAACCAGTGACGCAGCCCGCCGACGGCGGAAAAGGAGCAATTCCTTACTGCTGGTCTTGGCCGTTGGATTTCTTGTTTTTGGCGCCGCCGCGGGCGCACTGTATTATGCGTTGCGGCCGGTAACTCTCCGGATTGCCGTCGGACCGCCGGGAAGCGACGATCACAAAGTGATTCAGGCGATGGCCGAGGCCTTCGCCAGCGAAAGCAGGACCGTCAGGCTGTCTCTGATCACGTCCGACGGAGCGGTCGAAGCCCTCGCCCTGCTTGGTGCTGGCAAGGCCGACCTTGCAGTCGGTCGTGGCGATCTGGAGATGCCGGCCGACGCGCAGACCGTCGCCATCGTGCGCAAGAACTTCCTTGTGCTGTGGTCGCCTTCCGGACTTGCGGGCAAGAATTCCAAAAGAAAGCCCGCGCCGAAAATCAAGGAGATCGCCGATCTCGCAGGGCACACCGTCGGCGTGATCGGCCGGACGCCGGCGAACGCCGCGTTGCTGCGGGTCATCCTGAGCGCCTCCGGCGTGGAGGCGGACAAGGTCGCGGTTACGCAATTTGGAACGGACCAAATCGAGGAGCTGGCGCGCGACCCGACCCTCGATGCATTCATGGCGGTCGGTCCACTCGACAGCAAAATCACCTCCGACGCCATCGCCGCGACGGCTCGGGCGCGAGGCGAGCCGAAGTTTCTCGCGATTGAGGCATCGGAAGCCATCGCCCTGAAGCACCCGCGTTATGAATCCGAGGAAATTCCACCCAGCGTCTTCAATGCGAATCCGGCCTGGCCGGATGACAAGGTCGAGACGGTCAGCGTCAGCCACCTGATCGTGGCGCGGAAGGCTTTGTCTGAAACGACGGTGGCGGCATTTTTCCGGCAACTATTCGCCCTCCGTCAGGCGATTGCCAGGCAAGCGCCTAGCGCTGCGCACATCACCAAGCCGGACACCGAGAAAGACGCCGAGCTGCCGGTACATCGGGGAGCGGCGGCCGTCATCGACGGCACCGAACGCACCTTTCTCGACAGGTACGGCGATTACTTCTGGTTTGCGCTCCTGCTTCTCTCCGGGATCGGTTCGGCCGGCGCCTGGTTGCGCCACTATTTGAATCGGGACGAAAGGGAGGAAAACACCAGCCATCGCAACAGAATCCTGGCCATAGTTTCCAGGGTGCGCACCGCGGAATCCAACCAGGAACTGCTGGCGATGCAGCGCGAGGTCGACGCCATCATCGGTGAAGCGCTCGAATGCTACGATGACGGCGCCATCGAGGAAGAGGAACTGGCGGCCTTTGGCCTGGTGCTCGAACTGTTCAATCACGCCATCGTCGAGAGGCGCGCGGCATTGCAAGCGGGCACCCTCGAACCGACTCGCGGCGCGGCGGTAGGCCACAGCCTCACGTCTCGACGATGACGCAGCCATGTGAAACGTGTCACTGCGATTGGCGCCGGCCCGGGCGGAGTCAACCTAGCAATTTTAAGGCAATGTTGGTTCGTCGTTAAAAAGGGAACGGACGGAATCGAGTCGCGGACGTTTGAATATCCGCGTTGCGATTACCGGGTTTTACTGCGATCGCCCGGCCGGTTTGCCGGGCTTTTCGTTGCCGGGAGCAAAAGCGAAAGCCCCGCCAAAGCGGGGCCTTCTGTCGATGGGCTTGTGAGGTTATGGGGGGACCTCAAACATGCGTCGTGCGGGGCTCCAAAAAGGTTCGGCTCAAAGAGCGGCGGGACATCGGCGCCGCTGTGACCATTGCCCAGAGGCCGACTTTCGGTCAAAAGCGCCGTTTTGACCATGCGTCGGCTGCTTCCGGTCTTGCCCGGCACCCAACAACCGGACATTATCCGACCGACTCGGTTGGTCCGTATCGTGTAGAGTCGAGGTGTGACGCGGTAGCTTTAGGTTCGAACATATCTGTTTCCGCCCTTTTCGTTTGGCGGTGCCTCACTGGTTCCACCATGGCCCCGTTTTCACACCCCGCTCATCGAACTGGACAGGCAGATTTCCCGCATCCAGCTCTCGGACAAAACTTCACGCCTTCACCCACGGCACGTCGTGCCCAAGCCTGGTCAGGCGTACGAGCCCAAAGTGCCCGTAAAGATGCGGGAGTGGATAGGTCCCGCCCTTGCGACGCCTGGTTTTGTGCTTGAACTGCAACCACCGGCGCAACCGCATCGCTGCGTAGCTGTCGAGTGCCCGATACGCCTTGCTGACGGTGCCTACTTGGAAGTAGTTCGCCCATCCGCGCAGCGTGCGGTTCACCTTGCCCACCAGCTTTGTGGTTTCTTGCCATGTCCCCGTTCGGTCCGTCAGTGCGTGGATTTTCTCAACCATGCGCTTGATGCTCTTCTTCGATGGCCGGTAACCCAGGCGCGCCTGGCAGGTTCTCTCTGAGAACATCCGTCCGAACGTGTAACCCAGGAAGTCGAACTCCCCTTCCGGGACCCTGCAGATTCGTGTCTTCTCCTCGTTGACCGTGAGCTTCAGCTTGCTCATGATCTTGCGCAATTGCTGCAGTGCCTGGTCGGCATTGCCCTTCTTGCACAGGATCACAAGATCATCGGCGTAGGTTACGATACGACTGCCGAGGCGTTGCTCCAGTCCGAGCTTCCTCCATCCCAGTACGAACCGGCGCATGTATATATTCGCCAGCAACGGTGAGATGGGTGAGCCTTGCGGAATGCCGCGCCGGTTGTCCCGGGCTTCGGTCGTGCGTGTCTTCCTTCCTCGATCATCGGTTTCTTCCACGGGGCATTCCAGCCACATCTTGATCAGATGCAGCACGCGCCGATCAACAATCCGGCGCGCTACCGACTTTAGAAGTTCGGTATGCGGAAAATCCCGCACGGTCGAGATGCCCAGCGGCCTGAGCTTGCCGTTGGCCTTCGGGATGAACACTCTTCTGATAGGATCCGGTTGGTAGCGCTCCTCCCGGAGCGCAAGCGCCAGTTCGCCAAGCCATCGCCCTACGCCATACGTCTCAATGTCCGTGAAGTCCTGACCGTCGACCCCCGGTGCGCCCTTGTTGGAACGGCACTGGGCAAACGCATGGGCCAGAATGTCCTCACGGCTGATCTTGTCGTACAGCGCGTAGAAGCGATAGCCGGCTTCTGCCTTCGCTTTCGCGTGCAACGCCTTCTGCAGTTTCTGAACAGTTTTCGGAGTTGATAGGTTGCCCAATCTCCAAATCCCTCACCACTTGTTGCGTCTGTCTTGAACTGAGGTCCCTTCCCTCCACCGGAGTTACCCGGTCTCAGCGGTAATACGAACCTCTCCGCCACCCCATGGCGACCGACCTGTCCCTCGCGGGCGTTCGGTTGGTTATCGCTGACCTCGCCTTGGGGCTTCCCGTGTTGCGTACGCTTTCCTTGTGTACATGCCGCCGCCAATACCCCGGTGTAGCAACTGGCCGTACTCTTCGCTCAACTCGTCCAGCTGTTTCAGCCTTCCCCGATATGGCAGTCGGATCGGCCTACACATCTTCCTTTTCGAGGCTTGCTCGACGTATCGCGGTAGGGACGGCCATTGCTGGCCGCCCCCCGCACAGATCCGGACTCGCCCGACTAAGGCATCCGGCTCCTACCTTGGGTGTCTGACGTCAAAGCGGTCGTCAGGCCAGGGATGAAGGATACGCGGCGGGGGGAGCCAGTGAGCGACCAACTTCGTCATGCGTTCCCATGTGAACCCATCTTTCTGACAGCGCCGCCGAAGCGTTCGTCGCCAGAGATCGGTCACATAATGCCGGAACGCCGAGAGCGCCCGACTGTTTGTCGGAACCGCGTAGTAGGCGAAGTGGCCAGCTACGACCTGCCTCAGCCATTTCCCTTGCTCTGGAATTGGCTGATGCATCCTGCGCAGTAGCTCCGCCTTGATGTCCCCAAGCTTCCGCCGCATGCGGTCGCGTCGGGTCTTCCGTTGAAGCTGGAAGTTGCCGCGGCGAGATCGACCACAAATGAAGGTGAAGCCCAGGAACGCGAAGGTTTCCGGTTTTCCAAGCCCGCGCAGCTTGCGATCGTTCGCAGCAAAGCGGCCGAACTCAATCAAGCGTGTCTTGTCCGGATGAAGCGACAGTGCAAATTCCCCGAGCCTGTCATGCATCGCATCAAGGAAGCGACGGGCGTCGCCCTCATGCTCGAAGCCGACAACCAGATCGTCGGCATATCGCACGACGATCATATCGCCCAGGGCCTCCTGCCGTCTCCAGCGCTCAACCCAGAGGTCGAAGCAGTAATGCAGGTAGATATTGGCTAGGATCGGCGAGACCACCGAGCCTTGGCCAGTTCCCCGGTCATCAACTGTTACGACCCCATCTTCGAGTATACCCGCTCTCAGCCATTTCTGGATCAGGCGGATGATGCGCTTGTCACCGATCCGATGTTCAACGAAGCGAACTAGCCAATCTTGGCTAACAGCCCCAAAGAAGTTCCGGATGTCGGCGTCAAGTATCCAGTTCACCTTTCTTGTTTTGATCGCGGTCGAAAGTGCGTCCAACGCATCATGCGGTCCTCGTCCGGGTCGGAACCCATAAGAGAAGCCGACGAAGTCGCCTTCGTAGATAGCATTGAGCACCATGACGGTCGCGCCCTGGACGATCTTATCCTCAAGCGCGGCGATCGCTAACGGCCGTTGTTTTCCATCCGCCTTGTCTATGTAGGCCCGGCGGGATGGTTGCGGCCGATAGGCTCCTCGGTGGACCCGTCCATGCAGATCCTCGATCCTGAGTTCGAGGTCCGCCTCGTAGTCCTGCCACGTCATACCATCCACACCGGGGGCGGCTTTGCGCTTAAGCGCGTAGAACGCCGTCCGGAGCGTATCGACACTGATATGGTGGAGGAGCGCGGTGAACTTCTCCTTCTTCCTCTGCCTTGCGGCTTGCCGTACACGGCCCAGCGCCTGGGTCACGCGAGCCCGGCTCTGCGCCCGGTGCGTGCTTTGCTGATCCGCGTTCCCCTTGGTCCCCGGCCTTGGCTCCACCGGCTCCGCCACCGGTCGCCCGGCTTTGTTCGTCGGCTTCGTCACTACTATGCCGGAGTCAGACTTCTCTGAATCGTGCATCAACGGCTACGGCTCCTCACCTTCCCGCTACGGACCATCCGACCCCAACAGGGCCTACGGCCGATCCAGAGATCTCCCGGTTCCCGCAACAAGGAGCGTCCGTACATGCCAGGGTCTCAGACCACGCCGGATCCGACAGGCGCTCGCAATAACGCGCCTGCCGGTTTTGCCTTCCGTCAAGTGAACAACGTCGGCAACCGGGTTGATAACGGTTTCGCGGCTCAATGGCTGGCCTATACGCTCCCCTACCGACGCTTCGCCGACGTCCTCGCGGACGCCTGCGCACGGATCGGGGGCGACGTGGGTTGCTACTCCTTCATCGCAGTGGACTTTCACCACATACTCCTTGCCAGTCTCCCGGCGCACTCACTCGCGTTGCGGCCTGCACACTCGCGCTGTCACCAATTCGTGACACGCTAATCGAAGGCTTCAGCCACTTCGTTACCTCCATGCCTGCTCCGATTGCTTCCGGCTGGAGCGGTTGCCGGGTGGGGCTTGCACCCACTGGAAAGCGCCCGCCTTGTCACGGCGCACGCCAATTTCGGAAGTCGTCGAAATCATTAGATCACTTCGTGGGCACCAAAAAGACTTTTTCAACACTATCTGCCAATACCGGACATTTGCTTGAGCAGCTTCTCCGCTTCTTCGATTTCGGGGAGATCTTGCCCCGTATCGAAATCGACGAGGGCTGGCGCGAGCACCTCGGATACAGCCGCCGCTCGGCCATCTGTGATGTAAAGGCGCGCAAGTCCAAGTGCGCCGCGCAGCTCGAAAGTCTTCGTCTGTTGGCTTCGAGCGATTTCCAAGGCTCTATTGAAGGCAGCTTCGGCGGCGGAAACGTTCGGCTGGTCACTACGCAACAAAAGCTCACCACGAACACGATGCAGTTCGGCATCCAGCCAATGCTGGCCGGTTTGTTCCGCCCAGCCGATCAAGTCTCTTAAAATTTGCAGCCCAGCCTCGAGTTGCCCTGCCTCTGTGTTCGCCACGGCAACCTGCATCCCCCAAAATGGTTCACAAAGGTAGCAGTCATTTTCGTGAAGTAATGTCCAGCCTCGGCGCATTTCCGCGAGTCCACCCATTCGGTCGCCGGCACGCCACTTTGCCAAGCCGCTTAGGTGCGTGCCAGCGGCCACATACAGCGGCATCGCGTGCTCGCGGGCGAGGGAAAGGATCGTCTCTGTTTGTTGCAACATGCGAGGATGCACCCCGCATAGTCCGTCGAAAACGGCCTTATGAACGAGCGCATTGGCTTGAGCAAGCGCGCGCTTTTCTCCCGGAGCACTCACCGCTTCCTCGGCGAGCCGGCGCGATCGATCAATCTTCCCGAGCGGCCAAAGCACCAGAGCAAGAAACCGGATGATAACGGACGGCAGGTCCAGCGTCGACGCCTTGAAGGTCGCGGGATTCGGCTCGGCACCATAGATCGCGAGTGCTTGCTCAAGATGCACTCTCGCGTTCAAGTAATCGCCCCCGAACCAGCAGGTCACCCCGCTTGTCCAGTGTGCGACGACTGCGGCCACCGGCGATTCCGGTCGCCGGTTGGCGGCGCTCATTATTGCCTCCGCCAACTCCCGCATCGGTGCGATCTCGCCGTGATTCAAACTGGCATTGAATAGGCCCGAATTGATCGGCGCCAGTTCAACCGGATCATTGATGTCAGCTGCGAACTGTCGGGCGCGCGTCCATGCGGCCACCGTTTCGGGGGCGCTGTACCCAAGGCTGCCCCGCAGCGCGCGGCCATATGCGATTTGAAGATGGAGCCGGTTCATGGGCCCGCCCGGCTCATCAGGCAACTCATCGGCGATGGCAACCGCCTTAGCGAGATGTGCGATTGCCTCAGAATATGCCGAGCGCTTCAACGCCTGCTGGCCCGCCTTGCGCCACCACTCGAAGGCTACCTCGCTCAGCCCCGCTTCGGTGAAGTGGTATGCCACGACTTCCGGCTCGGTCTCGGCGATGACTGGAAACCGATCGCGCAGGACATCGCCAATGTGTTTATGAAGCAGGTGCCGGCGGCTCTTGAGCAGGCTCTCGTAAGCCGCTTCCTGAACCAACGCATGCTTGAAGCTATAGCTCGCTTCCGGCGGCGTTCCGCGGCGCAATAGCAGTTCGGCCTCTTCGAGCTGCCCCAGTGCGGCGCTCAGCGCCAGATCATCGCGCCCCGCCACACATCGCAGCAGTGTGTATGAGAAGTCGCGGCCAATGGCAGCGCCTATCTGTGCCACCTCCTTGACCGGCGCCAACCGGTCGAGCCGCGCCATAAGCGAGTCCTGCAGCGTCGCGGGAATGGCGAGCGGTGGTAGCGGACTATCGAGGCGATAGCGTCCGGTATCTTCCACGAGCAGTCCGGACTCCAGCACCATCTTGGTCAACTCCTCGACGAACAGTGGGATACCATCTGTCCTGTCGATGATCTGCGTCATCATTTCGCCTGGCAGCTGCCGACCGACGGTCACCTGCTCGACCAGAGCGCGCGTGTCCTGCCGGTCGAGCCGATCGAGCCGCAGCAGGCTGACGTTGGCAAGGCCGGTCCAAGGCGGCTCGAACTCGGGCCGGAATGTCATGAGCACGAGGATCGGCAGTCCCCTGATCCGATCGACCGAGAGGTCGAACAGCTCGAGCGTCGTAGCATCAGCCCAATGCATATCCTCGCAGACAATCAGCAGCGGTTGCTGCCGTGCCAAGCCCTCAAGCTGGTCGAGAAGGGTGGCGAATGTCTGTCGCCGCTGCTGCGCTGGACTCAAGCCGAGCGGCGGATAGCGCTCGCCGGTTGTAATCGAAAGAAGCGCGGCAATGAGCGGCGTCGCTGTAGCCACCTGCTGCGTACCAAGCGCCAGCGTTGCTTCAACTTTGTCGAGCTTTTGCCCGGGCGTGTCCTGTGACCTAATGCCGGCAGCGCGCTCGAACTGAGCGATGAAGGGATGAAGCGCACTGTTCGTGTGGTAGGGCGAGCACTGATAGCGCACCCGGCGGTGCGACCCCAACGCGAGGCTCTCGGAGAGCGTTGCCACGATGCGCGATTTGCCGATCCCTGCCTCGCCAGAAATCAACACCACTTGGCCTTGGCCCTGCCACGCCAGCCGCTGGCGCGAGAGCGCGAACGCGATCTCTGCCTTGCGGCCGACAAAGCCCATCGAGCGCGCGGTGCGCACCGCCTCGAAGCGGCTCTCCGATGCGGCTGCACCTTCGACCGCCCAGACCGCGATGGGTTGGGAGATGCCCTTGACCTCGCGGCGGCCGAGGTTGTGAAAAGTGAATAAATCGCCAAGCAGCTGGCGCGTCGAATCAGCAACGACAACCGCCCCCGGCTCCGCCAAGCTCTGGAGCCGGGCAGCGACGTTCGGTGTATCGCCGACCATTGCCTGCTCCTCTGACGCGCCTCCGCTGATGAGGTCGCCTACCACCACAAGCCCGGTCGCAATGGCGATCCGCACCTCAACCCGTTCTTCCGCGCGCGTTTCGAGCGGACCTATCGCGGCGATGATGTCGAGCCCCGCTCGCACTGCGCGCTCCGCGTCATCCTCGTGTGCGCGGGGATAGCCGAAATAGGCGAGTATTCCGTCGCCCGCAAACCTGGCGATAATGCCGTCATAAGTGGCAATGACCCTCGCGCAAGCGGCCCGATAGGCACGGATCACCTCCCACATGTCCTCGGGATCGAGGCGCGCCGAGAGTGCAGTCGAGCCTACCAGATCGCAGAACATTACGGTGAGGTGGCGTCGCTCGGCATCGTGCCGACGCGCCGGCTCGGCGACCAATTCGGCTTGATTGAGTTCGGCGATCACGCGCAGCATTTTACGACGATGGCCGAGCAGGACCCCGAGCCTATCGAAGTCCTGGTCCGTTAGTTCGGGAAGGACACTCAGATCAATCCCGTTCTGGGCAAAACGCAGCGCGTATTGCCCAAGCCCAAGCTTCTCGAGCCAGTCCGCAATCTGCTGCATTGGCTCCACCGACTGTCTGGTTAGCGGCTAGCCGAATTTTGGACCACAGCAATAGAAACGTTGTCGCAATATTACGTCTTGTTTGCGGCAATTCGGCTGCGGCTGGCCCCTCGATTTTTGCCAAGGTGGTGATCAGTACCCGTACCAAGCAGGGCATGGCATGAAGAGAACGGTGGGATTGCTGTACGCGCCCGATTTCGGCAGCAATGCTGGAACCCGCTCGCAGCGTTACGCAACCAGGCTGATGTGGTCGACGCCGGCGACTGATTAAGCGGGTCCATGAGCCGGCGACAAAAGACTCGCGGAGGTCTGCCTTGGGTCATTCTCGACCAAATTGGGCCATCAGGGAAACGTCCGCTTTCCTCTCGGTAGCGACCGAACTGCGGACATCCCGGTTCGGCAGCTTCGTGCGGATACTGTTGAAAAAGTCTTTTGGGGGCGGCGGACGAAATTTTCTAGAGCCGCTGATGCGCTTCGTGCGCGACGATGTGAGGGGCCTCGTCGCATCTCTGAAAAACGACCGCGGCCTTTCGTATCGGCGCTACGGCGCATCTTAACGATAGAGTTGTCCAAAAATCAGCATTTGCGAGATTTTTGGGGTCGTTCGATTTTCGACTTTTTCAACAGTATCTGCCAGGAACGGACTTGCACGTAACAGCCCTTGCCAGACTGATTGGTGATTCACGCCATACTGGTCAGAGAAGCTTCACGGCTTCTGAAGTTTCGTCTTTGTCTTGATCCGACCCGGTTCCGTCGCAGCGCCGAAGGACAACTACTACTGGTCGTCCGGCTGCAACTGCGTTGGGGCCTGCGGCCGCGCCCTGGCTTGCGGCGACTGTTGCGTCAGCACAGGCTTACGCGTCGGGGTGGCAATCGGCCGCAGTGGAGGCGCCGATGTGGGCCGTAGATTCTGCTCGGAAGCCTTGGCAACGACGCGGGCCATTTTTTCCTGGATGGCCTTGAGCTGCTCGGCGGCGTTCGCATTTTCGCGGGCCATCTGTTCCTGGCCGGCCTTGAGCTGCTCGATTCCTTGCCCCACGGTTGCGAGATCGCGCGTCATCGACTGAAGCAGCTGCGTCAACTCGGGCGACAGGCCGGCGGTGGTCGGCGCCGCGCCTTCCGGTGCGCTCTGAGCCAGAGCCGCTGGCTGTGGAGATGCTGTGTCCACGGCCGCCGCCTGAACGGTAGCTAGGCCTGGCTGCGCGGGCAGCGCCCGGCTTTCGAGCGCCAGCGATGAACTCGGGACGTATTGCGGCACCCACCTCGCGATAATCGGCCTAGCTGTATCGCCATAGGAAGATTGCGAAACCATGGCAGCGATACCGATGAAGGCTGCCAACAGCAAGCCAGTGAAGCCGCGTACCGCCCGCCCACGGCGATTCATGCGGGCCAGCCGATGTCGAGGCGCGGCATCGTGTTCTAGTTTGGAAAGCTGTTCCTCCGCGCGCACGAGCTGTTCATCCGCACGCGTGATCTGTTCATAAGCCCGCGCGAGCTCTTGATCCGCGTCAGCGACCAGGCCATGGCGCATATCGGTTTGCTTCGGGTTCAGCGTGGTATCCATTCGGTACCCAGTTCAATGTCACCGCCATGAGGTGGCCGGCGGATTTACGCTAGGTCGGACGACGTTCTGTTACACTCCATGCCGGTTTGACCAAAGCAAGGCTGCTCGATGGAAAGTATGAGGTCCCTTACGGTGACGAGCCTTCGGGAACTTGGGAACTTGGTTTAGAGAGAGCACCAACAGCGTGGTAGCGGAGCAGGACGGATTTCCTTGTCCGCGCCGATGTCGGCTTGGGGTCAAAAGACTCTGATGTCCCTCGTCAAGCGCCGAACGCGCGATTGATCGCCCTCTTACTGCCATTCTGGCTTGAGGGTCTGGGCGATAGATCGTGCAGGGGTGAGGGCGGGACCTGAAGACGTCGGTGATCAAACTCTGATTCGCGGGTTGGGTACCGCATTTCCGTTTGTTCGTCCGGGGCTGTCCCTGTCTAAACGCGGGCATCGATCTTGCGATCGGCCACATAGTCCAAGCGGGAGTTCCCCTGCCGTGGCCCCGCCCTCGCTGCTGCACGATTGATGTTCGATGATGCTCCGCTGATATTAGCCTGTTGCTACGTGTGAGGACGGGAGGGGTTGTGGGCCGGTCGAGCCCTTCATAGCTCGAGCGGTCCATGACCCCGGTCTACCGGTTCGCCGTCGCATGAGATCCTACGAACTCACGGTTGATCGCCCAGATGAAGGCTGACAGCTCGCGGGCGATCGCAGTCACCACGATCGTCGGCCGCTTGCCCTTCCGCGTCAGTGTCCTGAAGCGGCCACAAAGCCGCATCTGCGCCTTCCAGGCAATCTCGCGGGCCGTCCGTGGCGCGGCCCCGATCCTGGTCTGCATGTCCTTGCTGACGCGTGGCGGGAATCGGTAGCTCCACGCAGCCTCGATGAGCAGCCGTCGTGCACGCGTGTTGCCGGCCTTGGTGATGCCACCGCGTTTGACGCTCTCCCCGGTCGATCTCTCTGACGGGGTAAGGCCAAGATAGGCCATCAACTGACGGGGGTTCTCGAAGCGCGACAGATCGCCAAGCTCGGCCAAGAACGCGATCGCCCCGACCATGTCGATGCCACGCATCGCCTGCACTGCCTCGATGACTGGTGCCAGAGTCCAGTCCGCCACGGCCTCGCGCATGGCCTGTTCCAACCGCTCGATCCGTTCCCGGACCTGTCGTACAGCCAACAGCATTTCTTCGAAGGCGATGCGCTGCTCGCGATGCTCAAGCTTGAGGCCGGTGAGCCAGTTGATGTGCGTCCGCCCCCAGGTTTTCTTGCCCGGATAGTGACGGCCGAGACGAAGCAGAAGCGAGGAGACGTTCTGGCGCTTGATTCTGTAGTCCTTAACCGCGGCATCGCGAGCCCGCACGAGGTCCCGCATCGCCTCGTGACGCTCATCAGGCACCCAGACCGCCGTCAGCTCACCGGCCCTGAGCAGCTTCACGAGATTGACGGCGTCGCGCCGATTGGTTTTGACCCGATCACCTGGCTTGGATGGGATCAGCGACGGTGCCACCACAATGCAGTCATGGCCGATGCTCTTGATCAAGCGGTAGAGACCGTAACCTGTCGGGCCAGCCTCGTAGCAGAACGTCAATCGAGCATGTTTGCTCGCGAGTTTTGCCACGAGCTTACGTGTCTCGGCTTCAGTATTGTCGATCTCGCCGAGATAGCGAATCTCACCGTTTCGACCGGCATCGGCAATCGCCACCGCATTGCGCAATTTCGCAGTGTCCAACGCCACGAACGCTTCGCTATGATGCTCCATGACTCGCCCTCCTTGTGTGAGGCTCTACCCGGCCTATCCGGGCAACCCTCGTCATCACATCGAGGGCGAGTCGCCTTCACATGGAAAGGGACATACGGTCTAAACCGCTCGCGCGGTAGCGCTCCGCAGCCAACCGCGCGGGGTGGGGAGAGATAAGAGGCGCGTCCTGTCTGAAGATGAGGAGTTGCAACCCTCACTCCAGACAGGAGCCTCCCCATGACCGACCAGGCAATGAGCCCGTTACGCCGGCGCATGATCGAAGACATGACGATCCGGAAGTTCGCGCCGAAGACCCAACATGACTACCTTCAAAGGGTCAAGAACTTCGCCGCCTATCTCGGCCGCTCGCCCGATACGGCGAACTTCGAAGACCTCCGTCGCTACCAGCTCCATTTGGCGGGGAGCGGCGCCGGTGTTCCTACTCTCAACCAGACCATCTCGACGCTGCAGTTTTTCTTCAAGGTCACGCTCGGGCGGCCGGATATCGTGGAGCGCACGGCATTCGTCCATGAACCCAGCAAGCTGCCGGTGGTGCTGAGTCCGGAGGAAGTGGCGCGCCTGCTCGATGCGGCACCATCGCTCAAATACAAGACGGCGTTGAGCGTGGCTTACGGAGCAGGATTACGTGCTTCTGAAGTGGTGGCACTGAAGGTATCCGACATCGACAGCCAGCGCATGGTGATCCGGGTCGAGCAAGGCAAAGGCCGCAAGGATCGCTATGTCATGCTGTCCCCGCATCTGCTCGCTCTGCTGCGGGCCTGGTGGAAGCTGGCGCGGCCACAAGGCTGGCTGTTTCCGGGACAGAACCGGCTGAACCCACTGACGATGCGCCAACTCAACCGCGCATGCCATGCCGCCGCCGATAGAGCCGAGATCGACAAGCGCGTATCGCTCCACACCTTGCGGCACAGCTTCGCCACTCACTTGCTCGAGCAGAACATCGATATCCGGGTGATCCAGGTCCTGCTCGGCCATGCCAAGCTCGACACCACGGCGCTCTATACCCGCGTCGCCACAAAGACGATCCAGCAAGTCATGAGCCGCTCGACCGCATCACGCTGACACAGGCCGAGCCGCCGAGCCGGGGCGGACGTTCGCTGCTTCCCCTCGGCTTGATTTTGTGCTAGCGCTAAATGATGGCAAAGTCAATTAGCGCTAGCGCGAAAAGAAAAGGCCGCCCCGTTACCACTGGGACGGGCACAACGATCGGCGTGCGGATGCTCGACGCGCCTTTGGCTGCATTGGATTTCTGGATAGACAAACAGAAAGAGCCAGATCTTTCGCGCCCCGAAGCCATCCGCCGGCTGGTCGAGCTCGGGCTCACGGTCAAGACGTCAGGACAGCCCATCGGCAAGCCCGGTCGGAGATTGCGCGCTCAGGAGCTCGCCACAAAGGCCATCGAAAAGATTATCGATCCCGCCGCGCCGCCGGAAGAACGAGCCCTACGCCGGCGACGGCTCACCAAGGGGCCGACAGAGTTTCGCGAGGCTCGCGTGGATCAGCCGAAGGTGAAGACGAAATAAAGTTTGACAGCATAACGAGGGCACCATGATTTCAGTTCTGATAGGGGTTTTAATTATCGTCGTCGTCGGCGCAATCTGCTTTTGGGCCATCGACAAGTTCGCCACCGACGGTCGACTAGCAAATCTGCTCAAGTTGCTCGTGGTGCTCGTTTGCCTCGGTGCGATTGTGCAACGAGTGCTGCCGCTGACATATTAGCGAATGCCTCCCGCTGGTCGAGCTCGGGCTGAAGGATGGCCCGATGGTCCTTTGCGGAACAGCGCCGCTTCTTGGAAATTGCCATGACGTCGAAGTCGTTTGAGGAGATTGTTGATCGTACCGGTAGGACACCGAAGGGCATTCGCAAGATGGCCGTTAAATCCGACATTGTGCTGCCAAAGACCGGACCGGCTCGCGTTACCAAGTCGAAGGTGAAACGCTAATAGGTCGCCTGGCGCCGCGGGGAATCGAAATGTCAAAAAAAGCCGAAGATCGAGCACGAGTATCATGCCGGCAAAGACAAGCTGAAGATAACAATCAGCGGGTATGCACTGAGCAAAAAAGCTCGCGACGAAGTTATGAAAAAGCTCATCGCTGAGGTTGAGCGGAAACCTGACCGGCTCATTGCGAACGCGAAAAAGAAATCCAAGAAAACGGGGGGCAAAAAGCTTCGTGGTCAGCAAAAGGAAACGAAACTGATTGAGGTCGGCGACTAAGTGGTCGGCTTTGCCGCATACAGGTGAAAAGATGACTAAGCCTCCGGGCAACTTCGAACAGCCGAAATTGGTCACCAAAGCAGAGCGCGAAGCGCGAAAGGCATTTCGCGAAGGAGATGCTAAGGCGGCAATGACCGAGCACGAGACTGCGGAGGAAGCTTTTTCTAACAACCGCGAACGGCTGAAGGCAGAACGCCTGGCGCGGGAGGCGGTAGAAGGACCAATGCTTTACCCCGCGCCCGAATTGCCGGATGACACGCCAATTGAAAAGGTCCGATTTTCTACCCGGATCCGCAACGCGCTGACGGCCGCGGGCTGGAAAACCGTCGGCGAAATCCGTGAGGCTTCCGACGAGACGCTGTTGGGCCTACAGGATCTCGGAAAGGGGTCCGTGTCCCACCTGAGAGAGACGCTGGGCCTGCCCTCGACTGACGGCGTGCGGCCGGACAGGGGCTGAAAAACAACCAGACGGACAGGGGCTGAAAAACAACCAGACGGCCGCACCTACTGAATAACGCCTGCGAGGCCTTACGGGCCATCAACCGGGCACTCCATTGGTTCGGAACCATTCCTTCCACGGAGTGGGGAAGTAGTCCGGAACCACTCCTCCACTAGTGGGGAAGTAGTCCGGAAGGGGTTCGGCAGAAAGTCAATATCGAGATGCATGTTTTCAATAGCCAACTGGCGACGCCCCATTGTTTGGGCCGTCGTTCTCTGCTGTCTGTTCGCCCATGGCACAAGCCCGGGCAGCGCCGGACGCAGAGAGTTCGTCGCGGCGGCGGTAACCGAGAGATATGGCCGACAGGCCTGACCATTACCGTCTTGGCGGGACGCCGCCCCATCGCCAGCCCAGCCTCGAACAGCACGTTCGACCGGCCTGCCCTGAGGGCTCGCGCTCGTTCGGGCCATCGTCGGGCTTCAGCAACTGCTCCTTCAACTGCAAAAGGTCGTCGGGATAAAACTTGACGACCACGGCCACGCCCGATCCATCACCTCGTCGATACCGCTTCCGACATACGGATTGTTGCCCTTTGCCTGGTCGAGGGCGTGCTGTCATTCGTAGGGCGCGAGATCGAATGCGCGGAGAAAATCGAATGCTCCTCGTTTCGCGCTCGCGCTTTCGAGGGGAGCCAAGTGGGAGCCTAAGCATAGCCAGCACTGCCTGCCGTGCTTCCAGTACCGGTAGCTCCAGTCGATGTGGGCGCTGAAGACGATGAGGTAGAGATCGTCCCGAATTTCGGCGTTCGACGTCGAGCGGCTTGAGCTTTGACCCCACTCGCGAAATCCGTCCTCCGACCCCACGCTCAGAAGCTGCGGTTAGCGCGGTGACAGGGGTAACATCGCGGAACTAACCGCAAAACCTTTGTCGCGCTACTCGTTATTTTGTTGTCGGTTCGAACGATCGGATACAAAGGCGATGAGGACAGCGGCGGAGAGAGTGTCAGTCAATCCCCATTGAAAGATCAAGCATTTTCGACCTTCTTAGGCCAAAACCCACCATTTGGGCTACGGCCAAAGACTGGCGTTTCGCCTCCAATCCCTTTCATGAAATCCATCGTGGCTCATCCAAGTACTGGCCAACCTTCAATTTCGGTCGCCGGTGGACATCAGGGTTGGTTGGCGTTTGGACGCCACCTAACGAGGACGCGCTCCAGCTGACCCGCAGCAATTCGCGCCAGCCGAGCAGCATTCTGGTCAGCACGGGGCGCGAGTGCCTGCGACTTTCGGCCCCGATGCTGGGACCTACACGGGGCGCGACCTTAGACCGGTCTGCCAACTGATTGGTCCGCCTGAACAACGGCATTTTCGAAGTGCGGGAAGCGCATGTAGTGCGCCTTTGCAGTTCAGGACTACGTCCGTCCATTTTCGGCGGTGTCGGCCTGCTTGGTGGACATAGCCAATTCCTTTCGCACCGTCGCAGCCGAATTTCCCACCTTATCGACTGCCTTCGCAAGTTGCTCCTCCGACGCCTCTAGCGCCTTGCACCAGTACTTCAGCTCGCGAGGATCGCTCATATTGATCTTGCTGCGATCCGGCGTCTCCTTTTTATGGTCCATTAGAAGCTCCAATTGAAAAATGAGCCTGTTTCTTTCTAATCAGGGGCGAGAGGCATGGAGGCATTGGTTGGCGGGGGATCGGTCTCCCTAATTTCTTTCTCGGCCTGAAGGCAGAAATCCATTTCGCGCCCTTCGGGTTGGCCGCTCTCTTCCCAGAGCTGATGCGCGCGGTTGCGAATACGATCGTCAAGATCGCTGGACATGCTGTTACCCCTCGTATATACCGCGCGCCCGCCCCGCGCGACGTCTGAGCGGTCGGCGCGACGACACAGTGTCCATCAAGAAATGGTCTCCTCAAAAATGGCGAAATGAAATAGCGCAACAAGCGGCGCAATAATGTGCAGTGTGACCAAAGGTTCCAGGATGGCGTCGTATCGCATCTGAAAAGCGCCCACGCTTATCGTGCCGCCCGGCAAGGAGCGCGATGCGTTCGTGAAAAGGGCGAGTCAAACTGACACGACCGCCCATGTCAGCGAATGGGTCAATTCGCCCGGGCTCCAGCCTCCGAAATAAATAGGCGTCGCTCGACGTGATAGGGGGGGTCGGATTTATTGCTACGCGACAGAGGTGTGCTCTTCGCACTGCCAAAGAGAATTCAACTCATCGAGTGTCACCAAGTCAATTTGCTCGCTGAACCGATTGCGGTAGAGCGTCATCAGCGCGTCGTGGCCCACATCGAGCGAACTGCATAGGGCGTCTTCGACGATCACCACACGAAAGCCGAAATCGACCGCGCTTAACACGGTCGCTAACACGCAAACATCTGTCTCCGCCCCGGAAAGAACGACCGTTCCGATATGTCTCTCGGTCAGCAGCGAATAAAGCTGAGGCGCGGAGAATGCCGAGTAACCAGGTTTGTCGACGACCAGGGCCGGCGGGGCAAACCGGGCAAGCTCGGAAACCAGTTCAAGCTGGCAAAGGGGAAGATGGGCCCGGGTGGCTTGGGCCCAGCGGCGGAAGTATTTCTGCCATCGACCGGGCCGCTGGTCAGGCGTTTCAGGCGGGATAAACCGCGTAAAAATCGTTCGTTCCGCTTGCCAAGCCGTCAGAGTTACGATCGTCGGCAGCACACGTTCCATCCATGGCGTTTCCCAAAGCCCTCCTTTGGAAAAAATGTTTTGCATATCGATGCAAACATGGACCGCGCTTGAAATCGGCTCAATCTGCGCCTTGGCCGGCCTCATATCCCCGTCTCGTTCTACTGTTTGGTTGGGGCTCGGAGTGGTCATCCCAGGGGGTCCTCGTCGACTAGGATCACCGTTGATCAAATTCTACGTGATGCAAATAGACAGGCGGGCCCGTAGAGAAAACGCCCGACACCGGTGGAAGGATGCCGGGCCATTTCCGCGGGCTTGTCATGTCGCTTAACGTGTATGGACGCGAAGGGTTCCTGAGCCGTGCATCGCGGCGAAAGGGAGCATGGGGCTTCCCGTATTTTCTACTGCACGAAGCTTCAGCGCCGGGCCGCGGATACGTGTTTTCCAGGGAACTCGAGGGCGGGACACTGGGTTCACAAGTCTATCGTTGTGCGCGCGAGTACCGACAACATGTCGAGAGAGTTGGACAAAAAACTAAAGACAGCCCTGAACGAAACGCGGCTTCTGATTCTAGGTGCGCAGGTGCTCCTGGGCTTCCAGTTTCAGGCATTCTTTCAGGACGGATTCTCAGAGCTAAGCCAGCACTCCAGATATCTCAGCCTTTTCGGCCTCGTATCCATCGTCCTTGCGGTTACCTTCCTGTTTGTCCCATCGATGCAACATCGGCTGGTAGAACAAGGACGCTCTTCAACACGGCTTATCGGAGCCACGAGTTTCTACGCGGGACTTGGTCTCGCGCCCTTGGCCCTGAGCCTCACCCTTTCGACCTACGTTGTCATCGGTCGACATTTCGGCGTTGCGGCCGGACTAATCGGTGGCCTCGGCCTTGGCATCTTGTCCGCCATAGCCTGGTTCGGTTTGGAATATCTGATTGGGCTAGCACCGGAGAACCAAATCATGGACACGACGGAAACCCCGCTTGGAACCAAAATCGAACAGTTGCTTACCGAAGCACGGGTCATCATCCCCGGCGCTCAAGCGCTTTTTGGGTTTCAATTCGTCGCGATGCTGACCGCTGGCTTCGATCGCCTGCCCCAAGCGTCAAAAGTCATGCATGCGCTCGCGCTTGGCCTTATCGCCATAAATATCGTCCTTCTCATGATGCCGGCGGCTTTGCACCGGTTGTCTTATGGTGGTGGCGAGTCCGGGGAATTCCTGCGCATCGGTTCGGCCCTCGTCATCGCAGCGCCCATCTTCCTCGCGGGCGGCATCGCGACCGAGGCGTATGTCGTGCTTCAAAAAGTCATCGAGGACGCCAGGTGGAGCGCCGGGGGTGCCTGCGCGACGTTCCTTGCTATTGCGCTCTGCTGGTACGCGCTTCCGATCGTTTTGCGGGTTTCGCGAAACCGCAGCCCGGTGGGCGGCAGAAAGCTCAAGGCCTCCACCAGGTCACGATGATCTGCACTGGATAGAAGGAGTCTAGCTATATGGCTTGGATCACGGTGCCACCCACGAAATCCGATCGACAGGTTGCAAAAGTCCTTGCCAAGCACACGAGCGGGGGCACGGAACGAGCCGCACAAGCCCTAACTTGGGGCGCTGACGAGCACGTGCTCGGCGTATTGGCCGCCGCCTGGTGGCTGTATTGCCGAAACAGAAGCCCTGATCTCAAGCGCGCTAGCACCCATGTTCTCGCAACGACGATCGCGTCCTCGCTCCTGCCGCACCTCCTGAAGCGGATATTTGACCAAGAACGGCCCGACAGGGAGACCGTGTTTGGGCATTTCCGCGGCATACCCTTCTCCGGAAAAACATATGACGCGTTTCCCTCAGGCCATGCGGTTCATATGGGTGCGCTTGCCTCTGCCGCGACGGAGCTTCCGCCGTGCGAGCGGAACGCTGTTTGGGCGCTAAGCGGGGCGCTGGTGCTCACGCGCGTGGTCTTGCTGGCCCACTGGGTCAGTGACGTCGCCGTCGGCTTCGCGGTGGGCATTGGCCTTGAACGAACCTTGCGAGTCGTGACGGGATACGGACATCCAGAGGTAGAGTGAGCAAGTTGTCATTGAACGGTCCAGGAACAAAGACGCTTTCGCTCAGTTAAGGCCTCATAGTTCCCGCACTTGAGGAGAGAGACCATGGGACTATTCACCAAAGATATTAAAACGATGGACGACCTGTTGCTTCACGGCCTGCAGGACATCTATTACGCCGAACAGCAGATTACCAAGGCGTTGCCGAAGATGATCGATACGGCGACGAACCGTGACCTTTCGACCAGCCTCAAGAATCATCTCGAAGAGACCAAAAAGCAAATCGAACGTCTGGAAAACGTCTTCGCCAAGCTTGGAAAGCAACCGAGCGGCACGCAGTGCCCCGCGATTGATGGCTTGATCAAGGAAGCCGACGAAACCGCCGGCGAGATCGAGGATAAATCCGTGCTTGATGCGGCGATTGTCGCGAACGCGCAGGCTGTCGAGCATTATGAGATCTGTCGGTATGGCACGCTGATCGCATGGGCAGAGTCCCTTGGACACGATGAGATCGTACGCTTTCTCACCACCAATCTTAACGAGGAGCATGCCGCTAACACCAAGCTGAATACCGTCGCTTTGCGCAAGGGCGTAAATACGAAAGCGTCCAACGCCGCATAACGAGGGCGGATGTACCCTTTGCAAAAAGGCTTCGGGGCAATAGCTCCGGGGCCCTTTTTATACGAAAGGCCCGCTTGCCCGCCTCAATCTAGCTTCGCCAAGGCTTCGGTGACCAATGCCACGAGAGAGCCCATCGTATAAGGTTTGGCAAGCCACCCAAGTGGGGCGTAAGGCTCCGCGCGACCCCGTGTGATTGGGTCGTCATGAGCAGTGGCGAAAATACAACGGATGCCTAGGTTGTGAAACAGTTCGCGCGCGGCATCGATCCCATCCCTTCTGCTGGCGAGACGAATATCCATGACTACGAGGAATGGACGTTCGTCGCTGGCAAGTGCCACGGCTTCCTCGGCTGTCGTCGCCGTTCCGACCACATTGAATCCCGCCGCCGTCAATGCCGCCTCGGTTTGCATCGCGATGAGATAATCGTCCTCGACGATCAAAATCCGGGCCGGCTCTACTTTCGCGTCCGCCGATCGCGCGTCGTCGGAAAGCGGCGCGCCCGTCCCGGGCGATCGCTGCGGAAAGGCCAACCGCGTGGGTGTATCGGGCTGTGACGTCATGATGCGCGTTCCGCGGAAAAACGTAGCGTAACACGAGATGGATCGCGCGTTACTTCGATTGTTCCGTGAATCTGGCGCGCGAGCCCAAGAACAAGTTGCAAACCCGACGATGTTTTGCGCACTGTCGCAAGCTCAAATCCTTCGCCGCTGTCTTCGACCGATAATTCGACTTCTACACCCCGCTTCATCATCTCGACGCGAATGCCAGCGGGTCTTTGATTTTTGGCACCGTGCTTCACTGCGTTCGTGATGAGTTCATTGAGAATAAGGGAGAGTGGCATTGCGGCATCTGTCGATAAGACCCCACTTGCCGGCTGGCACGTTAGAGTGACACTGGCGGGTAACGTCTGTCGTACCGTCTCGCACACCGACCGCAGGAATTCGTCCGCCGCAAAGCGGGTCGTGTCCGACGTTCCATAGAGAACGCGCTGGGCTGCCGCCATCGCAGCAATGCGCCCGCTTGCTTCATTGAGAACGTGACGCGCCTCGTCGCTCGTGGCTTTTTTCGCTGCTGTGAACAGCAACGACTGCAGCATCTGCATATTATTCTTTGTGCGGTGATTGAGTTCGTTGAGGAGGAGCCGCTGTTGAGTCTCAGCCTGACGCCGTTCGCTGATATCGACTAACATATTGATGGCGCCAACGACCTTTCCGGCGGCGTCGCGCAGCGGCGTTGGAAAGGGAATAAAGGGAATCCGCGAACCATCAGGCCGCTCTGCGATGGCTTCGGCATTGCGGATCGGTCGCCCTTCCTTGAGCGCCACCGCCATGGGACATTGATCATGTGGCAATGGAGTTCCGTCCGGCCAATAGAGCTTCCACGTCACACACCATTCGTCGCTGCCGAGGGTCGGCGTGCGGCCCGCAAGATCAACGGCGGCTTGGTTGAAGTAAGTGATCTTGCCGTCGGCATCCGTGGTGTAGATCGCCGCAGGGATCGCCTCAAGCAGCTCCTGAAGATGCCGTTCGCTTGCCCGAAGCTTCCGCTCCGCGTGTATACGTTCGCTTATATCCCGAGCGATCTTCGAAGCGCCGACGATCCGGCCTTCTCCGTTGCGCATGGGCGAAACCGTAAGCGAAATATTGATGAGGCCGCCATCTTTTCGTTGGCGAACCGTCTCATAGTGATGAATGCGTTCCCCGGCACGAATGCGCGCTAAAATTCCTGGCTCTTCGTCTTGGCGATCGGCGGGGATGAGCATCGTCACCGGCCAGCCTATGGCCTCTTCTGCCGTGTAACCAAAGAGCCGCTCGGCCGATGCGTTCCATGTCTGAATGATGCCGCTGAGGTCCTTACTGATGATAGCGTCATCCGAAGATTCCACGATCGACGCTAACTGGAGGAGGTCTCGCTCTGTCGCAATTCGCGCTTCCCTCGCTTTGAGACGGGAACTGGCGAAGCTCACGAGGCGCGCGAGCGTGAGAGCGACCTCCAGCTCAGGATCAGAAAACTGATGCGGCCTATCGTAGTAAGCCATGAACTTACCCACGAGCTGACCATTTTCAACGATGGGAATGAAAGCGACGGCGCAAATTCCTTCTACCGCGATCGTTTCCTTCAGTTCAACGGACAAATCAGACGCGGCGATGTCTTCGAAATAGACCGGCTGAGGATCTTTTTCTTCCTTTGTCCACGGTGAGTGCCCTTCCACAGCCATACGATAGGCGTCCGAAAGGCCTCGCCATGCCACAAAACGCATCACGCCGCCAGAATCAAAAAGAAGGATCGAAGCCCGTTCGCATGCGAGCGCGCGCATGATGGCAACCAAGGCTAATTCATGGATCTCCCGGCGATCAGCTACGCGTTGAAGCCGCTCCGAGAATTGAAAGAGCGCGGCCTGCTCATCCGTCCGGCGTGCGAGTTCGTGTTCGGCGCGCTTCCGGGCCGTGATGTCGTGCTGAACACGCACGGCGTACAGAAATTTGCCCGCGGCGTCTCGAACGCTGGAAGAAGCGACTTCCGCCCAGAAGTGTTCGCCGTTCTTGCGATAGATTCGCTTCTCAATCGTATAGCGATCGATTTCCCCTGCTAACTGCCGCCGAAACTGCTCCCGGTCGGCATCGGCATCCTCGGGCAGCGTCTCCTGAAAAATTATTCGACCTAGAAGTTCGGGCGCCGAATAACCGGTAAGCAAACAGAGTCGCTGATTGACACGCAACATTCGCCCGTCTTCGTCGACCTCGACGATGCCGGCTCCTACGTGTTCGTAGGTTGCCGCGAGCCTCGAATCTCGCGTTTGAATCCAATCATTAGGACTCGTAGGAGGCGTGACAAGGGGCTCGCCATTCGTACGCTCCAAGGAGTTCAATACACTCGACCTTGGAAAGGGCTGCTGTACGTTCATCCACTGCTCTTTCGTTGCATCGAACCCGACACCGTGATTGCCATCCGCAGTATACGGAAACTTCGCGTATTCCGCCAAGATCCCGCTATGCCGGCGTATAGCTAAAACATTTCCCAACGCAGATACGCAGGAAAAGTTCCAAGGCGATCCCCGTACATTAGCTGCAGTGCAAAGACGCCCGCAGACGGCCCTGCCCCCTGGTCTTCGCTCCCAGTTTTCCGTCCATTCGCGCGGTAGGCCGAGATCAGTGAACAGCAGAGCAATACTGGGTTTACGTTGAAGGATGTCCAGCGCCGTAACGCCGGCTTAAGCCTTGAACCTTCACTGCGCTTCAGCGGCTCAATCGGCGCTGGCTTCCAATGGTACATCAAGTTGGATGGTTACGCCTTTTGGCGTGTTGGAGGCCACCGCAATGCGGCCGTCGAGTTGTGCGAGCAGGCTCTTGATCACCTTGAAGCCCAGGCTCGCCCGTGGTTGGTCGATATCGAAATCATTCGGAAGACCGATTCCTTGATCCGACACCTCCACATGCAAGTCCGCACCGCGCCGTTCGCCCGATACCTGGATTTCTCCGGATCCGTCGGGGTATGCATGCTTGGCGGAATTCGTCACAATCTCGTTGACCAGAAGGCCCAGCGGAATCGCCTTGTCGGCAGAAATCATCAGATGACCAAAGGTGCAGCTTACCTTATGCGCAACGGTTTCCTGTAGCTTCCTACAAAGCTCGCCCGCGAAGTCGGCGATGTCGACAAACCCGATCCTGGTGCTACGCCATAAATGGTCGTGGACCTGGGCTATCGTGGTGATGCGCGAGGCGGCGTCCTTGAGGGCGTTCTGGACTTCCTCCGACTGGGCGTTGCGGCCCTGCAGGCGGAGCAGCCCCACGACCGATGCGAGGCTGTTCTTGACGCGGTGGCTCATCTCGCGCGTCAACATCGCCTGGTGTTCGAGGGCTTGCTCGAGGTCCGCATCAGCACGTTGCCGCTCGATGGCGATGCCAAGCAACCCCGCGAAGCCGGCAAGGAAGTCCGCATCCGCGAGATCGAATTGGCCGGAGTCGGGACTGTCGACTTCGAGGACGCCGAACGGCAGATTGCCTTCGCCGCCCCGCGCGATCAGGACGTTGATCGCCCGCTTGATCCCGTGATCCGACAGCAGCTTGGGCGTTCGAAAGCGCGTTTCCTCCTGGAGGTGATTGGAAATCACGATTTGGCCGGTATGGAACGCGTAGCCGGCGGGGGACTCCATATCGATCCCAAGTGACACCTGGCCGATCGTGCCTGGCGCCCAGCCGACCCCCGCGCGCAACAGCAGCCGCTTTTCATCCGGCATATATTCCAGGACCTTGGCAAAAGGCGTTTCGAGGCCTTGGGTGCAAAGTTCGGTGGCGCGCTGCAGGATTTGTCCGATATCGCGGGTTTGTAGCGCCGAGCGGCCAAACTCGCCCAGCAAGGACTGTTGCCGCAAACGGTATGGAAGTTCCTGCCTTGTCACGGCGGTCGCTGCGACGGGAGCCAATACCGACTCCTGCCCCGGAGGGGTGGCCATGAAATGTCCCGTTCAATTGGAGTCCCGGCGTTGCCGCCCTGGAATTGATAGCACGGCACCGCTTGGCCGCCACAGGTTTCGAACTTGGTCCCTTTCGATACGCAATTTCTGGTCGCCAACCGGCTGACCAACCCGCCCGCCGATCTCGCCGCCATCGGCGTGCGACCACGGTTCCCGTGCCGCACGGGCGCCGCAACGAATTCCATCATGGCAGTACCCGTACGCAGCTTGCGGCCGAGGGGTCCAAGCCGAGTGACATCTACGTTCTTTCACATCGACGGCATCGAGGTGAAGGCGCGGCATTTCAGGTGACGCGTCCAGGTCTTGGAATGCGACCGGATCTTCGACATAAAAATCCGCCAACGCACCCCTTGGACTAGATCGGGTTTTACAAATCGGGTCTGTCCAGAATTGGCCTAAAATTCAATCACTGCTCATCGGAACGAACCTCGCCGGTTGCGCTTTCCAAGCGCAGCTATTTCAACGGAGGCGTCTGTGAAGATTCGGGCAGGTTACGACATCGCTTTTCAATGTCCCTACGCGGTTCCCATGGTCCTCATGCTAACCACTCACCCGTCGCGCGATGGGAACATTCTCAGCGATCAGTTGATGCAGTTTTCGCCGCGTGTCGAAGCGCGCGACTATTTCGATCCTTATGGCAACATCTGCACCCGGCTCGTAGCCCCACCCGGACTGCTCGAAGTCCGCAGCGAATTCGTTGTGGAGGACAGCGGACTGCCGGATGAGGTATGCCCCGCGGCGCAACAGTGGGACGTAGCCGAATTGCCCGGTGAGGTTCTTCCCTTCCTGTTGGCTAGTCGCTACTGCGACACCGAAAAGCTGTCGACCCTGGCATGGTCGCTCTTTGGCGGCATCCAGGGCGGCTGGCAGCGAGCACAGGCGATCTGCAACTACGCTCACGAGCGCATCGAGTTCGGCTACCATCACGCGCGGGGAGACCGGACCGCCTCGGAAGGCCACGAAGAACGTCGCGGCGTCTGCCGGGACTTCGCGCATCTTGCCGTCACGCTTTCCCGATGCATGAACATCCCGGCGCGGTACTGCACAGGGTACCTCGGCGACATCGGCGTTCTCGCTGATCCCGCCCCCATGGACTTCAGCGCATGGTACGAGGTGTTCCTTGATGGTCGTTGGTTCACTTTGGATGCGAGGCACAAGCATCCCCGAATTGGGCGCATACTGATTGCGAGGGGACGTGATGCGGCCGACGTCGCTATTTCCACGGCCTTCGGTCCCGCACAATTGGTCCGCTTCAATGTGACGACCGAAGAGCTCAAGGAAGCCGGTCAGGATCGCGCGCTGATGGAGACAGCCTAGGACCCACGCAATCGCTCAGGGCTGCCCGGAACCACCGGCCGAACCGTAGACCTGACCCGTGGCGTAGCTGGCATCCGCTGCCGCAAGCTGAACGTAGATCGACCCAAGCTCCGCCGGTTGGCCAGCGCGTCCCAAAGGTGTCTGGCCGCCGAACTTCTCAAGCTTCTCCATCGATGCCCCTCCGGAAACTTGCAGGGGCGTCCAGATCGGGCCAGGCGCCACGCCGTTCACCCGGATGCCCTTCGGCCCGAGTTGCTTTGCTAGCGCCTTGATGTAGTTCATCGTCGCCGCTTTCGTTTGCGCATAGTCGTACAAATCCGGCGACGGATCGTAGGCCTGTTCGGACGTGGTGCCGATGATGACCGAACCGGGCTTGAGATGCGGTAGCGCCGCTTTGATGATCCAGAACGGAGCGTAGATGTTGGTCTTCGTCGTCGCGTCGAAATCTTCGGACGAAATGTCGAGGATCGAGTCATGGGCCTGTTGCCGTCCTGCGTTGCAGACAAGGATATCCAGACTGCCGAGGCCATCAATTGCGCGGGCGACCAGTTCCTGACAGAATTTCTCGTCCCGGAGATCGCCGGGAATTGCCACACCAACTCGGCCCTCCGCCTTGATCAGGTCGATAACTTCCTTCGCGTCGGGCTCCTCGGTCGGAAAATAATTGATGGCGACGTCGGCGCCCTCGCGCGCGTAGGCGATTGCCGCCGCGCGACCCATGCCGGAATCACCGCCGGTGATGAGCGCCTTACGCCCGGCCAACCGGCCAGACCCTTTGTAACTGGTCTCGCCATGGTCTGGACGTGGTTCCATCCCGCTTGCGAGCCCGGGCCATGGCTGCGACTGCTTCTTGTAGGGTGGCTTGGGATACTTGTCGGCCGGATTTTGCAATCCTTGGTCTTTCATTGATTTGGCCCCTTGCGCTAATGCGGGTGCGACCGAAGCCGCCAATCCAACTCCGGCACTGCCGCCAATGTGCTGGCGGGTGAAAAACGGCTTTTCGCTTGCGGTCATTCGAAGCGTCCAAATTCCGTAAAGCAACCGGCGGGTTGACCTATCGTTCCGCTTCTTTCGCGTGGAAACGCTTTGCTAGTTCGCCGGTAGGAGAAGGGCGCCGCCGCACCGTTTTTCGTTCGGCGGGAAGGACTCAGAGACGTTCCTGAGGCTAGGCAGCACACCTCTCATTATGCCGCCGATCCTCCTGGCACTGGCTGTCGCGGCCGAACTCTACGTCGTATTCGACAAGGTTCTCACGAATTTAATTTCGACGTCGATTGCAGGTCTCGGCTGGCTGGTGATGACGGTGTTTGGTGCGTCATTCCGCTGGAACTCAAATCACGACATCGGGCCGCCGCCTGTCGGTGCACGATGAATGTCGGGGACAACCAGGCGGAAAACCAGCCTCGTGAAATAATCTGCTCCGCTCAGAGGCAAGTCCCGGTCAAGAAAATTGCAACGTAAAAAGCAAGGTCCCGGATTTGCTCCGGGACCTTGCCGGCAGTCCTTCGAGGTACATCCGCCCGTCAACCGCCTTTACTCTTTGAGGGGCGCCTGTTTTCGTCGCCCTTATGCCGCCTCAGCGTTCACTTCGCTACCGGCAAGCTTGGTCAACGCATCATCAGTTTTCTTTTCCTCGGACAGCGTCTGATCGAGAAGCCGGACCGCGTCTTTCATGCCCAGCTTTCCGGCCCATGATTTCAGGGTGCCGTAACGGGAGATCTCATAATGCTCGACGGCCTGCGCGGCGGCCAGCAAGCCGGCGTCCAGCGCGGACGTACCTTCGTACTCGTCCATGATTTCCTTGCCTTCCTCAAGGATTCCCTGGATCGCATCGCAGGTCTTTCCCCTCGCCGGCTTGCCAAGCAGTTCGAAGATCTGCTCGAGCCGCTCGATCTGGACCTCAGTTTCGCCGTGGTGTTTTTCGAAGGCCGCCCGAAGCTGATTGGAAGCCGCGGCCTTGGCCATCTTCGGCAGGTTCTTGTAGATTTGCTTTTCCGCGAAATAGATGTCCTTCAGGGTATCCAAGAAGAGGTCGTTCAGATCCTTGTCCGCCATTGTTTGTCTCCCTCATACGTGAGTTTCAATGCGCTCCCAACTTCGGTTTCAAGTTTTCGTTCCAGGTTTCGCGGCCGGCCCCGCGGAGATTTTTCTGGAGCAAGCAGCCGGGCCATTGGTCTTACGAAGTCGCCAACATCGCCCCCACCGCGAGCGCCATGATCGCGGTTGCCCCCCAACCGAGCGCCTTGACCCAACCGACAATGACAAACTCGCCCATGACCTTCGGTGCTGCTGCCAGCCACATCATGAGCCCCATGACCGGAACGGCGACCACGCCGTTGACAACAGCGCTCCAGTACAAGGCCCGAATCGGATCGATCGGAGTGAAGTTCATGATCATGCCCACGATCGTCGCGAAGCAAATGACCGCGTAGAAAGCCTTGGCTTCCATAGGCTGGCGGGCGAGGCCCGTCGGCCACTTGCGCGCCTCGCCGACCGCGTACGCCGCCGATCCGGCTAGGACGGGAACGGACAACAAGCCGGTGCCGATGACACCAAGGGCGAATATCGTTTCGGCAAGCGAACCTGCAATGGGCCGCAGCGCCTGGGCAGCCTCGGCGGACGTCTGGATGTCAGTCACGTTATTGGCGTGCAACGTCGCCGCCGCCGTGATCATGATCGCAAGTGCGATGAAATTCGAAAATCCCATTCCGACCAAGGTGTCGAGATGAATTCGGTTGAGGGCACCTTCACCCTGATGAGGCGCCCGTTTGAGGATTTGCCGGGCCGGGGCGGTTCGAACGTCTTCGGCTTCCTGGGACGCTTGCCAAAAGAACAGGTACGGGCTGATCGTGGTGCCCAGCACGGCGACGACGGTCGTCAGGTAATCCTTGTCCCAATGTAAGGAGGGGGCGACCAGACTGTGCAGCGCCTCCGTCCACGAGACTTTCACCATGAACAGGGTGGCCACGTAGGCAAACAGGAACAGGGTCAGCCACTTCAGCACTGACACATAGTGGGAATACTGGAGAAAAATCTGAAGTGCGATGCAGATAGCCGCGAACAGCAGGACATAGAGAATCTGCGGGCCGCCCAGCACCAGTCTTGAAGCGTCGGCCATTGCGCCGAGGTCCGCTCCGATATTGATGGCATTGGCAATCA
This sequence comes from Bradyrhizobium ottawaense, assembly GCF_900099825.1. Lineage (NCBI taxonomy): Bacteria > Pseudomonadati > Pseudomonadota > Alphaproteobacteria > Hyphomicrobiales > Nitrobacteraceae > Bradyrhizobium > Bradyrhizobium ottawaense. The sequence continues at coordinate 5,895,832 of NZ_LT629693.1, read as the reverse complement.
GCAGCATTGTGACGATTGCTGTCAGTAGCCAAGGCGGACAATGCTGCCGCAGGTTGCCTGCGATGCCTCGCCCGGTAGTGCGCCCCACGCGGGCGCTTACGATCTGCACCGCCGTCATCAGCGGATAGGTAAAGAGCATTGTCCACGTCAGCGCGTACCCGAACTGCGCACCCGCTTGCGAGTACGTCGCGATCCCGCTGGGGTCGTCGTCAGAAGCACCCGTGATCAGGCCGGGACCCAAGACCCCGAGCAAGCGCGGCTTAGTCGGTTCGACAACAGCGCTTTCGCCATCGAGATCACCCGGTTGTTCGATTTCGAAGGCCATGTCGGGAACCTGTTTATGAGCAGCCGCCTCAACACGCGTTGCCGAGGCGGCTGCTCAGCTTCAGTATTTGAACTGCGGCATCGCCTTCAACTGGTCCTTGGTCGCGTTATAGACGACGTGGTCGGGATACCAGTTTTCGTTAGCTGCGCGCACGGGCCGGTTGGAACGGTTGACTTCTCCCGTCGCCGCGCCGGCATTGTTAACACCTACTGTGGGCTTGTCGGCCGAGGGCGTGGTGGTCGATGTACGAACCGGCTCGTTTACCCACTTCAGCTTGTCATAGGCGACGGCGACGTAATGCTCGCCCATACCCAAGAACCCACCGACGCCCAGAACAACATTCTCGACCTTGCCAGACTTGTCGAGAATGACATCGCTGATGTCGCCGATCTTCTCGTTGGCCTCGTTGTAGACGTTGACACCGACGAGCTTGGAAGCGCGCCATTCGCCCTCCCGGTGTATCGTGGCGGCGCTGTCGGTCGTCGCAGTCTTGTTTTGGGCATAAGCTGCTCCGGTGATGAGGGCCGTTGTCAGCAAAGCGGTTGCGAGATATTTGGTCATGTTTCCTCCGTTGAAGATGAATGAAACGTCTCGGCGACGTGGGCGCTGCAGGCGCCCACGTCGTCCTGTTTCAGTGCTGCAGCAGCATGATGAGAATGATCAGCGGAATCGGAATTCCGACGAGCCAAAGCAAAATAGGCATGGGGTCTCTCCTTTCGTTTTCGAGGGGTTAGCGATTGATTGCGGGGGTGCCATAAGCCTTCTTGCCCCAGGTGCCATCGCGAAGGCCGCCGCCTTCGGTAGCGGCCAGCGATGCGGAGAACGCGCCAATGAACAACGATAAGGTCAGCCAGATTGCGATTTGCATGGCGGCCTTACGTGCAGCATCTAGATCGGCCTTCACCTGGGTGACGACGTCGTTGACGCGTTTCTCGGCATCGGCCTGGCTTAATCCCGTTCGGGTAGACACGACCTTGGCGACGTAGGTCCGGTCGGCGGGATTGAGGTCGTTTCCATTGTGGAAGCTGCTCGTAAAGAGGCGGACCATTTCGCCCCGCGCGTCAGACGGATTCTGCTGGCCTTGCGCCGATGGGTTGTCGGAGCGGAGCAGCCGATCGACATAGCCGTCCATCGGGGATGACTGCGCGGAATTAGCCGCGGCTTGGGTCGCGCCCGAGAGCGTTCCGCCTATCAGCGAACTTGCGGGCGAGGCGAGCAGGACGGCGCCGAGAACTGACGCGGCTGCCCAGGCCAAAAAGCCGTGCGCCGTATCGCGGAAGTGCACCTCGGTGGTCTGCACGCCCAGCCATTTCGTGCGGAGGCGTCCCGCAAGATAGCCCCCGATGGCAGACGAAATCATCGCCATGACGATGAAGTACAGGCCTGTTCCGATCTTGAAGGTCGATGCCGAAACGCCGGAATTGCCCCATGGCGAGACGACGGAGAAGCCCATACCAGCGCCAAAGGAAATGAGCACCAGTGTCAACGCGAGGGATGCCACCGCGCCCGCAAGGACAGCGGCCCAGGAAATTCCCGGTACCGACGGTTCAACGAGGTCTGCCTGCGTAGCTTGCCGAATTGCCTGTTCCATATGATCCTCCCAGCAGCCGAGATTGGCCGCCCAGAAAATGCGCAAATGAAACGAAAGTTCCTCCCCTCTGAAACCCGCTGAACGCATCGACGTTCGGGACTTGGTCGGACATTGCCTTCGTCGACGCCCTTGACGACTTCCGGTATCGTTTCCCGGGCGATCATGTCTCCGCTTTGGAGGGTCTTGTCCTCATTGGGTTTGATGGAAGCAAAGCCGACTAGGTCGTTGCCGTTGGAGATGCAACCCGCCGCCAACTCCTTGCGGCAGAGAAATGCGTTGGGCAATGCACAATATAGACGTCCTTCTGGCATTGCCGAAAATTCCCGAATCTTGGCTCCGCCGAATGAAGCAACAAACGAAAAGGCGGCCCACCGGGCCGCCTTCGTGCACCGGTTGGTGAAATCGCCTCAGTCGATTTCTTCGATCACCCTGCGCTCACCCGGGTCGACCAGATAAGTCCGGTTTTCGCGATGGATATACCGGTATTCACGAAGTGAAGGAGCTTCCCGGTATACTGTTTCCGGAAATTCCTCGACCTCGACCGAGTCAGGCAGACGCTCGCCGCGACGGATGACGACCTTTGCTGTACTGCCTGTCGTTTGGCGCTCGGTCGCCCTCGTCTTCACGTGCTTGCGCACGACGTCGCGGTCCTTGTCGGTGAACGAGACCTTTGAATGCGACGGCGCCGGCGCAGCGGCCGTCGCTCCGCCGTTGCGCGGCAGCACGGTCACGATCTGGTAGGTGGACGGTTCGACGATGACGATTTCGTCGCGTACCACGAAGAAGCTATACCCGCGGTACTGCGGCACGACTTCCACGACGTCGGCCGGGAGCGTCTGCAGACGAATGTCGCGGGGAACGGCGGTTCCTACGGTCAACGAGAAGTTGACGTTGGTGAGGGGCTGCACGTTCAGCCGTGTGATCGACTCGGCTACACGCGTGCGCTGCTGGTCGTTGATGTTGACGGAAGCATTCACGTTAGTAGACGACTGAGCCGAATTTGTCGCCGTTGACGGCTGGGTGGCCGGCTGCTGTGCGGCCGTGTTCGCGTTGCCGCTGGCGGGAGCCTGCTGGGCCTGGCTGCTGGCGGGAGGCTGCTGCGGCTGGCCGGTGGCGGGTGTCGCGGTGTTCGTCTGCGCTTGCGTCGGCTGGGACGTCCCGGTCGGAGACGTGGGAGTGGTGGTTTGCGCCCGCGGAGACGTGGTGGACGCGCCGGGAGCCGTAGTCGTGGAAACGGACGGCGTCTGGGTTGTCGTGTCAGGCGCCTTCTGGGTCGCCGGCGCCGAGGTGGTGGGTGTCTGGGTTTCTGACGTGGTCGGGGCGGTCGTCGTCGAGCTCGGCGATTGGGCGAATGCTGCCGTAGCGAAAACAAGGCCCACGGCCGTGCTTATCAGAAAACGTGTTCTCATCTTAGGTTCCTCCGTTAGGTTCCTCGGGTGGCGGTTTTGCTTGAACGACCGGAGGGGCCGCATGGTTCCAATGACAACACGTGGCAACTGTCGTGCAGTGGAAGTTATCCCGTTGCTTCGCAGGCTGGCTATCGTTCCCGATTGGATTGAGTTCCTTCGGGAACATTCGGCAATCCGACGGGTTGACCGCATTCTCAGCGGAAGGAGTCAGGTCATGAAATATGTGGTTATTTCTCTCGCTATCGGTGTCGGCGCGTTGCTTTCATCCGGCGCCAATGCCGCGCCGCTGTCGGTCAGCCCCTCAGTACTGCCGGATAACGGCGTCGAGAACGTGCGATTGGTCTGCGATGACTATGGTCGCTGCTACCGTACGCGCGGTGGTCGGCGGGTCGTCATTCAGCAGGACTACGGCGACAGCTACAACTATCTCCCGCGTGAGCGCTACATTGAACGCCGTGGCTACTATGATGGCGGCTACTACGACAATGGTCCGAGCGTCGGTATCGGCGTGGGACCCGGCGGCGTGGGCGTCGGTTTTGGCGTGGGCCCGCGCTGGTAACGTTTCGCGCGAAAAAGCCGAGAGCAAACGAAAGGCTGCGGAGCAATCTGCAGCCTTTCTCACATGCGCATAACGAAGATGAAGGCTGCGATCGGGGCTAGCGCCTGGGCGCTCGTAGTTCTACCTTTAGAATTCAGCGATGTGTTTGAGCGCCGCGCAAACGGCACCGCTTGACGGCGGCAGGCGTTTCCTTCGCCTTGAAGTGAGATGGACCCGAAAGTCTGACGGAAATCGAATTTCGAGCTGATGCACCAAGCGGGTCGCAGGGAGCCCCGTGGACTCCTCCACGAAGTCCCGACTGGACGCCGCCAAACAACTTCAGCCAGCCGTGCCGTTTAGGAGCGCGGCAAGGCCAACAGCGCGCGAAGGACGGTCGGCGAATTAAGGACGGCAAATTTCTCGCGCGGGGTGAGGAATGCGGCCGCTTCGTCGAAGGTTTCAGCGTCTTCGATTTTGGCGCGCGCAATCGCGAGGTGAGGATCGACCTCGCCACGATTTCGCGGTTTTGGACCGGATAGATTATTGAGATGCGCCGCGCGCAGGTCGGCATCGCGGTGGAGTTCGAGAAGCGGGCAGCAAACCGTCCGGTGCAAGGTGTTGGCTAGCTCGTTAGCCCTCAGCAAGACCTGCGGTGGTGAGGTCTCCTCCGGTGTCTTGAACAAAGTCGACCTTGCGCTTACTGAGGAAGACAGCAAGGCAAGCGGAATGGCGAGCAGGAGGCCGAGAATAACCGGCATCATCCATAGCAGCAGCGCCAATGATACCGCGTAGGCGCTGATGGCCATGGCAATCCCAAAAAGCGTCGGAACCGAGTATTTCCGAAGCGTGTCCTCATATGACACCGCGCCGTCGTCACGGCGCTGAACCTGCCACCCCGCATCGTGTCCTAGCAGAATTCCTACGACCGCGGACGATTGAAAGATCATCATCACCGGTGCCGTCAGGCCTGAAAGAAACGTCTCGGCAAGGATGCCGGCAAAGGCACGAAAGCTGCCACCGAACCTTTTTCGTTCGTCTTTATGGGTGAGCATGACGATGTAGGCGAGCATCTTGGGAAGGATTAGCATGCCCATCGTGGCAACGAACACCCACGCCGCCAGGATTGGATCCTGTGCGGGCCATGTCGGAAATAGCGAAAACCCTTTTGGAAAATACTCGGGCCTGACAAACTGCGCTTGCAACGATACCAGGATTCCGACGACCAGAAAAATGAACCAGAGCGGCGCCGTCAGGTAGGATCCAATTCCGGTCAGGAGATGGAGCCGCGAGACCCAATGAAGGCCGCGCGCCGGAAGCACTGCCAGATGCTGCAGATTGCCTTGACACCATCGCCTGTCGCGCGCGGCGAAATCCAGCAGCGATGGCGGGCTTTCTTCGTAACTGCCGCCGAGCGTTGCCGTCATGTGGATGGCCCAACCGCCACGTCGCATGAACGCAGCCTCGATGAAATCATGGCTGAGGATGTGCCCGCCGAACGGCTTGCGGCCCCTCAGTTCGGGAAGGGCGGCGTCCCGGGCAAAAGCGCGGACCCGGATGATGGCGTTGTGCCCCCAGTAATTGCCTTCGGATCCATGCCACCATGCAATGCCGGCGGCAATCAGCGGACCATATAACCGCCCAGCAAATTGCTGCCACCGAGCGAATAATGTTTTGGCGTTGACCACGATTGGCAGCGTTTGGATCAGCGCTACGTTTCGATGTTGCTCCATCGCAGCGGCAAGCCGCACGATGGTGTCGCCGGTCATCAGGCTGTCTGCATCGAGGATAAGCATGTATTCATAGCTGGAACCAAACCGCTTGACCCAATCCTCGATATTGCCGGATTTGCGCGCGGTGTTTTCCGGACGGTGACGGTAGAAAATTCTCGCCGTTGGCCCAGCTTCGTCTCGGAGTCGAAGAAAACACTTTTCTTCAGCGATCCAGATGGCGGGATCGGTCGTGTCGCTCAGAACAAACCAGTCGAACTTGGAGACGCATCCGGTTTCCTCGACCGATTCATAGACAGCCCGCAGCCGGGCCAGAACGCTATAGGGGTCCTCGTTGTAGGTGGGCAACAAAATCGCGGTCTGGCTTTCGATCGCCGGTAGGGGCGAACTGGAATCGATGCCGAGTTCGTCCTTCCGTCGCGACAGCAGCACGCAGAAACCGGCAATGGCCGACATGAAGGAAAACGCAATCCATGCGAACAATGGGACGAACAAAGCGAGGATGATCGCCTCCAGGATCGTCACGCCGCCCACCTGGAGTACTTCGTACATCTCGTAGCTGCCCGCCAGGGTCAGAAAGAAGGTGCCCGCAAGGAGGTATGTACGTCGCGGCCATGCCCGCGCAAACTCTGAAACCTGAGCTTGCGGCCGGGACGTCGGCAATGGCTGCACCGCCATTTCCATGGGCGCTTCACGAGGAAGGCATTGGTTCAGTGGAGGATCGCTGTGCTGAACCGATCCGTGGGCTTTCCCTAGGGTGTCCATCGATATACCCAAACCTCCGATATCGGCTCGTTCTCCTGCATGAGCGATGCGCGTATCTCGACGGGATTCTTCTCTTTCAAGAGCTCGAAACTCAGGCGCCAGCCCCCGGAGGCTGGATTCGGCTGGGTGACGATATTCTGGATCTTGGCCTTCTCTGCGGTCACAACGCCCCGCAGAGTCTTTGGGTCGACGGATTTCAACCTGTCGCCGATCAGGTCCAGCACGAACAGCGTCGCGTTATCGCCTCTCGCGCCGATGCCGGTTCGGGAAAATCGCGCGAGCGCGGTCGGTTTTGGAGTGTCCGGCCCCCAGTGCAGCCGGTAGGTATAGGTGTGCTCGCCCTTTGCCTGCAGCGCTGACTTGGGCTGCCAGAAGCTCGCAATGTTGTCGTGTACTTCTTCCTTGGTCGGAATTTCGATTAGCTTGACCGCACCCTCACCCCAGTCTCCGATTGGCTCCGCCCACAAACTTGGCCGGCGTTCGAAACTGGATTCGAGGTCCTGATAGGCGAAAAAATCCTTCTGACGCTGCATTAATCCAAAACCGCGTGGGTTGAGATCAGCGAATGAACTGATCTGAAGATCTCTTGGATTGTGAAGGGGCCGCCAGAGCTCCTCGCCGCGGCCGTTGAACACGGCCAGCCCGTCGGAATCATGTACCGACGGCCGGAAGTCGTCGACATCCTTGCGGTCGTTCGGTCCGAAAAAGAACATGCTGGTCATCGGCATGAGGCCGGCGCGCTCCAGATCTATTCTGGGATAGATCGCCATTTCCACGTCGAAGACGGTCGTATCGCCGGGCCGAATGGTGAAGCGATAGGCCGCCGCCGCGCTTTCGCTGTCGAGCAAGGCGTGCACGACAATGGAGTTGGCGTTGGCTGCCGGCTTTTCGATCCAGAATGCCTTGAACGACGGGAATTCTTCGCCCTTGGCTTCGCCGGTGTTGATCGCAAGCCCGCGCGCCGAAAGACCATACAATTGGCCCTTGGCGACAGCCCGGAAGTAGCTCGCGCCAAGAAAGACGCAAACCTCGTCATAATAGTCGGGTTTGTTGACCGGTGCATGGAGCCGAAAGCCCGCAAAGCCGAGGTCGACACCTGCCCCTGGAGGCGCCAAGTCCCCGAATGAAAAAAGGTCGGGTTGATAGGCGATTTTCGTGGCTTGGCCGTTCTTCACCTCATAGATGTCGACTCGATTGTTATAGAAAAATCCGCGATGAAAGAATTGCGCCTCGAAAGGTAGCTTTTCGCCACGCCAGAGCGCGCGTTCCGGCAAAAACCGTATCGCCCGGTAACGATCGTAGTCCAGGTCCTTCAGATTATCCGGCAGTTTATTATCTGGGGCCTTAAACGATTTGCCGGCCAGGTCACGCGCCATTTGCCGCACAACGGATCTGTCAAACGGTGCCGGCTGCGCGGGGGCGGAGGCCACCACTCCTGGCACCGCCAAGGAGAGGAGCGGCAAGGTGGAGGCTGCGAGGAAGTGTCTGCGGTTCACAAAATGGCCTACTGTTACTGACGGCGACCATGAGCAACGCAGTGCAGCATTAACGGTTCCCGCTTACGAACCTACTTGCCAATTTTTCCCGCTCGACCATTACGTGCCAGATATTGCTGAAAGGGCCGACCCTTCCGCGACTTACGGTGCCAGGGCGGACAAATTGCCGCGTGCGTTGAGGATCATCGAGCGGTCCCTTTAGACATGAGCAGCGCTGGCCCGACGCAAGCGGGATCGCATTGGTCTACCGCCGGTCCGGGTCCTCATTTCAGCTCGACGCGGCGGGCAAGATTGAACGTCCGAGCTGCCGGCCTGAGCCCTTATCGCCGTTCCGGCGCAATCCGCTGCCGAACGTTGCGCCTCACACCGTGGTCGGCAAACGGCAACGGACGTAGGTTCGACCGTTCTCCCGTTTGAATTCAAAAGTCCCGCTAAGGGCCCGGACGCGCTCGTGCATGCCGGTCAATCCGCGGCCAAACGGCTGGCTCGGCGGAAATCCGTCGCCGTCGTCGGAAATCTCGACCGCGACGTGCGCGTCTTCGAGCGACGCCCAGACCCGTAGCGCATGCGCATTGGCGTGCCAGAGAACATTGGTCACACCTTCCTGGATCACTCGATAAGCGGTCTGCGAGAGCAAGCCGTCGACATCGGCGGGGCGACAAGATTGTGGAAGTCGCCGATGCGCTAGGGGGCCAACACCACGTCGCTGCTCAAGCAGAAGCTCGGGGCCAAGAATCATTCCGATCTGATCCGGATCGCCGTCGAGATGGGGTTGGGCTGAAGGCGTCGGATTGCCAATTTTTCCCGTTTTCAGACGGCGCCCAGCCCCGTCGCTTTACCAGTTCATCTGGAGTGGGCGGAAATCTTCCGCCTCGAAGCTGGTGAGGAGGGCACCCGCACGCACCGTTCGGGTTCGGCGCTTCGGAGCAGATTTGACAGCGATCGCCGGTGCAGCGGCCTGAGGCGGCGTTACCTGCGCGAAAGCCGCCCGCAGCGATCGAACGGGGGGCGGCGATCTTTCCGGCGGATTTTCGGCAATCTTCGCAGGCGGTGGAACGATTGTCGGCAGACTTGTATCGATCACGATCCGCTCGGGCCACTTATCCCGGGAATGAAGACGGATGACGGTTCGATCGACCTCCGGGCGCGCCGTTGGCGCGGCCGGTTGCGGCATGTACCAGTCCGCGAGGAACAGCAGCGCGAGCAGCAGGGTGCCCATATAGAAGAAGTATCGACCGAGGGGCATGCCCACCACCGTTGTTACGACCAACCCCAAGTGTCCCGGTGCAACGCAATGGTTCCCTGAAACAAGAACGCGCATTTGAGGGCAGGCTGTCAGGGTGGCAACAATATCGGAAAACGTGGCAATAGGCTGTTGGATGTGTTCTGCGGAGGAAAATCGATGGTTGACCCGATGTCGCTGGAATAGCCTTTGCGCGCGCGTGAAACGTTTACTTGCCGATCAACAAGGATGTCGACGAGAACGATGCGCGGCGGGCCACGACGCTAAAGCGCCTTATCCGGCAGAGGCTCGATGCGGGCGTCGAGGAGGCAGAACTGCTGGTGGTCGACGGCCTCAAAGATCTCAAGAAGCTCGACCAATCCGGCGCGGCTTCGCCGGATTAGGTTTCTTGTCACGGTCTCACCGCGTTCCGATCGGGAATAAGCGGAACAATTGGTTTGTCTTCGAGTTGCCACTCGCATCGCAAAAAACTGGAGGAGGACACCTTGAAGAAATTTATGATGATTGGCGCACTGGCATTTGCCGCAACCACCATGGCCGAAACCGCCTCGGCGGCCGAATTCTACGTCGTTCGCGACAGCGCCACGAAGAAGTGCACGGTGGTCGAGACCAAGCCGACCGCTACGACCACTACGGTCGTCGACAACGGCGTCTACAAAACCAAGACTGAAGCCGAAGCCGGTATGAAGAAGACCAAGGTCTGCACGGAGTAACGGCAAACCCTTCCAGGAGAAAGGGCCGTGGTGACCCCGCGGCCCTTTGCAGCCAAGCCTAAGTCAATGACGGCAGAGATCCGGGTCACAATCATGGCAGGAACCAACGACCATCGCTATGCAGGCCCATGAATAGATACCCAGGGTGAAGACGGCGACCGCGTACCTTGAACCCTCAGTCCTTAGCAGCGGCGTGCAGTCGAGCATGGGGCTGCGGGCTGATTTGCTCCCCTCGAGCAAATCGCATCAGGATATCCTTCGCGAGCACGCTTCCTGACCGAGCTCACGCTGGACCCGCCGTCAAGCCGGCGTTCCGCTACTCGACGAGGATTATCTAAGCCTGTCGACGACTCACTTTGCCAACGGCCAGGAGTGGGAGCCTTGAGGTTCTCGCGGACTGCCGAGGGCGCGAGGCCTGCGACCAGCCCATTACGTCAAACGCGATACGTTGGGGAACCATTGCCACTTTTTCCCGTTGTACAGGCTTCTCAACTCTTGCCGTGTAGTAAAATGAAGGATTTTTCGGACACGTCATTTTCTCCGGAAGCAATCCAATTGATGTCGCAGGCTCTTCAGGATTCAGTAGATACCCTTCCGGAGCCGGTGAGTTCTCATGTCATCCATCGTTTGGCCGAAACTATCCTTCGGGTCACCCGTGACGGTGAACGCGATCCAAAGGTGCTGCAGCGGTTAGCCCTGCTCGAACTTCAGATCGGTCCGGAAAGTTGAACCCTTGAGCGACGCGGGCAATGGGTTCCTTATGGCGCTATATCAGGAATGAGATTGCTAAGGCCCGCAATCAAACATTGATTCTTGCTACGATAGCGTCTTTCTTGGCGTGGATTTTCACGGAACTACTCAGAGCGACCTTTGGCTGAAAGTGCTGGCCGTAATGGCGTGGGCCAAATCGAGCGGAGCCCGCCGGTACGTCGCTTCCGCTGCCGGCGATCTGGGATCTGATGCCGCCGCTGTTACAGCTGACCAGCCGGGAAATATTGAATGGGAACTTATTTGCCTTCGAGGGCGTAAGATAATTTTAGCACCTTCATGGAGTGAGCTTGCAGGAGTTAAATAACAACTCGCCCCTTCCGTTCACTTTGAACCTTGAGGACGACAGAATCATTGCCAAAATTGGCGACGCTGCGCTCTTTTTTTCCTCCCTGACCGAGGAGAGACGCCAAACAAACCATTGGACGATCACCATCCGCATGCTTGGTAATGCTCTTAAGGAACCGAGTTATTTGAGAGCAGCCACGATGTAGATGCAGACGGCCTTGATGCTCGATGGGTTGGTCAGTTCATCGCAATCTTCATAAGGTCGTGCTTGGGTAGCCTTCAACTGCCCAATCCGCAACCTGCTGTCGTATCGGGCCATCCAGTTGCAGTTTGCTTCCATCCATCATCGCTTAGATAAATGGCTTACCGCCGGTGACGGCAACCGTAGTTCCCGACGTGTAGCTGGATAGCGGATCGGCAAGCATCACGTAGGCGGTCGCGAGTTCGGCCGGTTGCCCTGCCCGCTTCATGGGTACCTGCTCGCCGAAATTAGCGACGGCCTCGTCAGGCATGGTCGAGGGAATGAGCGGTGTCCAGATCGGTCCAGGCGCCACCGCGTTTACCCTGATGCCCTTGTGCGCCAGCATCTGAGCGAGCCCGCCGGTGAAATTCTGAATGGCTCCCTTCGTCGTTGCATAGGCGAGCAGGATCGGGTTCGGCATATCCGAGTTGATTGACGCCGTGTTTACGATGGCGCTGCCGGGTTTCATGTGCGGGACCGCAGCCTTTGCCAGATAAAACATCGCATGAATGTTTACCCTGAAAGTCATATCCCACTCCTCGTCGCTGATATCGCCGATATCCTTGAACGTGGCCTGGTGCGCCGCGTTGTTCACCAGAATGTCGATGCCGCCCAATTCGTCGACCGCTTTCTGAATAACCGAACGGCAATGCCCCGATTTCTGAAGGTCGCCTGAGAGCAGGACCGCTCTGCGTCCCTCCTTTTCGATCAGATCTTTGACTTCCTTGGCGTCGTCGTTTTCGTTCAGATACGCAATCAAGACATCGGCGCCCTCCCTCGCATAAGCGATCGCGACGGCCCGCCCGATGCCGCTGTCGCCGCCCGTGATGACCGCCTTCATTCCTTTCAGGCGGCCTGAACCTCTGTAGCTGGTCTCCCCGTGGTCGGGGCGCGGATCCATTTTGGCAGTCGATCCCGGCATCGGTTGCTTTTGACTCGGATACGGCGGCTTTGGATAGTCGGCGGGCATGGTGATCCTCCTGAGGTTTTCTCAGATTTCAATTGCGGTCGAGCCTCAGCGTTCCGTATTGAAGCGATATCCTCCCGGCAAAGCTTCGTGGCCGTCCAGTACGACAATTATCCATTATCCTTGGAAATCGCCTCAGAATGAGGCGTTGGAACACGAACTCCGGCCAGCAGTGGTTTGATAATACATCCCCAATGTGCGTCGTGTGAACATCGGAGCTACCCATGAAAGTCGGCGATTTCGTCCTTGAGCGCCTGTACGCCTGGGGATCATGCGGATTTACGGATATCCCGGTGGCATCAACGGCGTGATAGGAGCCCTGCAGCGGGCCGACAAGATCGAGTTCATTCAGGTCCGACACGAGGAGATGGCTGCGTTCATGGCTGTTGCGCACGCCAAGTTCACGGGCGAAATCGGCGTCTGTCTGTCCACAGGCGGTCCTGGCGCCACCCACCTCATCACCGGCCTATACGATGCCAAGCTGGACCACGCGCCTGTTCTTGCGATTTGCGGTCAGGCTGAAGCAACTGTCCGAGGCGGCAGCTACCAACAGGAACTCAATCTTGACCGCATGTTCGCGGATGTGGCGGACTTTGTGCAGGAGGCCTCAGCGCCAGCCAGGTAAGACATCTAATCGATCGATGCATCAGGTCGCGAAGGCATCCAATGGCCCCTCCGTTCTCAAGCGCGGGCTGGGTCCGCTTTCCGGCGAACTCGGCATCCATGTCTGCGGAGGTCGGGGTCAGCATTCGCGAAAAGCGCCGGACGAATTGAAGTTGCTTGGTGAACGGATCGGTTTCGACGGCGCCAAGCTCACGCGCGCGAGCCAACCGCGGTCCCGTTGATTTTACGGAACGCCTGCTGACGCCTGGCGTCGGCGCGCGGATAGTCCGATCGCTCGCCATGGTCGCCGAGGTCGTGCATGGATCGCCTTATCGCTTCCATGATCCCGCGCGGTTCTCTTTGGCCCATGGTGGGAAGGATCGTCATCCCTACCTCGTTTCCCTCAAGGTCTACGACGAGACGATCACGGTCATGAACTCCGCTGTGCAGAAGGCAAAGCTGGGGCAAGATGAGGAAATCCAGGCCCTGAAACGTCTAGATGTCCAGGCGCGCCGGCTCGAGGGCTTCGCCAAGGGTCCACTGCTGGAGGACTTTATCGCAACAGAACGCACCGCCTCTCCCACTTTTGATGGAAGATCCGTCTGAAGGACATTGGGTTAAGAAGGCCGGTAGTCCCTAGACCTTCACGACATGCCGCGTCGGTACTCGACTCCATGCTCATGAGAGCGCATCCAAGATGGCAGCGGAGCGCCATCGCGATGACGGCCCCCGATCCCGGCAGCGGCCCACGCTATCACAGCACCCAGCAATAGCGCGGATGCCACGGAGAAAGCGAGAATAACGGAACTCCGGCGCGATTTTGCGATCGCGGCCTGTGAGCTCGCGACTACTGTATCCACCCGTCGCTCGGCTTCCGTTGCAGCCAGACCAGTGGTGGCCGAAACGAGCTGAGTGAGATAGACGCGATCTTCACTGCTCATACCGGAGTGGCTTGAAGACGTAAGAAGCATTCTTCCGGCTTCCGCGCGGTCCTGGGAAAGGTCTACATTTGCAGTAGCGCGACGCGCCGGTCTGAACAATCGGTCGAGTTCATAGCTTAGCAGGGGTTCGGCCGCACTGGTTCGTGAAGAAACCGCGTTGACGTTGGGTCGTGACAGGGTTGCACTTCCAAGCAGCGCGGCAAGGGCTACGCCCAGGACCACAGCAATCGCCCAGGCAGCTAGGCCATGCAGCCCGTCGCGGTGTTCGACTTCGGCTGGATCCGATGCTGCGAGACCGACACTCGTGCGACCTGCGATATATCCGCCCACGCCGAAGCTCAAAGCCGCCTGGATGATCAGATAGAGGCCTGATAAAAGCCACAAAGCGGCGGAAGCGTCGCGCCAAGTTGGCGCCGTCGACGAAATCCCCAGCCCCACGGTTGCGCCGAATGCGACCAGGATCGACGACAGTGCGGTTGCCACCAAGGCACCCAGGATCGCAGGTGTCCAAGTCACATACCGCGCGGGCACCCCGACGGGAGGGGCTGTGGATTCCATCTCAATCATCATCTCACCGAAGTCCAAAGAACGACAATACAGCCAGGATGACGACAACCAAGCCTACCAAATAGATCAGACCGTTCATTTTTCTCTCCACGTTTGATTAAACCAATCGAACTTGCGGTTCACCGCAAGTTTTCGGACAAGCTCTTTCCGGCTGCGTCGACAACGCGACCGAACTTGCCCGAAAGTCCATCCATGGCCGCCTTTGCGTCATCCAAGGTAAGGCCTTCCTTGCGCGCTCCTTCTTTCGCCGCGTCAACCACATCCGACGCAACCGTGGCGACTGTATCCATCTGCTCGCCTGCGATCGCGGCCGCTTTGCTTCTCACGGTGTCACTGGTCTGGCCCAAATAGGAGTTTTCGAGTTCCGTATTGGGCAAGGCCGCGGCAATGCCGGCGCCAATTGCCAATCCGATTGCACCCAACGCCAGCGGTTGCGCTTTGAGGAGGTCGGTCAGATTGCCTCGTACACTGTCCAAGACGTTGGCTGAATCAGGTAATAACTTTGCATATTCCGAACCCATTCGGGTTGCCGTTTCGATACCGGCGCTGCCGGCTGCACGGAACGTATCGGCCGCAGAATTGGTGGTCGACGCCACACTGTCCCTCGCCGTGTTGAAAGTGGCCTTCGCTGCCTCCGGCACGCGATCCATGCCGGCCCGCTCGAGCAGATCGCCCGGCGCCACTCCAGCTTTCCCGCCGGCGAAAAGCCAAACGATTCCCATCCCGATGAGTGCCGCCGACATCGGGTTGCGGCGCGCGGCATCGCCCAGGTCCTTGAGGAAGTCCGAACCTTTTTCAGCCATATCGGTCATCGAACCATCTCCCTTGCGGCTGCTTTGTCACGTTGGATCTCATCGATCGTCGCTGTCGGCTTTAGCGCATCACCGGACAACCGGTTGATGCCGACCACGACAAGAACAATCGATACGATTGCCGCGCCGCCGCCGGAGATCAAATACGCAACAGGTCTGAAAAGCCGGCGTGCATCAGCGCTGCCGCAGCGGCGAACAACAGCATAACGAGTGCGGAAATCATGATTACCGCGCCCGCACCCATCATTGCCGCCGCTCTCCCGACCTGCCCGGCCTTCTCAGACAGTTCGGCACGCGCAACCGCGAGTTCGTTTCCAATCAGCTTAGCAAGCTGCCCGAACGCGTCGCTGAACAGTTCCGGGATGGACCGATCAGTTCGAGAAGTCATTACGGTACCCTCGGTTGTCTGTCATCGCGGAATGGCCAGCCATTTCGCGTCCTTCAGCAGGTGAGCCCGTTTCGGATGAACTCTTGAGAAAGCGGACGGCTCCGAAGCCGGCCAATACCGCCAACCCCAGGAAGGCAGTTGGCTGGCGCCGCGCAAACGACTGCGCATTTCGAACTAAATCATTGAGATTGCCGCTGCGAATCTGGTCGGAGATGCCCTCAACCTGCGATGCGGCCTTTCGAATATAGATGCCCGCGAGTGGAAGATCGGTATCGAACTCCCGCGCGGCGCGCCGCATGGTGTCAGCGAGACTGCCGACATATTCAGCGCCCGACGCCTTTCGATCATTCACGGCGTCCTTGAGCATATCGGTTGCCTGAGATGCAACATCCTTGGCGGCATCCACGAAATCAGAGGCTTGCCCTTTGATTTTATCTGTTGAGGTCTCAGCTAAATCCTTTGCCTTGTCCGTGATGTCTCGGCCAGCTGACATGGCCTGTTCACCCAGACTTTTCGTCGATGCCGCCGCCTCGTCAAATTTCGCTCGTGCCGAATCTTGTCCTTGCCCAAGAGAGGCTACGCCCTGATGCGCGGTTCCGATTGGATCAGCCATATTAATTTCCTCCGCCGGTGTGTGATTGGGGTGCCTTTTCCGGATCGAACGCTGTCGTCACCGCGCTTTCAGCGACACGTCTCACCCGTTGCCCGAGATCCCGGGCCGTCTCATCCAGTTTATCGGGCGTGAGTCCCTCCGCGCCGGCCTGCCGCGCCACGCTCTCGAGAATATCCCCGGCTACGCCCTTCGCCGCGTCGAAGCCTTTAGACGCTGCTTCACTCGCCCGCCGTTGAGCCGCAGCGGCTGCATCGCCCACTAAATCTTCTTCCAGATCGCTCTTGGGAAGTGCACTCGCAATAAGACCGCCGATAAGCAGGCCAACGCCTGCTACGAGAAGCGGATTCTCCTGGATCGTGTCCAAAACCGTCTTGCCGGCCCGATTGGATAAATCGGAGGTCTTGTCCCGTACGCCCTTGGCCATTTCCAAGCCCGCATCGGTCGCGGACGAGGCCATTTTTTGCGTGGCCGTAGCCGCTCCCGCGGCGAAGTCGCGCGTCGAATCGATCGCGGTAGTCGCCAGTTCGGACGCACCGTCCTTCATGTCCGATACACGCGTGCTGATCTTATCCCCTAGCGAAACACCGGAGTCCTTTAGCCGGTCACTCAAACTCATGTCTGTAGCTGAGGACGCCGTTCGGCGAGCCTGATCTGAGCCAGTCGATACTGCTTCGCCAACACGCGCCGCACCGCTATAAACGGTTCCTTTTGCCGAGTTGACCATTGCACCTGCTTGCGCCGAGAGATCATGACCTCGTCGGCTAACTTCGTCCGACAGGTCGGAAGCCACATCCGACGCCTTTTGCGTGAGCGATTGACCGGTCTTCGAACCGGCAAAAAACAGCCCCGCACCTACCATCAGGATGGGCACCGGAATTACCCTTGCAAATCGCAACAGAGGATAAGCAAGACTTGCACCGACGGCGACGGCCTGCATTGGGTTTCGACGCGCGGCCGAGGTAATGTCTTCCAGCATCTTCTCCCCTCGCGAGCGAACGTAGTCCGAGACCTCCGCCTTGATACTTTCCGGACTGATGCGGTTTCTGATCTCACTCGCGGTGTCGGAAACGCTGGTTTTGAGCTGCTCCACCGTTTGCGTCAAACCCGCGCGCGTCTGTTCAGTTTCGCGCTGTAGCTCGCGGAGCGACCGTTCGGAGGGTTGCTGCATGACCTTAGTTCCTTCGTTGTTCTAAATTTTGAACTCCGCGACTTTGCCTATTGTTCCCGACGAGTCTTGAAGTCCGCACGTTTAATAATCAGGGCAGCGACGTCGCGCCCATCCTCCTCGCTTCGAGCGCGGCGGTGGAGGACAGCCTCCGAGCGATATGTATCCGGTCATGCACATCGGGCGCTTGCGGCAATCCGCTGCCCTGTGCTGTGCCGCCGTTTGTCGAACACGCCCCCGCCGCGATGCAGCTTCCCCAGATCGATGGGACGTGCCAATTTAAGGCCGTCGCAACCCTAATCGATGACCGCGCCGCGGTTGACGGGAGTCAACTGCTCTCGCTTTTTGTCCCGCGCCCTGGCTTTGAGCACTCCCAAACGACCTTCTATGGCGGAAGACGAGCGCCGGAGCGCGAGGCCGATCGAACGCGTCGACTTCCCCGCCGATCGCAACTGCAGAAGCCGCCGGTCGTCCTCCTCGGTCCATTTCGTATTGCTCTTGAGTGGCATTAAATCGCGCCTCTTGGATAAAAGCCGAGATCGTTAAAACTTGGCATCGTTTAAAAGGCCCCCGATTGCGCCGGAGCCTGACTATCGAAGAGCTGCGTCGACCTTCGATCCGGTCCACGATTCAACTTCAACGCGACGTCATGAGTTCCTTATGAATTCGACGAAATCGAATACTCAAAAGCCTATCTGAGCGTCAGCGTGCGGATTGAACGCGCTGAGGAATCTGTGGACGTCTGGCAGATTCCGTTTCCAATCGAGTGTCAGCGATGGCTTTAGTTACTTCCGACCCAAACAGGAATATCTGCGCAGAGTAGTAGGTCCAGAGCAGGATTACGATCAAAGCGCCCGCGGCTCCGTTGCCCGAACTGGTCGCGGTCGTCCCCAAATACCAACCGATCATGCTTTTGCCCGCCGTGAACATCAGCGCTGTCAGAAATGCGCCAGTGCGGACATCCCGCCATGCAATCGGGGTGTCTGGCAGGACCTTGTAAATGGCGGCGAACAAGGCCGTGAAGAGGGCGATCGACACCAGAGTATTAATGGTCGACAGGATCAACGGCGCCAGGCCGTTCTTGCTGCCGAGATACTCCGCCAGAGCCGAGAGGCCCGTGCTTGCGGCAAGCGAAACCATCAACAAAAACCCGAGTGCACCTACCAGGCCGAGACTCGTTGCCCGGCCCCGGATCATCGAAAAAAATGGTTCGTCGGGAGCTTTGGTCTTCCAGGTGGCATTCAAAGCGGCCTGCATTTCCCCGAACACCCCTGAAGCCGTGACCAGCAGCATTACAATGCCAAAGATCGTCGCCAAGGTTCCGGTTTGCGGATCGCTGGACTTGGCGAGCATCGATTTGACCAATTCCCCACTTTGTTGTCCAAGAATCCCAACAATTTCCTGGATGAGGCCATCGCGGACCGAGTCTTGTCCAAAGGCAATGCCCGCGACGGCTACCACGATCAAAAGGACCGGGGTCAGCGAAGTGACGGCGTAAAAAGACATTGCCGCGCCGCGGCTCAGGGCGCTATTGGCGATGTAACCCTGGACTGCGGACCTGAGAATCTTCCAAGCGTCTGACATTCAGTTGCTCGATCAAGTGCGGCAGCTCTGTAACTTGGCCGAAAAAGAACGGTTCCATCGCGTTCGGAAGCGGCGACAATGAGCGTTAGGCAATGGCTACCACCGATCCTGCGGAACAGGATTTGGACCCCGACATTGTCTTTTCGAACGGAGGTTTCCATGGGATTAGCAGTCTATGAAATTTTCGGCAGGGCCGGCGAATGGCGGGTGCGACATGACGGATTCGCCAGGAACGTCTATCAGACCAAGGAATCGGCTTTTGAGGCCGCTGTAGCTGCGGCATCGCTGGCCCTGCGCCAAGGTCACGAGGTTCGCGTTACCGCTCCGGCCACTGAGACGACGACCGGCGCTGCAAACTCGGGCTAAGGGTCCGATGCTGGGCGCTGCCTGCCACGGAACGGTTCGAATACTTCGAACCTATTGTTCTTGACGGGTTTTTCCCATCGCACGTTTGGCAACCGCGGCAATGAGGGCCTCAAGCGATCTCGGCCCAACATTCTTACCCAGCTGATCCGCCTTGCTCCCCAGCGCGCAAATGATCACGTCGGCCGTAGCCACCTTCCGGGAAAGTTTTCGGACCGTGAAAGCAGCCCTTGCTTCCGACACCTCCTCGAGAAAACACACGCATACTGTCTCTGCATTCCCCGCATCAACTTCGGTATCGGCCCCGGAGACGCGCGCATTGTATCCTTCGCGCTTAAGCGCGTCCGCGACGATCAGCGCCACGCAATCGTCGAGCCGTCCCAAGCCCGGTACGCAAAAGACGGGCTTCCCAAGTTCGCGCGCGTCAATGTTGACGACCTTTCCCTTCGCAACTTGACCGTCCCCTGCTCCCCCTTCTTCATTGATTTCGTGCGAGGCGACATCCTCTAGGATTTCGGAAACGGTCTCGTGGATATTCTCAAGCCGAACATCGTCAAGGCGACCGAGCGCGGCATCTGCCTCGGCCAGTCTCAGCGCGCCTAAGAGGATTTCCTCGTGATAGGCCCTGATCGGACCTTCCTTCAGGAACCCCCGTGCCTGCTCAAGCTTCACTCGATCACCTCGTCGACGAGCGGCAGCAAGGTCGCAGGTACTCTGGCGAAGCGTATGGCCAAGGAATAATTCGCGCCTTCACTTGAAGCCCGCCTCTAGCAAGCCGACACGAAGTGCGGCGATCCCATCCTTTGCGGCCTCCTGCGATGCATCAGCTCACGCTATATCTTCGGTCTCGCGCAGAAGCTTTCGCTTGTCGTTGATGAAATAGTAGCTGGATGATTAACCGATCAATCCGCGCCCCTTCAGTTCGGTCAGGGTTCGACTTACGTTTTCGCGCGCAACGCCCGCCATTGCCGCGATATCGCTCTGCCTGATCTTGTGGAGAATGACAATTCGTCCGGATTCCGTCTCGCGACCGAGATGCTCCGCTAGTTCGAGCAGCGCGCGCGCGACCCGGGCCTTGACGGACAGGAAGCTTGCTGCTGCCATCGCATTATCGGCCTCGCGCAAGCGTGACACCAGGGTGGAGACGAGATCGCTGTAGATTTCGGGATATTCTCGTAGGCAACTGACGAACGCTTCCCGGCCCATGTAGCTCAACTTGCAGTCCCGGATCGCGACCACGGTGGCCGATCTCGGCAGCCCGTCGATGATCGCGAGTTCTCCGACGATCGAGCCCGGGCCAAGGATCGTCAGTATCCGCTCGTCACCTTGAGGCGAAGCGATGCTGACCTTGAGCAGGCCCTGTTCAAGCCGATAGCAACCATCGGCGACGTCGCCAGCCTCAAATAGCACTTCTCTTTCGGCGAGCGATTGCGGCTTCGCGTTTGCCAACAGGCTCTCGGAAAACTGGATCGGCAGGTTCGGCAATATGCCGGAGAAGCTGCGCTTTGAGGGCACACCTGTCGTATTACTTCTGGTTTTCGGTGAGAGCTTTCGTGCCGCCATGGGATGGAACAATGGTTCAGCAAGACTTAAAAATTTGGATTATTTTGATTCATATCACAGACGCGCCGTCGCTGCGGGTATACAATTCGCAAGCGGGCTGAACTGGCCGGGAGATCACGGCGGGTCGGGCGCAGAAAAAGAACGCTCATTCGGCAGCTTGCGCCGTCGCTAAACCTGCGAAGGCGGCCCGAAACGAACGTCGGTTAGCGTTAGTAGGGGGCTGCTTATGCGCATCAATGTGTTGATTGCAGACAGCTGTCCAGTGGTCGTGCAGGGTTTGAGGAAGGCGCTGGGAGCGCAACGAAACTTTAAAATTGTTGCGTGTTGCAGTGACGGCATGAGCTGCATCGAAGCAATTGGGAATTTAAGGCCGGATATCGCCGTTCTCGACATCTCAATGCCTGGCCTGACCGGGTTGGAACTTCTCAGCATCGTTAGCTCCGAGGGTTTTTCCACGCGGGTGGTCTTTTTCACCGCGTCTGTTGAAGACAGCGAGTTGGTCGAGTTAGCCGCTGCCGGTGCCTACGGCGTCATTCAGAAGAATGCGGCACTGGAATTTCTGGTGAAGTCGCTGCAGCAGGTCGCCGATGGGCAGAGGCTGTTCCCGCTGCCTTGCTCTGATCAGGTATCTCGGGAGCAAAGCGCGGTCACTGCAGCGTTAACAAACCGAGAGCACCAGATCATGTGCTTGGTGTCCGAAGGCTTGTCGAACAAGGAAATAGCCGTCGACTCAATATTAGCGACGGTACCATCAAGGTGCATCTCCATCACATCTATGAGAAGTTGGAAATCAGCAACCGGACAGCGCTGGCAGCGGTCGCTATCTCCCAAAAATCAAATTCTCCAGACAACAAAACGGGCATTGGCTAGCTCCTAACATAGCAAGGTGGTTAAGCGAGAAGGTTAGCATCGTCCATAATTCCGCCTGCGTTTCAAACCGACCAGACGGCTCGCGCGCGGACTATTGCAATTTTATTCAATTTGTTCGCACCCGTTAGCCATACTGCGATCTGCCCGGCGCTTGCGCCGGGCTTTTCGTTTAGGATGTGCATTGTTTGGTGCAAGGGAAAAGACATGCACAGCGTCGCCGAGTATTTGGAGACGGCAGCCCAGTTCGATGACCTGGCGAGACTGACCTTCGAACCGGCCCTCAGAGCACGCTACGCTCACGTGGCTGAATGCTACCGCCTCCTGGCCAGCGAGCTGCAACGGCTGATTGAAACAGGTGCTCTCAAGCCCGAACAGCCGTAACCCGTTTGTCGGCCCTAGGTGCGACCTAGCGGATTACCCCTCAATTCCGCTGTTTGCTCACCGTTGAGCCATACTTGATCCCGCCCAATTTGTCATTGTGCGTTGCTTGGCGCTGGGGACAAGGACATGCGCAGCGTCGCCGAATATTTGGAGAAGGCTGCCGAGTTCGATGAACTGGCAAGATCGACCAGCGAACCGACATTAAAAGAACGCTACGCTGATGTGGCTGAATCCTACCGCCTTTTGGCGATCGTGCGGCAACGGCTCATTGAGACAGGTGCTCTCAAGCCGGAACAGCCGCCGTAACCCGTTTGTTGATAGCGTGATGGCAGGCATCATAGCGCCTGTTATCGTTTCGCGGACGATTGGAAGTTCGGTGTCTCAATGTCCGCTCTGGGTCTTGGCTGTGTAAAAACGCAGCAGCGAGCAAATCGCGGAGAAAAGCATTTCTTCAAATGCCCATTCAGAGCGTGTGAGGAGCATACTGAGCTGCGGCACGGCGACATCTGAGAATCAGATTCTCCACGGTTTGTAAGATCTCACGTTTTTACACCGCCAGGGTCAAAGTGAGAAGTCCGGGCGTTCAACAGGCAGGTCGGCTTTACCCCCAACTCCGGACATGGCCTTGCACCGCGCAAGCTGACGCTTTGTGCCAGGAGCTGAAGTCGCCCTCCTCACTCGATCACATCGTCGGCGCGGGCGAGAACGGTTTGCGGGACAGCCAACGTCATTGCTTTCGCCGTCTTCAGGTTGAGGATCAACTCGTATCTGGTCGGCTCCTGCACCCGCAGTTCGCCCGGCTTTTCGCCGCGAAGGATACGATCGACATAAGAAGCGGATTGGTGAAACAGCCCGATGAAGTCGGAACCATAGGAAACGAGTGCGCCGTTCTCGGCAAAGAAGCGAAGCGGCCCTACGGTCGGCAGCCGCGCCTGCAGCGCCAATGCGAATATCAGCTTACTGTTGTTAGTCATGAAGACGTCAGGGAGAGCGACAAGCCCTGCGTGAGGTTCGCGCGCGAGCGCGGCGACCGCGCTCTCGATCTCCGCTTGATCGCCCACCGGCATGGGCTCGATCGCTATCCCCAACTTGGGGGCAATCTCCTGCATGACCGGCAGGAAGATGGAATACGGCGCTGTCTTCGGGTTGTAGATGACGCCGATTCGGTTTGTGGCGGGTGAAAGCTCTTTTACGAGTTCGAGCCACTTTCCGGCGATCGGCGCATTGAAACTGGTAAAGCCAGTGATGTTGCGCCCCGGCTTCGACAGGCTGGCGCCATCGCCAACCGGATCACTTAGACCGGCGAACACTATCGGGACTGCATCGGTGGCGAGCTTGAGCGAGCGCGCTGTAGGCGTGTTAGTCGCGAGGATTACGTCCGGATTCAACTTCACCAGCTCTGTCGCATAGGCGCCGATTCGATCCGCGTCTGCACCGCCCCAGCGAACGTCAAAAATGATCTGTCCCTCTCGCCAACCTGCCTCGGCGAGCCCCGTGGCGTTAAGCCTTTTACTGGGGAGCTGCCCTCTCGCACTCGCGCAAACCGCAGGCGGCGGCAGCTCCGCTGGAGCATCAAGCGCCGGCGCCGTCGCGCGGCCGCCCAGCAGCCGGACATGGTGGCCGGGCGAACGCCGCGACGCGCGCGCGCGTGTTTCGCCGGGGGGTTTTGCCATCGCAAACTCTATCATTTCGACTTCTGTTCGATATTAGGTCCGACACGTTTACCCTGAATTTCACCGCTAACTAAGAGCAGGACTAACGTAATCGCTCCCAAGGCGAGGCGACCGCCAACTTTTGACGGTCCGTTTCACCCATGAGCCATAAAAATCCAGAAACCGCGACCTGGTGGAGGAGCGCCACGCGTTCGTCTTTTGAGATCGGTCTTATGGGCGCGGCGGGCCGGGGTCGCCGGCGATTGTTCTCCACACCGGCGGCCCCACATTCCGAATCGGAGCCAAGAAAAACCCCGCCGGTGAAGGGGCGCCCTCATCGCCGAGCGAGAGGCAGTGCTAACCGTTCGTGTGGAGCACACGCCTACTCAGTATCAGCCGTCTTTGAGAACGTCCTTGACGTAACCCACCGGCCATTGCTCCCCGAGGGGTAGAACGCGGACGTTCGAATTGTCCGAGCCGCTAACAAGCGCGTGAGAGCCCCCGCGCGTCAGCGGCGAACGACGCCGACCCTCAGGCCTGGCTCGCCGATGTGCTCGCTCGCATTGCCGCACACCCCACTCACAGGCTCGATGAGCTGTTGCCTTGGAATTGGAAGACTGTTCAACAGCAAGGCCTTGCGATGCAGGCGGCTTGATGGGGCACGTCAACAAAGTCAGCCACGTGTTCACTCTCGGCCATGTCGCCGAGATGCTTGGAGAAGACGAGGAATGGCTGTTCGAGGTCGCCGAAGAAATGGACCCCGAGGATGGCCAGCTATGGGTCGTCGGCGTCGGTGAAGACGGGGTGATGGCGTTCACCGATGACGGGATCGAGAACCTCAAAGACCTGATCGCAATCCACAAAGATACCCCCAGCATCATCGAAAAACGCCGCCAAGCGCTCGCTGCGATGATGAAGCCGAAGACCGAAGAGTCCGACAAGATCTAACTGCTAACCGGATAGATCAGCGCGCTTGCGGCCTACAGCGCATGGTTACGGAAAGATCATCGCCACACATTCAAAACGGCGGCGTCGCGTCGAGTTTCTCGATTTCATGAACAGCGTGGCCGCCGCTTTTCCAGACCGCCAGCTTCACGTCATCCTCGACAATCTCAACACCCATAAGAAGAACGAGCACTGGCTCAAGGCCCACCCCAATGTGCATTTTCACTTCACGCCGACCAGCGCGTCCTGGCTCAATCAGGTCGAGGTATGGTTCTCGATCTTGCAAGGGCAGTCGCTCAGCGGCGCCTCCTTCACAAGCCTACAACAGCTCCAGGAGCACATCGATGCCTACATCAAAGCATACAACGACAGAGCTGAGCCGTTCGTCTGGACCAAGAAAAAGGTCCGGCAACGCAGATTCAAAGGCCGACGTATCACTCAGCTCTGATTCCGGGTACTAGGCGCTTCGGTCCGATGTGCAACCTTTATTCAATCACCACCAACCAGGAGGCGATCCGCCGACTGTTTCGCGTTCTAAACCGCTACGTCGGCAATCTACCGCCGATGCCCGGCGTATTTCCCGACTACCCAGCGCCCGTGGTGCGCAACGCCGGCGATGACCGCGAACTGACAATGATGCGCTGGGGCATGCCGCCGCCGCCGAAGTTTGGCGGACCGCCGGTTACCAACATCCGCAACATGTCCTCACCGCACTGGCGGGGTTGGCTGAAGCCGGAAAACCGGTGCTTGGTCCCGTTCAACAGTTTCGCGGAATACGCGCCAGAACCAAATCCGGTAACCAAGAAAAAGGACGTAGTCTGGTTTGCCTTGAGCGACGATCGACCGCTGACGGCCTTCGCCGGCATCTGGACCGAGTTCAAGGGCGACCGCGGCACCAAGTCCAAGCCGGTCCCCGGCCCTCACCTTGTCTATGGCTTCCTGACGACGGCGCCGAACGCCGTCGTCGAACCGATCCATCCAAAGGCTATGCCGGTGATCCTCATTACGGACGAAGAACGCGACGTTTGGATGCGGGCGCCTTGGAACGAAGCGAAGGCGTTGCAACGGCCGCTGCCGGATGACGCGCTGAAAATCGTTGCCCGGAGCGCCGTCAAGGAAGATAACGCGGCCACATGAAAACGGCCGCCTCAGTTGTGGCCCCGGAACCGGACCGGAGGACACCCGTTAGCCTGTATCATCGATCCTTCCCTCGGCATCTATTGATGACAGAGAGCAGCGTGCTCCCGCCCTAAGCCAGCGGTGAAGCCATGTGCGAAGAATGCATCGAACTCGATAAGACAATTGCGAAATATCGTGAGATCAACAAGCAGGGCTTTGATCCGCTAACAACCAACCGGATCGCGCAAGCCATCGTTGAATTGGAAGCGCGAAAGGTGGCTTTTCATTAGTGCGTAATTGAAATGGCGAGGCGTTAACGCCGGCCGGAGCCGAGCTGTTCGCCGGTACAGGCCGAGAGGCCGCCAACTGAGGCGGCCTCTGAGGAACTCCGACCGATCGATCGCAATTATGATGGCAGGCCGGTCATCGCCTTAACTGAGGGGCAATTGGAAGTGGTCGGCTTAGGGGTCGCCGGTTTTGCATCGACATCCCACCGGCGACCCCGAATTCTGGTTATGTCCGCCGACACCGATCCGGCCAAGCGCGAAATGTTCGACCGGCTGGCGAACCACCTGTCAACCCTCGCCGATCAGGTTGAGGAAGCCATGATCCGAAGCAAGACGGCGCCGGAATAGCAGCTCGCCGGAGCGCGCCAAGGTCAAAAGGAACAAGCGGGCAATGGCCGGCGTTGGCGCAGGTGTCAGCTAGACACGTGCATACTTAAACTGGCCTCAGCGCTTTGGTCCCCCCGAAGGCGCTGGGGCCGTTTTTGTGGCGGCGCGCAAGCCGGTACTGAACTATTCGCCTAGCCTTTGCGCTGCAGCCGCGGCCAACTCGGCTTTCTTCACCTTCGCGATCAGGGCATCCCTTTCGGGGCCGGGAGGCGCCAAACTGGCGGCCGTCTTGGCTTGATCAGCAAATCTCTGCAGGCGCTCTTCGAGCGAGCCGGCTGGTTTGATACGATTGCGCTTGAGCTTGACCCTTTCGTCCATAACCTCAGTCCCTCTAACGATCCTTCCGCACATCAAAAGCCACATCTCGGAAAATGGTTCCGGAACAAAAGAACCTGACATAAGCTTGAATTCCCGGTTCTGTGGTGTGGAGTTGTGTCATGCGTAGTTCGGGCTGGACGCCGTCAATCGTGCCCAATGGCGACGATCAGACGGTCTACCTGGTGAAGGACGACTTAGGCCGCCTCGGCGCCGTCTGGGGCGAGGCCGATGCGGAAGCAACCGACCTCGAAACCGTCATCACTGACCTGCTGACCGGCCAGTACAAGGACCCAGTCAGGGTGATCGCCTTCAACATCGCCGAGCACTGGGCGAAGGACGTCTCCGAAGACATCGCCCAGGAGCTGCGCCGGCGCTGCGACCTGCAATTGCGCGACGTGCCGTCCAGTATTCAGGATTTCGTCGAACGTAACGAAGGTCATGACCGGCACCAACTCACGCTTCGTTTGGTCTGATGGCATTCCAGCGCAACAAGTCGGCGGCGATCGGCGTCAAGGCACCCTTCCCCGGTTTCATTGAGCCAGCTCTTGCAACATCGATCGAGAAGGTGCCGAGCGGCGACCGCTGGGTCCACGAGATCAAGTTCGACGGCTATCGCGTCCAGCTTCACATCGCCAATTCGGACGTCAAGATTTTTACCCGCAACGGCCACGACTGGACCAAGCGCTTCAAGAAGGTTGCTGATGACGCATTCCACATCAGCGCGGCTTCCGCGATCATGGACGGCGAAATCGTTGTGCCCGCCGCGGACGGCAGCACCGATTTTTCGGTGTTGCAGAACGAATTGAAGGGCAAGTCGGCCCGGATCGTAATGGTGGCCTTCGACCTGCTGTATCTCAACGGCTACGACCTGCGACAATTGTCGTTGAGCGAGCGCAAGGCACATCTGAAGAAGCTGATCGCCAAGACCAATATTCAGTTCAGCGAGAGCTTCGAGACCGACGGCCGGAGATTTACGCGCACGCCTGCAAGGTCGGCCTAGAAGGCGTCGTCTCCAAGGTCGCCGACAGCCGCTACACGTCCGGGCGGGGCAATGACTGGGTCAAGAAGACCTGCGCCCAGCGCGAGACGCTAACGATCGCCGGCTTCGCGGTCGACGGCACCAAATGGGACGGCATCTATCTTGGCCGGCGCAAGGGCAAGGACTTGGTCTACGCCGGCAAGGTCGACCATGGCTTCGACAAGACCTCTGCCGCCGAGCTGCGGCGCCGGCTGACGCCGCTAATCCGTAAAACCCAGCCCTACGCAAAGAAGATCGCGCACAAAGGGATTTGGGTCGAACCAGATTTGCTGGCGGAAATCGAATACCGCGCCAAGTCAGCCGAGGGTAAGTTGCGGCATCCGTTCTTCAAAGGGCTGCGAGAGGACCTATGAACGAACCACTGCCCGAATTCGACCGCGACGAAGTTATCGTTTGCATGGTAATCGCGTTCGGACTTGGTGGTGCCACTCTGGATTTAATTTACAGGTTCTTCGGGTGATCCACAATGTTCCGCGGAACTGCCAAACGATGGACCGTGACTGATGATAGACAGCTATTGCAGCTGGGCGAACAAGGAATATCCGACGCAGTCATTGCCCAAACTCTGGGTCGATCTGTCACCGCTATCAGGTCTAGGCTTTCGATTTTAAAAAGCCTTGGCCAGCTTAGTACCCGTCACCAGAGCCCGCCGTGGACGCCGGAAGAAGATGAGAGCCTTCTGAGTCTCGTCGAAGCCGGAGCGTCATGGTCACAGATTGCCGATGAAATAAATCGCCCGGTCGGTGGTGTCCGACACAGGGCGATCATGTTGAAACGAATGGCAGAGAATTAAGTGTCCTTCTCAAGGAACGCGTCTACCGTTCGCAATACACAGCTGTGCCTCGATTGCCCGATCAGACCACCCCCGGTTCGAAGAAGATCGCGGCTCGGCTTCCACGCACTTGCCCGGACAATCATGCCCAGCCCTCCCTGCCAACCTACGCGGGTTAGCCCGGCCTTGGCACAAGGGCCGGACCCGCACGTTACGATACAGCCGCTTCTGTAGGGCGCGTACTTGCCCCGCGGTTAGGCCCGGCGTCGCCTTCCTCAGCCCGCCGTCGGGCCGCCAGCGGGTTCGACGGGCGGCCGGGCATCCGTTTGGAACCGGGCCAAAGCCCAAACGCCACGACTGAAGTTGACGGCGGCACGCCAAATCGGCTTTTGCTTGCCACATGCCAACGAGACAAGAACGCCTCGCCGACCATTTCATCCGGGCCGCCGGGATCGCCGCGGTCCATGTCGACGCGACCGGTGCGATCGGGGCCGACGACGGCGCAGGCATGTTCGGGCCGGCCGACCGGACTGTCTATTGCTGCGCGGCCGGCAATCAGGCGAAGGTCGCCGCGCTGGCCGCGGCGAGGACCGCGCCCGGATCGGGCTACGCCGCAGCGCTGGCGGCCGTCCATGCGGCCGCAGCTGAAGCCGGCGTCGCGGACTGACCCCGTTCTCGAAGGTCGTTCAGCGGGCATTTGCGGCGGTCGAAGTGGTAGAGACCCAGATCGCGGAGATGCAGCGAGCGGGCGATCTGAAGGACCTGAACCGGGACTTCAAGGCAGCCCGGGCGGCCGATACGAAGCTACGGTATCACGACTATCTGCACGTCCGGAAAGCCGCGATGTTGGAAGCGCTGGCGATCAAGTCGTCCGGACGGTGACGGATGCCAATGTCGACGTCCCCGGGCAAAGCCCGTCCAAGTATCGTTCCCAGCTGCCGGGCTTGTAAATCAGCACAGCCGTCCGGGTCTGGTCCCACGCGATGCTCAGGACTTTCAAGCCGTTGAACCGGATCAGGATCGTGTAATCAGTGGGCCGGGCAGATTTCACAGCCGCCGGCCCGCTTAGATCGCGCGGGTAAACAGTATTCTATGCCAAGGCGACCGCGCTCGTATTGGACGATCCGCCGCACCCCGCGCTTCGTTTCGAACATGCAGACCGGGCGGCCTTCGATGCGGGCGAGGTGTACCGCACGATCGCGAAGGTGCTTGGCTCTGTCGGTTCGATCATTGGCTGGCTTTGTCCGCGTCCATTGTCCTACCGATCATATGGCAGGCGGCGGCCGAAGCCGCCGCCGTTGCTGCGTCAAGATCATATCGTCAGACCGGTCATCGCCGCCAGATCGCGGAATGGGCGATGCCGTCATCATCGAGAATGTCGACCTCTCCGTCGATCACCCATGCCGCGGGTTGGTTCCAAGCGCCCACCTGATTGACCTCCTGGTCCCGGGAGCCGAGGCTGGGTTCGCCACAGACGTCCGGCTCCCAGCCGTCGTGTTCGGCCTCAAGGTCGTCGCCCGGGGCGTTGCCGAACTGGCCGGCGTCTGTCCAGCCTAAGGATGGTTCGTCATCGCCCTGGCATTCTTCGAGATCGGCACGATCGCCCTCTCCCCAGCGGGTCTGATCGGCCGGCGCGCACGTCGACCCGACCGAGGCAAGCGAGGGTTCGGAACTTCCATCCTCTTCGAGGTCGGGATCATCGGTCGCATCAAGGAACGCCAGCAGGCGGTCTATTTCGTCCTGGGCCTACTTGCGAAGGCGGCCGATCGCCTGAAACAGCGTTTCGGGCGTGACATCGGTCGGGAGGTAAAGGCCGCCGGGGGCGGCGCCCACCGGTGGATTTCGCGGGGGAAGTGCAGACGTGTTTTCAGGTGGCGTGCTATGCACGCTGTCAGCCTCTAGCATGGGTCGCTCCTTGCTCGGGGTTAGGCCTGTCGCGGTGTTTCGACCACCGCGGCGGGCCGCTTGTTTTTCAAGCTTGAAAACGGTAAGACCAAATTATGAAAAAGGCAACGCCAAAAACGGCCGGTGGTGCAAGACGTGGTGCGGGGCGCCCAGCGACGGGCCGCGACCCTACCCGCACGATGCGCTTGTCTGACGAATTTATCGCCACCGTCGATGCTTGGGCCGCGAGCCAAGACGACGAGCCGGGCCGCTCCGAAGCCATCCGCCGGCTCGTCGAACTCGGGCTGAAGGCAAAAAGCAAATAAATGCCGGCGCGGCCTAGTCACATCCCGCACGCGATCGAACGCGCGGCGTTACAAAAAATGAGCGTCGGCATGGGTCTGTCGAGCGACAAACTGTATCCGGCGGGCAAACAAACTATCGCGGCGATGCTTACCAAGGGCTGGATTGAGCGGAACGGTGGAAGTTATTTTATAACGGAAGCCGGTCAAGCGGCCTTGCGCGCTCTCATTCCAACCAAAGGCTGACCGATGGGTGGACCGCTACCGCTTCGACGTAACGACCTGATCGGGGGCGTTGCCGGATTTTTGGTGTGGACGACTACCCTCGCTCTGCGATTTGCGATCGGAAATTGGCGAGGGCTAACCGGATGACTTTCTCACATATTGCGCTAGCTACAGCCGCGGTGCTCACGACGTCTCTGGTTCACCAAGTGGATCTTAAAATGGGGTCGTCCGACGGCGTTCAGCGGCTCGAACAACTCTGGGTCGTGACCTACGTCGACAATGGCGGTCGAGAAATCGTTGCGCGAGCCAAGCTTACGACCGGCGATTATGCGCCGCTGATTGCGGCCGATGCAGCACGGTTAGAGAGTATAATTCCGGTCGCGCGCGAGATTGCAAAGGCGAACGACGTCACCCTTCAAATCGTCAAATTTTCCAACCGGCTCATCGTCGAAGAGATTAAGCCGTAAAAAGGCCCGTGCAGAAAGGGTCATCGGAATTCAGGCACGATCGCGTTGATCAGCCGAAGAAGCCGTCGCGCCCCAGTTGAGTGCCGCGTCTTGGACAGGACAGACCTGCCAAAAGGAACGGCCCCAGCCCGGGGGAGAGAGCTGAGGCCGTCTGGGGGCGTGCGATGTCTATTTCGACGGCCGATTAACGCCGGTCGTTGCCACTTGTTCCAGATTTTTTTGGTTCCAGTGTTATCTTTTGAACCGACGGGCTGAAAATACAATGGCGGCATTGCCAATCTAGGATGATGGTTCGCTTTCTGAACTGCCCGGCCTTGCGCCGGGCCTTTTCCATTGTGCCCCCGGGAACGAACACGACGGCATTTTTCTCTCATCATCCAAAATGATTAAGCCGTAAAAAGGCCTCCTGAAGGGGCGCTCTGATCCGCGGTCGAAGAAAGGCGAAGAAACGTTATGGGCTTGGTGACCGAGTTATACCCCGCGCTTGAATTGCCCCATGACACTCCGATCAGCCACGTTCGATTTCCAGCGAGAATACGCAATACGCCAATCGAAGCGGGCGTGATGACGGTCGGCGAAATACGCGAGATGACCGACCGCCAACTGTTAAGCTTGCAGGGTTTTGAGAAAAGTTCACTCGCGCCATTCGGCGTCGCGGATTTTTCGGGCTTCGTGGATATCCGTGCGAGACAGGCCCACGTCGGCGGCTGATGGTAGGCGTTCTGTAGGAGAACGCCTACGGCCCTCCCTAGCGCTTGCAACCTCGCCCCGCTCCTGCGCCGCATCGCATTCGTCGGCGAGGCGGCGCTTCGCCCTTGGGGTTCAGCCCCCGCCTAAGCCGCTGGGCGCCCCGCGCGCCGGCGTCGGCGCGACGTGCGCTGCCTACGGCCGACGATTTGCATCGGGAGAGGTGCAGAAGTCGAATAAACAGGGCATTCCGCGGGCGCGGTTTTCGGCGCTTCCGGCTCATCCGACGCGGTGGGCGGGTTTTCGATCGAGGCCAGCAACGCCCGCCCCGCCTCGGTAATCTGCCATCCGTGCGCGTCGCGTGTGACCAACGACAGGCTGAAGATGTCTAATCCGGGCGCGCGCGCCAGCAGCCGCTTTGTGCGATCGGTCCAATCCGGGCCGCTGCAAATGAGGATCGCCACCGCGCGTTTTAAGTCGTCGACGGATAACTCTCCGCCGGGGTGGCCCGCCAACACTTTTAAAACTGTGATCTGAAAACTCACCTGCGACCTCGGAGGCGAAAAGGACGACGATAGAGTATCGGGCGACGCGGTCTAGCATCTAGTGGTAGCGCGACGCGGACTTGACCCCAGAACCCAAAATAGGCTTTCCATCTGCCCATGCCGACCAACGCTGAACGCCGCCTAGCTCATCAATTCATCCGCAGCGTCGACGCCATCGGCGCCGCTACGATAAGGATGACGATGCCGGAAACAATCGCACCAACGGCCGGCAATGGCCGATAAGCCCAGCCGCGAACGCTTGGCATCAGTGCTGGCCGCGCTGTCCGAAACCGAGGGCAGAACGCTTCGGGAAATCCATGTCGCGATCGGAATTGGAGCGCGCCCGACGGTCGCCAGCTGCTTGCGTGTCCTCTGTTCCGAAGGGCGCGCCCGGTATGATGGGCCGGACGGCAGCCGGATTTATTTTCGCACCTGAAGAAATCGACGAAAACCTGATCCGCCGCGACTTGACGCCGTCGCAGCGTGCGAAGCTGGTTGCGAAGCGCAAGGCGGCTTATGAGGCGGTTTACCCTGAGACAAAGCGCGGCGCTGCCCGTGGCAATGCGGCCGCACGAAATGCGAAAGGGACTAGCGCCAACTTGGCGGCCGTATCCAGCTTCGCACGCGATGCCGCGTCCAAGACGGGTAAATCAAAACGCTCCATCGAGCGTGATGCGACCCGGGCCGACGCGTTAGGGGCGGGCCTTGACCGCGTCGCCGGGACGTCGTTGGACAAGGGCGCCGAACCGGACGCGCTGGCGGCGATGCCGGCCGCGACGCGGGGGCCGCCAGCACAGCGTGGCGCTTTTCACCGCCGGCGCCTTGCGCGCCGTGCCGTCCTTGACGGAACAGTTCGTCTCCGTCGTGATCGCTGCCAGATCACAGGAGAAGCCGGACAGCGCAGGCGCAAACAAAGCGCTGCATCTCCTGGGCCTTGAGCTTGGCATGTTCGTTAAGCGGAAAGAGACAGGCAAGCCCGGTGAGTTCGATGGCTTGACCATTGAGGACAAACGCGAACGGCTGCGGAGTATCGCGTCGCTGCTTGGCCTGCGGCAGGGTACGTAGCTCTATCACGACGGTGTGCAGGTCGGCGGCGCGTTCAATGAAGTCGTCGCTGGTGCGGAGGGCTTGAGTCGATAACTCAGGGACCGCGCTCCGTGAAGCCGCCCGGCTGTTACAGTCCCGTGTCATCCAGCCGGGAAATGCTTTCGGGCAAAGGAAGATGTTGCGATGACCGGCAAATACGCTCCGCCGGCAGTTACGATCCGGAGTTATCCGGATTCTCCGATCTGCGACGTCTTGGTTGTCGTTCGGGACCAGGAAATGATTCTCCGCTGCAGTGACTATCGCCAGGCGACGCAATGGGCGCGCCTGGAACGTAAGACATACAAAATTCCCGAACCTGATACGGGCTTTCCGGCCAATGAAGAAGCCGACGACCTGCCACTTTTTTTGCGTTCAGATAGAAATTGACCACCTTCCCGCCCGGGATGAATGCCCGGATTGCAAGGGCAGCGGTCATTTTGAGCTTCAATCCCCGTCGCTACATTTGGTACAGGCCTGCTTCGACCCTCAGTGGCCTCACATGGGAAGAATTGAGTCAAGGGAGGGATTCAAGTGCACATGAGTAAGGCTCCTGAGACTATTTCGGTATCCAAGGTCTGAGCTCGACTGCATGACGCGGCTCGTTTACGAGCACGATCAACCTCACATTCGGTCGCCGTTCGCAACGGCTGCACCAATATCCCGCTTGCGGCGGGCAAGGGCTCAGGAAGACGACACCATTCTAATTTTCGGTGCTTCAGGCCATGGCCACTATCGGTTCGTCCACCTGGATCCGCCAGGACTGATCAGGTCCCGGTAGATAACGGAATTTAGTCAATGTTTCTCAGACCTTCATCGCGGCGCCTTCAATAAGCACACCAGCGGTCACATATTTCCAGAGCGCGACGAGTAGCTTTCGCGCCAGTGCTACGATCGTTGTTTTCTTAAGTCGGCCACCATTGCGTTTGACTCGCGCCTCAAACCACAGGGTGAGCGCTGACCGCGGCTGATGGCGTACCCATAGCCAGGCGAGCTGGATCAGTGTTGTTCGCAGACGTGGATTGCCGGATTTGGACACGCCTTGCTCTCGATCAACTGCTCCACTCTGCCAAGGTGTCGGCGCCAAGCCGGCGTATGCGGCGACCTGCCGTCGGTTGTCGAAGTGTCGGAACAACCCTTCCGACCACAGGACGGCGGCGAACTCAGGCCCGATGCCCCTGATGTTGAGTAATAGCGCAGCCGGTGCTGGCGCAGAGGTTTCTTCTGCGGCAAGCAGCGCGTCCCGTTCGACCTCAACTGCCTTGATCTGCTCGAGCAGAAGTTCCAGCCGATTGAGTTCACGGCAGATCTGCGCCTTCAGATGCTTCGGCAATAGGCGACCATCCCCGGTCTGGAGCTCTTCCAGCTGCCTCCACCGATCTCGGCGCAGCGGCTCATAGCCGGATATTCCCTGCGAGAACAGTAGACCTTTGAGGCGATTTACGTGTTCAATCTGTTCGGCGATCAGCACCTTGCGCTCGCGGTAGAGGCGGCGGCGGTCTTCCTCCTCAGGTGTGGGCACCTTGACCATCGCGCACACCCGAGGTTCGCCGCGCTTGTACGCCAGTAGTGCCCGAACCAGCGCCTCGCCGTCAATTCTGTCGGTCTTCGCCCGCCGGCGTCGGCGCGATGTCGCGATCGAGGCCGGATCGACGATATGGCTATCAACGATATGGCTATCAATCCCTTTGCTCTGGAGTACCCGGTGAATCCAGAAGCCGTCGAGCCCAGCTTCTTGGATGACAATTATCTCAAAGCGTTTTCCGATCCGCGCCTGAGTTTTCTCCTGAAGTTGAGTAAAGCGCTCCAGTAGCGCGGCGATATCGCCGCCGCGCACCAAATGCTTTGACATTTTCTCGCCGCTGCCCGGCGACAGGGACGTAATTAGCCAGGTCGATCGACTCAGTTCCAATGACACGAAAATAGCGCCAAGATCGGTCCGGATAGCGGTTGGCGCTTCGGATCGGTCAGCAATTTGCATGGTCGCCTCCAGAGTGGGTGTTTTGCACGACCTCACTCTGCCAGAGTGCCGGTCGCTATCCACTCCCCATGGGATCTAATTTGATTTTTGCAGTGGCCCAATTTGAATGTTCACTTCGGAACCGACCGCCGGGCCGCGGCATATTAGGATCGGCAGTGCTCTTAACCCTACGGTCAGGACCGGTAAGCCCGAGGTGGTGTCATGCAGCGTCGCCGATCCGCCCCTCACACATTTGAAGAAAACATCGCAGCCGAGAAATCCAAGCTGGAAGCGCAAGTCGCCAAGCTCAAGCCCGGTCCACAGATGGACGGGCTCCTCAAAAAGATCAGAGCGAGAGACCGCATCCACATGAACGAGTGGCTTTCATCGCCCGGCTTGCAACCCCCGACTTAGCAGTAAGCCCGCCTCAGATGGCGGCCTCTTCCGTTCTTCGTGGTGTTCGTGCGCTGCAGTTTTGCAACACCTGCCGTGTTCCTCGGGCTGGAACCACGGTTTTGACTCCCCGCTCATAAAAATTTGGCTCAGTCTTTGACGACCGGGGCTGAACGGCGGATCAACCATTTTGTAAAACCAAATTATTTTGAGCCCGGTAGGTCGCAGCGCGAAAATGCCTGCGGCCTTTTTTGGTTTTTCCTGCGGGGCCATTGTGGTGCCAGCCGATCGGCACCGGCGCATGGGCGAGTCCGCCTGTCAAGAGAAACGGCCCCAGCGTAAGGGGGCAAGGCTGAGGCCGTTCCGGATCAGTTAGCGCCGCGGCGGTGGGCGCACCCGACTATTCCAAGATTTTTCTTCGGCCAATGGTTCAAAGGATTCTTTCTTAATTCGGC
This sequence comes from Bradyrhizobium ottawaense, assembly GCF_900099825.1. NCBI lineage: Bacteria > Pseudomonadati > Pseudomonadota > Alphaproteobacteria > Hyphomicrobiales > Nitrobacteraceae > Bradyrhizobium > Bradyrhizobium ottawaense. The sequence goes on along the minus strand of NZ_LT629693.1, from coordinate 5,859,391 downwards.
AACGCCTTGGTGCGTTATCCGGTTGCCATGTCCGACGATTATGCAGCCAGGTTTCGCAAGCAGGCCGAGGAATGCCGAGAGGAGGCCGCCAAGGCGGTCAGTCCTATCGATAAGGAGGCGTGGCACCGGCTCGGTGAGGAATGGCTCAAGATGGCGTCCTCAGTTGATGCTAGGCGTAGCTAAGTCCGCCCCAGATGGGCGAATTTAGCCTGCGGCTTTTAAGGACGGTCATGTGGTCTCTGGGACGACCCTCTAGACGACGCTGGTGCCGATGCCAAGCGTGCGACCAATCTTGAGGATACCGTCGTCCTTGGCTCGGTTAACCGCTACGTCGGCAACCTGCCGCCGATGCCGCCGCTCTGTTGGAGGAAGTGGCCGACAAGGCAAAAGATTTCGACTTAATCCACTCCCACATCGATTGGCTGCACCTGCTATCGGACTGCCGCATGAACTGTTTCAACCTGTCTACGAATCAGGCCGCTATCTGGCCTTCCTTGGCAGATTGACGGCTGAGAAGGGACCAGAGTCCGCGATACGCATCGCGAGGGCCGTCGGCATGCCGCTGCATATTGCCGCCAAGGTGCCACGGGGCGAAAGGACCTACTTCAAAGAAATAAAGAGCCCCTAATTGATGGGAAAGCAGGTTCGGCTCATCGGGGAGGTAAACGATCGCGCCAAGCAGGGATTTCTTGCTAACGCCGCTGCTCTGCTTTTTCCGATCGACTGGCCCGAACCTTTTGGTTTAGTGATGATTGAGGCGATGGCTTGTGGCACACCCGTTATTGCTTTCAGATCGGGATCTTTACCGGAAGTCGTCGACGACGGGATAACGGTTTCGTTGTTTCCGACGAACAGGAAGCCATCCAAGCTTTGGGACGCCTCGGTGAACTCAATCGTCCTCGCGTACGAACTCAGTTTGAAGAGCGGTTTTCCTCTAGACGGATGGCGGAAGACTATCTCAGTCACTACAGAACGTTGACGATACGATCACGGAAAAAGGATCGATTAGCACGAATAGACGGGTCCAGCTACGTAACGCCGCCATTTGGGACATGAGTACGTCACAGCTCGTGTCGACGTTCAACGACCGCAGAGCATGGCAGAGGCACAACTGCCGCCGGCGACTTGGAACGTTTGCTTATCGAATTACTTTCTTCTGAACTGCCGGATGCGTTACCCCCCATAGCGCATACGATGAAAAGACGGCTCCAGTCGCTGCCCCGCCGCTGGGGCCGTTCTTTTTCGAAAGGCCTGTCGATAGAAGGCGGCCGTATGCCTTTAAGAGAGACCCTCTCCCCATAAAGCGAAGAAACGGCAAAGGTCATTGGATAAGCTGCTCAACAAAAGGGGTTGAATACTTGATCAACTCTTTCCCCCAGCCTTTGGCTCTTCCACAAACTCTACAGGCGTGCCTTTTTTTACATTCCGGCCCAATAAACCAACATCCCAATTTGTAAGACGGACACAACCGTGAGATTCAGACTTGCTGACCTTGGACGGATTTGGAGTGCCGTGAATACCGTAGCCTTCTGCCGAGAGACCAATCCAGTATGATCCCACCGGATTGTTGGGACCGGGTTTGATCGTGAAGGCCTCCTTGGATCTTACGCCCTTGAATTGGTAGTCGGGATTGTAGCGGTAGTTTGGGTTGGCATCGGCAGACACGACCTTAAGAATGCCGCTTGGAGTTGGCTTCTCTTTGCTCCCGACCGTGGCCGGAAAAAACGCAATCAATTCACCGGAAGTCGCAAAGACTTTGAGGGTTTGACGGGTTTTGTCGATTTCGATGCGTCCAATTCCTAATTTGTTGTCTTTTTTGCCGACGTTAGCGACGGCGATGGTTTCTGCAGCGCGGTCGAATTTTTTGCCGGGATTAAGTGCCTGCAGGAGCCCTTCGCTCATATGAAACTTTTCGGCGATGGCCTCTCTGGGACTAGTATAGCTGAGCGCATTAAGGGCTTTCATGTCTTCCATTTTTGCGGGAAGCTTTTCCAGGAACGGGCCCTTTACGTCGCTTTCAGAGATCTTGTAGTCGATGATGGCCGGGTCAGGGATTGCCTCTACAAGCTTTTTCCAGACTTCCTCCGTAAAAGGTTTGTCGAAGGCAAGGCCTTTGGCTTCCGCAAAGGCTCTAAGCGCTTTTTCTGCGTTCTCACCGAGCTTGCCGTCGATTTCACCGGGGGAGAATTGGGCCCGGTCGAGAAGAACCTGGGCTTTTACGATCGCAGCATCGATCTTATCTTCGGCCGAGGCCTTGGATCGGTATTCAGCATTGTTGATCGAAGCCGCATCAAGGCTGGCTGCCAGGGCTGGAGACATCAGCCAAAGCCACAGCATAGTCCCGAGCCATCGACCCATCATCGAGCATTCTCCGATACTGGATAAGCGATTTGAGCCGGCCGAGTTCCCCAATGTTAGTGGTTAGGGACCCAATACGTTCCACTGGCAAATCCTGTAACCACTCTTGCGCTCCAACAGATCAAGATGGATGTGGTCTTCGTGGTAGCCGTCTGATCCCGGCCCAAGGACCGTGGGGAATCGGCTGCAGGCCGAGATGCGTGCTTTTTCCCTCAGATCCCGCGCACCTAGCTTGTCCGTGAACGAGATGGATCCCGCTCTGCGCAAACTAACTCCGACTACATCGATCGCATTCGCCCGCGCGTGTTCGGACAATCTCTCGCCGGAAACTCGGTTCCTGTCTCGGCACTCATAGGATCCAGCGATGTCGATCTCGCGGAGCACGTCGTTCGCCACCAGTGCAGCCACATCATCCCTAATCCATTCAGCGACCGCTTTCGCAAGCGGACAGCGCACGATAGCAGCGGGCCTCAAGGGCACCCGTGCGCCGTTTTGAAGAATGATGAACTCGAGGCGGACCAGATCCTCACCGCCGCATCCCGCCGGTTCTTGGATCGGCGGCACAACTGGAGCGATCGCAATGTGTTCGGTAAGTGAGATCTGGCAGGCCGAAAGATTAGAAGTCTCGGGCGTCTTCTTGTCGGGCGCATGGGGCGTGCTCGCGGGCGCCTCCATCGGACGCGGTTCTGGCAGCGGTATTTTGTTCGAGGCGAACGCAGAACAAGACTGAATGACTAGGACAGCCATAGCAATTCCAGCGAGAAGCGCGGGCCAATGCTTTGCAAAAGAAGGAAACGCGCCTAAACAATTGGGTATTGAGTAATTCTGATTCCTTCCTATTGCTGAACTCGTCACCCGTTGTTTATCCACTCGCAAGCGTATTGCTGATCCGGGTTACAATTCCGTCCCATTGCCGCTTTTCTGATGCGGGATAGGAGATCAATACGCAGGTCGCGAGACGAGCTACAAAATTGCAGCGATTGTACCAGATCTTGTCATCGTGGAAGCTGGAAATCGCAAAGAAACGGTGAGTGACCTTCCTATAGACGACATTCTGTGGCGGATTTTTCTTCGCCAAAAAGACTGCAGGCGAATCGCCCTCATCATTGGTTACCGTTTGAACAGTCAGGATTGCGCTATTGTCCGATGTTCGAAAGCGTCGGCCATATCCACTTTCAGGTTTGCCAGCGTCTTTCGAGAAGATCGAGGTTGGAATGTCCACAACCGCGCCGCTTTCCGGCACCTTGTAACGCTGCCAGTCCACTGGCTGTGCCACCACCACGGTTGATGAGGCAGCTAACATAAATGAAAAACACAACCTGCAAACGGCCATTGTTCCTCTTGTGATAATGCGAGAAATGAGTGCTTCGGCAAGCCTTCGGGACACTTCTGAATTCGTCGATTCGCGGATCGGAGTTTTCAAGGCGACTCAGGAGCCGCCTTGAACCTAGACTGGGTTAGTAGTTGCAAACGCGGACGAGCTGCAAGCGCCAGCCGTAGCTGGTCCAAATCCGCCGTCGAACAAGATAACAACCCTCATCGCCGTAGTAGGCGTAGCTTGCGGGATAGCCATAGCCGTACCCATAAGGGTAGCCATAGCCAGCATAAGCCCCAGCGAGCCCTAATTCCACGCCTAGACCGAGCGCGCCGAACGCAGGACCACGCCAGCCGCCACCGCGCCAGCCGCCTCCGCCGAATCCTCCGTGAAATCCACCCCCGTGAAATCCGCCACCAAAGCCGCCTCGAGCGGAGGCACCAGTTGGCGCGAGAATCGCAAGGGAAGCGACCGCAACCAATGCAATCATGGTTTTACGCAACATCTTTTGACCTCCTATTCGATGATCGTCGTCCAAAGCATGACGTTGCTCGAGCCGAATTGTTGCTCAGGGTCGACTTTGAAAGACTGAATTAATGTTGATGAACAATGGTTCAGGTGGCATCAACTCGGCATCCACTACGTGTGGTTGACTTGTTCCAACGCGATGCGTGCTGCTAAGTGAGCGTCAAAAACAAAACGACCTGCTTCACGGCTTGCATTCGGATTGGGCTCGATGCGCGAACCGTGAAGAGACACAGTGCCGTTAGCCAATACTGGAAATCTGTAGACGTGGCCCTGACTTCTGTGAGTCACGACCACCTCTTTTCCAGAGATAGACGCATTGAAGTCAGTCTCGGGCATTTCCTGTCGGGACGCGCTCAATTTCAGATAAAAACAGCTGATGGTAAGAGTCATCTGCGTTACGCAGCTGACAATCATTCCTCAGGGCCTCTATCTGTTTCTGCAGCGGCTGCGAACCCTGAGGGACAACCAACGCCTTCACAGGGCTTGCATCTAATGCCTGACCAAATCTTCTTTTCCTGGTCATTCCGAACTCCCCTCTAGCTGTCACGGAACGGTATACGCCCAGCCAAATACAAAGTTCCAAACCGCCATCTTTTTTGGAACTTTCCGCTTTTTCCCGACTTTGGACTCAAAATCATTCGAAAGGAGGGAATGTGGGCCGACGTTGGACCGATCAGGAGATCGAAGACCTGAAACGCATGGCGCGGCTGCACCCGGCGCCCAAGATTGCGGAGTTGGTCGACAGAACTGTCGGCGGGGTCGTTTTTAAGGCTCACCAGCTAAAAATTTCTCTTCGATCACGCCGTCAAATAGATTTTCAGGAGGGATCAGTCTGACAGGATCCATTCGCCGCTGGTCTGGTGACAACATCTCAAAGCTGAAGATGCTCGCTCAGAAATACCCGGCTGCGACCATCGCCGAAACAGTGGCTGTCGTTTCGAAATGGCGAAATGGCGGACACTGGAGATAATCAAGCGGCCTCAACTCGTCGGACCCCAATTGCGGACCGTGTCCTCTGCCCACTCTGTTTTTTTCTTATGGTGGCGATGCTCGGAACGGCACGAGTCTCATAGGTTAAACAATTGCGGGTTGCTCGCGACGTATTCAGCCCAAAGCTGGCGCATCATCTTGAGTACGTCTTCGGCGCCAAAGCCGCTCCCGTTGGGACCTTTGCTGCCCAGTTGACCCAACCGTTCAATTCCCGAAAAGGCGTCGCCCGGATTTGGCGTGAAGGCTGCGTCAGTAGGCTTGTGAATGATGCCTTGCGGAGTGATATTGAATTGATCGCGCCGGACTAGTTTGTTCTCGATCGCCGGGGGTTTTTCCAAAGCAGCCATGATCAGACCAGGGTTATTGGCAGCGGCAATTGCAAGTCGCGGTAGCGCTCTTCGAAGTGATTGGTAAGAACCTGCAGGAGGTCGCAGCACCGGCACGGCTCGTGCGCGACGTCTATGCGGATTAGGTTACTGTAATGGCCGGTCGGCACGTCCTGGATGACTGTTTCGAAATCGGTAGTCTCATAGTCGCTCTCGCGCCAAACGCGGCCGATATTACCGAAATCGACGGCGATCAGATAGACCGTCTGGTCGTCACCATTCGGCACGATCCACGGGGCCCAATTGGACCTACGCATCGAAGCAACTCCAAGCTACACAGCGAAGAGTCAAGCCGAGCCGGAACGAATTGTTCCGACATACAGGGTCTGGACCACTCCCGAGCCTTAAGTGACAGCGGAAGGTACATCCGCGCTCTCGCATGAACTTATGACAGGCAGCGGCGGCGCTTCCTGTTCTTTCCTGTGGCCGCTAGCGCGGAGTGAGAACACCCGCAAAACGTCGTTTCAGTCCCAAAGACGTTTGGCGGCGCGCGATCGAGGAGGCCCGACTTGCTCTGCCTCAGAGCGATTGTCAGATGACGGCAACATCCGATCGCTCCGCGACCCCGCCTTAAAACTGAACACTGGACGGTCGCTAAATCGCATCACTTTATGCTTCGTCAAAAACACGAAATCAAACACCGTTCGCCGCGCAACGTTTCGGTTCCGTAACGCTTATGATGTTTAGGGACTGGAATCATGGAGGTTGAGCATGCCAATCCAGATCGTCATGGACCACACCGGCGACACCCGGCATCGATTCGATGCCGATGACCTCGAAGCGCTTTCTAGAGCCGAAGAGCGCTTCAAATCCCTAACCGCTGCAGGTTTCACCGCGGCCATCCGTGAAGGCTCGGGTAAAGTGGCCATTACTCGATCGTTCGATCCGATGGCTGAGGAAACCCTTTTCTTTCCGCGACTTGTTGGCGGCTGAACGTTGGCGGCCATGATTGCGCAATGGCTCACTTTTGCGGCGCACCACCCTTGGCGTTGGGTTGCTGAGATGGTGCGGAAAGTTGGTGGTTGGCGCGAGCGGCGCAAGGCTATCCAGGCAGCCAAAGATGCCCGGGGTATAACACTGCTCCGCGAGTGGCTGTCTCCTGAGCAAAGGGCGCAGTTTGATGCATCAACATGCTTTGATGTCATTGGCTGTCATACCGGGAAGCGGTACCGCATCCGCCAAGGCACGGCAACGAACGTCTACGAGATCGACGGCACCGGCAAGCCGGCAGCGGGCTGGTGTTTTGTCCCCTCGGGCGATCTGGTTGCTGGCGACGTTATGCTGGCTCAAAAGGTCGCTTTGGAGACTAACGAAGGCGCAGCGCTAGAAGTTGCCCGAAGGTTTGGCGTGTATTCTTCTGCCCGGGAAAATTAGACGTTCGGCGGCGCGCGAGAATCCCAGGCGCTGACCATGGCGGCCGGGAGGAGGTACAACGTAGCCTGTTTCATCGAGATCAGGGATCATCAGGAAGTTTCTAAGACCGCGGTGAATCACCAACAGGCCTCGACAAGGGTCAGCGTGTCGTCGCTTCCGGCCGCTATCGAGGTTCTCTCAAGTCGGAGAAAGATCCCCGATGCGACCGCGCCTCTAAGCGAAGCTGAAGGTATGGCAGCAGAGCGCTCACCTTCGCTCGGACACGCCGAAACGAGGCGTTTCAGGCAATCGCAAGTTTGGAAAATCCATCTACGCCAAAGCCTTACGACATAACTCTCTAAGGCCTTGAACCTCCTCCGAATTGATGGACACCTGTAGTAGGCTCGAGGAGCCAGGAGGTGTCGGATGGAAGCACGTCAACGTCGGTCGTTTACTGACGATTACAAGCGACAAGCAGTCGATCTGGTGACTTCGAGCGGTCGCTCGATCGGATCGGTGGCCAAGGAACTTGGCCTGCGCGATTCCGTATTGCGGCGCTGGGTGGAGCAACGTGGGGCTGGGCGGGAGCCGACGGCAACGGCGCGGCGCCCCACAACGCAGGCGACGGTGCCGTCGGCGGACCACGCGGCGGAGATCGCTCGCTTGCAGCGAGAGAACGAACGGCTGCGCATGGAGCGCGACATTTTAAAAAAGTCGATCGCGATCTTTGCTGGGACGCGGACATGAGATTCCGTTTCATCGAAGATCGCCGCGCTGACTACCCGGTGTCACTGATGTGCGACGTGCTCGGTGTCTCGCCAGCCGGCTACTATGCCTGGCGCGCCCGCCCGGAGAGCCGGCGATCCGCCGCCAATCGTGCGCTCGTCGACGACATCGAACGGGTCCACCGCGAGGCCTGCGGACGCTATGGCAGCCCGCGCATCCATGCCGAGCTGAGGGCCCAGGGCCGCGGGGCGAGCCGCGGTCGCATCGAGCGACTGATGCGCCGTTACGGGATCAGGGCCATCATGGCGCGGCCGCGGCGGATGCGCACCACCGACAGCCGTCACGACTTCCCGATCGCCCCGAATCTGCTCGAGCGGAACTTCACCGCCGCCGCGCCGAACCGGGATCTGGCTCGCCGATATCACCTACGTCGAGACTGATCAGGGCTGGCTCTATCTGGCCACCGTCATGGACCTGTACAGCCGCAAGATCGTCGGCTGGGCGATGGCGGATCATTTGCGCGCCGACCTGCCATTGGCGGCTCTGCGGATGGCCATTGTGGCACAGCGGCCTGGTGCCGGCCTGATCCACCATTCCGATCGGGGCGTTCAATATGCGTCGGCGGAGTATCGCAAAATGATGCAGTCTGCCGGCTTGCGGGCCTCAATGAGCCGCAAGGCCAACTGCTATGACAATGCCCCGATGGAAAGCTTCTTCCACACCCTCAAGACCGAGCTCGTCCATCACCGGCATTATGCAACACGGGAAGAAGCCACACGTGATATCTTTGCCTATGTCGAAGGCTTCTACAATCGAACGCGTCGTCACTCCGCCATCGGCTATCTCAGCCCGATCGAGATGGAGCTAAAAACAGCTTAACCCTGTCCATTTTTTCGGGGGAAGATCACCTCCTGCGTTTCAGGGGCGCCATGCCAGATGGTAGCTCCACCACGTGTCACCATGACGTCCGCTGACACTTTCCGCTGCGGGAGGCGTTGCGGATGTGTCCCATGCCACCAACGTTGCACGCCGAGGTCCCCGCCTCTTGTGACATGCATGACACTCCAAGACCTCTAATGAGAGGAGCTTTGGGTCTTCGCCTAACGTTCCATCCCCCGGTACCACGATCCTTCTCGCATGTTGCGAGAAAGGTCGACTCCGCCGAGCGGAAACTGCTGGCAAAGTCCTTCCCCGCTCTCGAAGCCCAGTTCCGTTTGAAGGCATGGCGCATCTGGACGAAGTAAGGGGTCGCGTACTTCGGAACCGCCGTTACTTCAATGTTGAAAACCAGGTGTCGACATCTTTGCGAGCCTGATCTTTCGCATATCCATAGCGCTGTTGCAGCCTTCCTTCTAGCTGCTCGCGTTGTCCGTTGATCGCAGTGAGGTCATCGTCAGTGAGTTTGCCCCACTTCTCTTTGACCTTACCCTTCACCTCTTTCCAATTTCCCTCAACTCGGTTCCAGTCCATGGTTGACTCTCCTGTTGTTAAATCCGGCATAACCTAACGCGCCCCGGGGTAACGGTGTTCCAGCTGTTTTATATATCGCGTCAGTTTCTGCCGATCGTGTAGCGCTCGCGTCAAGGATAGTCAGCTTCCGATACAAGGGCGCGCTCTACGGCTTCTATCGCCGTTTGGAATTCCACAAACCGCGCCATTGTGGCTTCATAAGTGCCACGCTCATAGGGTTTGGAAAGAAGCTGGGCGCACAGCCTGCGCTCCTTGACCAGCGCCGCTAGCGCGTTCACCAAGTCTTTCTTAGCCGAGTCGGTCATTGCTCGCCTCGTCGGGTCAGGATTGTCTCATCTATCGTAGCTCTCAGAACGCCCCGCCGGCACGGGGCGTTAGATTTCTGCGAAAAGTCGGCCGTAACGTTTCCGCCGTTGCACGCAGTCAACCAAGTTACCGGATGGATGATGTTACTATCGAGGCTGGCGGCGTGAGAGTCTCCGGCGGCTCGGGCCTTGTCACGAGGTAAAGTTCGCCCGCCACCAGCATGACGGCAGTGACCGCCAATGCCAACATTGCTAAAATCAGGTCGTAGTAGGGGTCATCCATCGCAATTTGAATCATAGACGAAGCAGCCATCGCCATTGGCTATCCGCGCGTGCGCTAGTGGTGAATAACAGCGGGTCCGAAGACCTTTGGCTATCCGCGACAGGCGCCGTTGTGAACGGCGGGCGACGGCTGCGCGGCACCAAAACGTCGCCAGCAACGTTTTGTTCCGGGGTCTTTGACACCACTGAAGGCTGCGCGACAGGCAATGCTTTGCATTTTATGCGTCTGCCGCCGAGCCGCGCGCGACGTCGCGATCGCCCATGGGGCTGGCACCGTGTCCGCCGTCCTACCAACGGACGGCCGTCATAAAGTCTACTGCAGATGCGCGGGTGCACCCCCGATAAGGAGGCTCAGGATGAAGATCATGCTTAGAAGGTAACCCGTCATCCCGAACAGCCTTCCAATCTCGGGGCGTTTAGATAGCATTGCTCACCTCCTTTCCTCCTGACTGTCGATCAAGCTGCCATCGCAACCCGGTCGGTCGACTTCAGCCTTGCCGGCTTGCCGCCGGGTGGCGTTCGCGGCGAGTGATCCAGACTGGAAAGCGCTTCCAGGATATCGTCGATCGACACGACGTTCTTTGTCCCGGGTATCGCCCGCAGGCTCGGGCACGAAGTCACCGCGGCAGCATCGGACGCCCAGGATGCAAGGATCGCCCGTTTCTCGGCTCTCGAAAGCGTCGCGTCAGCCAGGACATCCCGAGGATGGTCGAAGACCGAACCGGGATGCAAAATGGCGTTCAGGTCATAGACATTCTCGTCGAAATGTCGGTTCAGATCCGTCATGTCCTTCCTCCCAACTCCTTTCGTTTCGAGGACAAGAATCCACTTAGAAAAACGGCAGAGATTTTCAAGACCATGGCTGAACAGCCTTCGGGCGAAGGTTGGCGAATCCAGCAAGCCAGCCCACCGTAATAACCACCAGGTGGCTGCGCGGCGACCAACCAAGCAATACCTTAGTCGTAGCGCCGGGGCTCGGTAACCATGGGTTAGTCCTCGGTCAAAATTCCCGGTTTCCTACTTGAAACCAAAAGGCGATTTGCTAGTTTTTTGCTTGCCGCGATAAGCGGACCGGGCGCCCTCGGGGCCCGGCGGAGACGGGCGCCGGAGGTGTCCGACGCCTGCTCGTACCCATCTTGCTCCTTGGAGGATTTGGCTATGAGGACTTACAACATCAGCCCCTTGTGGCGGCGGTCAACTATTGGATTCGACCGCTTTTTAGACCTGGCCGACGGGGCCCGGCACGGCGAACCACCCTGCAACGTAGAACGCCTGTCCGGCGACCGGTATCGGATTTCGCTGGCGCTGGCCGGTTTCTCCCCTGACGATATCGCGATAACAGCCGAGCAGAACAAGCTCACCGTCGAAGGTCGCAAGTCCGATAATGGACAGCGGAAATTCCTCTATCAAGGGATCTCGTCGCGGCCGTTCAAGCGGCAGTTCGCACTGGCCGCCGACGTCCGGGTCGAGGGAGCACGGTTTGACAACGGCCTGCTGCAGGTCGAGTTGGTTCGAGAGATTCCGACCGCCACGAAGCCTCGCCGGCTCCCGATCGACACTCTGACTGCATCCGACGTCCAGCAGATCGAGCGCGAAGCGGCCTGAAGGCTGGTTGTTCGACCGACGCCGCAGCCCCTGGCCGCTGCAGCTGTGCTGGCGTGCCCACGGGCGCGCCCTTCGGTCAAGCGAGAAGAGCCGGTCAAATGAGGTCAATTGAAACGGTCCAATTCCTTAGCTCAAATGGGGGTATACAAGATGTTTAACATTGCCGCTCTACCTGCTCCGTCTGTCGATGCCGGGCTGTCGAAATATCTCGTCGAGATACGCAAGTTTCCCTTGCTCAAGCCCGAGCAAGAACTCGCCTGCGCAAGACGTTGGCGCGAGCATCGGGATCGCGACGCCGCATACCAGTTGGTCACCAGCCATCTGAGACTCGTTGCCAAGATAGCGATGCGCTATCGCGGCTACGGCCTTCCGATCGCGGAAATCGTCTCCGAAGGCAATATCGGCCTGATGCAGGCCGTGAAGCGGTTTGATCCGGACCGGGGCGTCCGCCTTGCCACCTATGCGATGTGGTGGATCAGGGCCACCATCCAGGAGTACATCCTGCGGTCCTGGTCGCTGGTCAAGATCGCCGCCAGCGCCGGCCAGAAGAAGCTTTTCTTCAAACTGCGGCGGGCCAAAAGCGCGATCTCGGCGCTGCAGGACGGCGACCTCCGTCCGGAGCAGGTCAGGCTGATTGCGGAGCGTCTCGAGGTGGCTGAGCGAGACGTTGTCACCATGGACCGGCGCCTGCGTGGAGATGTTTCTCTAAATCTGCCTGTCCACGACGAGGATGAAACCGGACAAACGTTGGACTGGCTTGTCGATCCCGCGCCGACCAGTGAAATCACTTTGGCCGAGGAGCAGGAGGCCAAACATCGCCGTCAGGCCCTCGCTAACGCCCTCGCTACACTCAACCCTCGCGAGCGTAATATCTTCACCGCGCGCTGGCTGAACGAGGAGTCGGCGACCCTTGAAGAACTTGCCGCGGAACATGGAGTGTCCCGCGAACGGGTCCGCCAGATCGAGCAGCGAGCGTTTCAAAAGGTGAAGGCTGCGATGCTGACGAATCGGCGGGAGGCCGACGGCCCGCCCTCCTCCCGGGCGAAGGAAATGAAGCAGCGGGAGGCGCGACCCTAGGCCCGAAAAAGATCACCGAACTGATCGCCATGCTTACTCCGTCGGTCGTTCTTCTCGTGATCGCAAACACAGTCGCAGCGACTGGAGTAGTTCTTGTCGCCTTGCAGGCCGCGATGTTCGAGACAGGTCGTGTGGCTTTGCCGTCGTTGACAGCGGATGCAGCCGGCATCGCCACCGCCGACTTTTCTTGGCAAAGGTGAAGTTGCCGACGCAGCACGACCGGAGGAGCCTCGATCAAGACTGCAATTCTCGGAGGGGAACCTTTCTTTTGATTGAGCGTTCGGCGACCAGCGTTGGGGAATGTCCGCGACCACAGGGACGAGCCCGACGGCAACCTTTTACGGAGGATAACATGATGGAAAGACTGTTGGCACTTTTGCTGGCGGGCGCCCTCGTGGCTCCGCAAGTCGGTCAAGCGAGCGAGAGTGCGTTGAACAATGACCGCGCGCGACAAGCTGCGTCAAAGTTTCCGGAAAAGCTACCGCTCCCGCCCATTCCCTATCTCGATACGATGCCGTGGATGAACTTTGGATCGGAGTCGAAGGGACCCGGAATTGACACCTTGTGGCTACCCAACTTCAACGCTTTGGCGGTTCCGAAACACTCGGCGTCTGCCCACAATGGTTTCTGGAATGCCGAATCAAATCTAAGCAGGACGGCAACCAGATAACAAGAAGTCGCAAGCGAACGCAGAGGCGGCACCACCGCTGGTATCGGCGGTGGCGCCGCACCTTTGCTTGTCTTGACACGGAAGCTTGTCAACATTCGCAGTACCGGCCGGCCTCACCAATATGCGTGAAATATTGCCTAAAATGAGAGCGTGGAAAAGCCAGACACGCGGTAGTTTGGCTTCGCGTGCCTGGCCGGAGGTTGATCGCCTTTCGCGAGAATTCAGGCGACCACGAGCAAAACTAGATCGGCGGATTCCCGTTCCCCAGTATCTTAGAAAATGAACGTGATGGCCCACTTGAAATCAGATCGGCTTTTTCTAATTTTTAGCCTGCCGCGACAAGCGGTCCGGGCGCCCTTCGGGGGCCTGGCGGAGACGGGCGCCGGAGGTGTCCGACGCCTGCTCGTACCCATCTTGCTCAATGGAGGATTTGGCTATGAGGACTACCTACGATTTTGCTCCCCTTTGGCGGTCGACCATCGGCTTTGACCGCTTATTCGATCTCGTTGACGCCGCACAACAGGCCGGTACGGAGGAAAACTATCCGCCGTGCAACGTCGAGCGCCTGGGCGAAGACCGCTACCTGATCTCGCTGGCGGTCGCTGGTTTCTCACCGGACGAAATCGCGATAACCGCAGAACAAAGCGTGCTGACGGTGGAAGGCCGGAAAGCCGAGAAACAACAGCGCGAACTCCTCTACCAGGGAATTTCATCGCGGCCCTTCAAGCGGCAGTTCAACCTTGCGGACTATGTCCAGGTCAAGGGAGCGGCGTTCGACAACGGCTTGCTGCAGATCGAACTCGTCCGCGAGGTCCCCGAGGCCATGAAGCCGCGGCGGATTTCCATCGCGGGTTCATCCGGGTCGAACGTCCGGCAGATCGACGGCAAAGCGGCCTGACCGCGTCGCCGCACGTCGCCGCACATTGACATCATCGAACTGACTTCCGCGGCGGTCTGTCCGCGGCGGAAGTCGGTTGAATTGAGGAGAACATATCATGGGTATCAAGGATCTCATTCCCTGGAATAACGGCGGCCGCGAGGTCGCCATTTCCCGCGGTGCCGACGTGAATCCATTTTTTACGTTGCATCGCGAGATGAACCGCATGTTCGACGATGTATTCCGCGGGTTCGATCTTGCGCCGTTCGGATCGTCCCGGAGACTGAGCGGGCTTGGCTGGCCCCAGATCGACATCGATGAGACGGACAAGGAGGTGCGCATCACCGCTGAACTGCCCGGCCTCGACGAGAAGGACGTCAGCCTGGAAATCGCAAATGGCGTTCTTTCGATCTCCGGCGAGAAAAAATCGGAATCGGAGGACAAGGCACGTCGTTTCAGCGAGCGGTACTACGGCCGCTTCGAACGGCGCAAGCACTAGCGGCCTTTCAGGGCCTTTTCCGAGAATGAGATCGGGTGTGCGCGGATATCCATGATGGCCTGGAGCACAAACGCTCCGTTCAGGGGCCGGATACAGAAGCGCAAGACCAATCATCTCCAGATCATCAAATCCAGCTTGCAACGCACGGCCGGTCCATACAAAAGTGCCAGGAAGAGACTCATGCACTGCACAAATTGCGAGTTGAATGACAGCGCCCAGGTTCATCGCACTCTCGTGCCCGTGGAGGAGCCGTTCACAGGATCAAAACCTGACATCGGCCTATGACTTGTTCGATCGCTTCGTTTCGAAAGCGGGTTCAGCGTGGGAAAGCAGGAAACGATTTCTAAACGAAATGTCAGGCAGCACGTTGCCATTCTCCCCGTCACCGGTGCCATAGGGCCGGTTTAGAAGGAAGTCTCGGTTGCCGAGAGCTGCCTCGGATGTTGGGGTATTTTTCGTCGGCGAGCTACTTCTCTCCCGACTTTTGTTTCAGGCTCGTGTACGTGATGAACCGTATTAGGTTAGCGTCAGCCGCAGTGTAAATGGTGCAAGGTAATTTCCGGCGGGCAATTGAGGCGCACGGGAACGACGCTCGAGCCCGCACCAACGGAAGTATAGCCGGTCATATCGCTGTACTGCCAAGGCCCAGCCCCCATCCGTCTTGGCAGCACCGCCTCGAGCTTGATGGGGATGGATCCGGGGAGGCAAATCTGACCGCCATGGGTGTGTCCGCTCAGCATCAGATCAAAGTTGGCATGGGCAGCCTGACGATAGACCTCCGGTGTGTGAGACAACAAGATCGAAAACTCACCGCAGGGTATCGAGAGAGCGGCTTTTTCGATGTTGTCCACTCTGAAGAAATGTGCATCGTCGATTCCCGCCAGATAGATCCGTTGGTCCTTGCGAACAATTGTTTCGCATTCATTGAGCAGCACGCGAATGCCCATGGCTTCGAGCCCGGGAACCATCTGAATCGTATCGTGGTTACCGAGCACGGCATAGATAGGCAGTTTCAGATGAGTTCTCAATCGCGCGACACCATCCAGCGCGGGCTGGAACGGCCCAAACGTCCGACCCCGATAATCGCCAGTTAGGACACACACATCGTACTGCATGCTGCCAACCAGCTCGATGAGTCTGTTCATGGCAACTTCATTCATATCCACATGAAGGTCGCTAATGTGGAGAATGGTGAAGTCCTCAAAGAGGGGCGGTAATGTCTTGAACCTCATATCGTTTCGTTTGACGAGAATGCGTTCTGCATTCTGTCGTGCACGCCAGTAGAGCCCGGTTGCCTTCAGAGCATTTCGAATGATCCACTCGGCCCAAGATGAGTTTTCAAGGTGAAAGAATGTGAGGCCCTGGCCAAATACCTGAGCTTCGTGATCTCGCTCAATCCCCAATCGCTGCCGGGCATGGAGCGGCCCGAGACGGATCTCGAGTTTGCGCAGAATGTTTTCGTCCACCAGCTAGCCCTCTTGAACGGCCTTCGGGTAGATATAGCGCATTCTCATCAGGCCAAGGTCAACCCGTCAGTGGCTAATTCCCACGCTTCGACTGAATGTCGCGTTGGGTCATTTGATTCGTGCACTGCAACAAACTGCATCGCTATTCGATCACGTCGGCGCAGCCGAGCCGCGACAGCGGCGGCGATCATCCGACCGCCTTCGCCGTCTTCAGGTTGATGGATCAGCTCGACCGTGGCGCCTTGGATGACCGGCGCAAGACGTTCCACTGAAAGGCGCTCATAGTAGTCAATAGAAGATCGAACTAACGTCGGAGGTAACTATAAGCTAAGCTGAAGAAATGCAACTTCTGCATCTTCTGCAATTATTGGTTTTAACGACGTTGGCGAACGGCACACCGATCGTTGCGAAGAAGATTTTTGGCCCACGTTTTCCCTTTCCGCTGGATGCTGGCACCATACTTTTTGATGGGCGGCCGTTGTTTGGGCCATCGAAAACCATCCGCGGTATTTTGATTTCAGTCCTCATCACGACAGCAAGCGCCCCGCTTATCGGTCTGGATCTGACAATCGGTGCAATCGTAGCGGGCGCGGCTATGGCGGGCGATTTGTTCTCCAGTTTCGTGAAGCGCCGCCTAAACTATCCGCCGAGCAGCCAGGCACTCGGGCTCGATCAGGTTCCCGAATCCCTATTTCCGATGCTGGCATGCCGCGACGCACTTTCATTGACAATCGCAGACATAGCGCTTGGCGTCGGGATCTTTTTTATTGGCGCGCTAGTTCTGTCTCGTTTTCTATTCCGGACCCACCTGCGCGACGAACCATATTAGGCCTCGCCGTTAGCCCGAACGAAGGCCGTGCAAGGTGATTTCTGGTGGACAGTTGAGACGAACAGGAACGACGCTCGATCCAGCACCCACAGAGGTGTAGCCAGCCATGTCGTGATACTGCCAAGCTCCCGCCCCCATCCGTCGAGGCAATACTGCATCAAGTATGATCGGAATAGATCCTGGCAGACAGATCTGTCCACCGTGCGTATGCCCGCTCAGCAACAAATTAAAATCGGCATGAGCCGCCTGACGATAGATCTCCGGTGTGTGTGACAATAGGATGGAGAACTCGCCATACGGTATCTGCAACGCAGCCTTTTCGATATCGTCGGCCTTGAAGCAGTGAGCGTCATCGATTCCGGCAAGATAGATTTGCTGATCGCCGCGCACAATCACCTCACTCTCGTTGAGCAGCATACGTATTCCCATGGCTTCCAGCCCCGGAACCATTTGGATGGTATCGTGGTCGCCCAGAACCCCATAAACGGGCCCCTTTAGATGAACTCGCACTCGTGCGACGCCGTTCAAGGTTGCCTCGAACGGTCCAAAATTCTTTCCCCGATAGTCGCCGGTTAGAACACATAGATCGTAGCGCATTTCGCCGACGAGTTCGATCAGGCGCTGCATGGCAGCTTCATTCATGTCCACATGCATGTCGCTAAGGTGGAGTATGGTGAAGCCGTCGAAAAGCGGTGGCAACTCCTTGAACATAACATCATTGCGCTTGACAAGAATGCTTCCTGTATTTCGGCGTCCGCGCCAGTAGAGACCGGTCAGCTTTAGTGCATTTCGAATGACAGAATGGACCGGATACCAGTTCTTTATATGAAAGGAGAGGAGGCCTTGGCCGAAGATTTGTGCCTCGTGGTCCGTCTCAATCCCCAATCGCTGTCTCGCATGGAGCGGTCCGAGACGCTCCTCCATTTTGCGCAAGATATCTTCGTCCATGGAACAACTTCCTCCGAAATCGGCTCGACCTTCCATGGAAGCACCAGGCCCAGCCAGACTCTCCGGAGTATTCCTTTCGGCCGGGCTAGGAAGCACGAAGTCCTGGAAGATTTTGCGACTTTTCTCATCAACCTGTTGGGCGTAGTAGAAATTCGCTATGAGCTCGATGTCGCATTTCGGGTCAATCGCTACCGAATCCGGCCCCCTCGGACTATGTCCGGTTTACCGTTGCCGGCTCAACCCCCCGATAGCGACCGAACTACGGACATCCCTGGAGCTCCGTTTCGTGCCAACAAGAGACATCGCAATGCCTCGGCATTCAATCCCGGTGTGACGCTTCCCAATCTTTTGCAGCCTTCACTAACTCTTCGAAGGCTCCGCCACTTTCGAGCAGTGCACGTTTGAGCGCGGGCTCGAGCGGCTGTTCGATGCCGTTATCGTCGCGCGGCATCCTGTCCTCACGCACCGCCGTCATTAGCCGGGCGATCTCGCCCGCCGCGTGGGCCGGAGTGTGCATCAGCACTAGCCGGCGCATCGGCAGGGGGTTGTTCGGCGCGTGACATTTATCGCATTGCGCGTCGCGCATCCGCAGCGCCAGCGTCCTGTATGTGAAGTCGAGCTTTGGCAGATAAGGATTGTCTTGACGGAACAAGCCGTCGAAGAGTGTCACGCGCGGCTGGATGCGTCCCTCCTTGTCCATCCACATCCAGTTGCCATCGAACTTGGGCCATATCGGTTGCGTGGAGACAACAGGGCTGTCGCTGCCCCGCTCGGTGAATTGCCCGATGACGATCTTCGCGGTCTTTGGATTGACCCAGAGCAGAACCGAATTGGCGGCCTGATAAACACCCCACTTCGCCTCGTCGTGCCAGAACGGATACGGAAACTGCCCGGGCGGCAACAGGTTGCGGAACCCTGCCCGCAGACGGATCAGGTACAATCGCTCGCGTTCGACGTACTCGGTGCTGTACTCGCCGCTGTACATGAACAGCGAGAGGTAGAGGCCGGCAATCACATCGGGCGCAAACTGCGTGAGATTGGTATTCTTGAGCTCTGCCCCGGCGTCCTGATTCCGGCGGCCCCACAGGAGCCTCGGCGCGAGGCTGCGCCGCAGCGCGGAGTCGCCGAACAGGCTGCGCCGGCATCGGTCGAAGGCTGCTTGGTCCGAGGGTGAAGCAGGCGGACAGATTTGCTGCAACTCGAGCGCGACCTCGGAGGCCATCTGCGCGATCTGGTCAGCAAGGTCGGGCAGATCGTCGTCGATCTCCGCGGCGTCCGCGGCAAGGAAGGCGGCGAGCAGCAGCGCCCCGCCAGTTACCAAGCGCCTTGAGATGGCACCGAACATGGGCCTACCGCGCCGGCTTCATGTAATTTGCCACGAGATGGTCGGCGATCTTGCGACCCATCGCCTCTCCGACCTCTAGCGAATTGCGGAAATGAATGCCGCCCCAGATGCGCACCTCTTTGTGCTCCTGGTCCATCTGCGCAAAGCTGGTGAATTGGCGTGACAGGCGCGCGTCGGAAGTATCGTACACGATGAAGTCTTCCGGCCCGCTGCCGAAAGCAGCTTCCAGAACGCCTCGCGCCGCACCCGCGTTGATCCCCGCCTGCGACGGGTATTCCGGATGCATCGGCGTGGCGTTCAGAGGCTGCCAGCCTGCGTCGCGTTCGGTCGCATCGTTGCCGTCCTGGTCGCCGTTGCGGATCGCGGTGATCGGCCGCCAGAAATTGTATTGGAATTTGGCGTCCCAATCGACGATGAAGCAGTTGGCGAGAGCCATGGACATCAGTCCGAACACTCGCGCGTTTTCTGCCACAGAGAGGCCGCGACGAGCGGAAGCCTGCCTGGCCGCCTGGAACCATGCGGGCCCAAGGTTGGCCTGTGTCCAGAAGCGCACGGCGTCGGACTGCGCGTCGGTCCGCTTCGTGCTTTTCACTCCGCCCATTTCCTTGGTTTCGTTGTAATCGCGCGCGTAAAGAGCACCGTTGAGGGCCGGGGGTGGACCCGGGCGGAACTGACTCGCGCTGTCCATGCCCCACGGCTTGGCCGTCGCATATTGTGGGAAGAGCGGCGGCGTGGTCGGCACCCATACGCCAGGCGTGGTGAGCGGGCGGTATGTGTCGGGCACGTTTGTCGCGTCGCTCTGACGTTCGGCGAAAACGGCGGCCGCAGCTTTTTCGCCCAAAGCAATACCCGCAACCCGTGCGGGGTTGTCCGGAATGGTTTGCATCGTCTCCGCGAAGGCTGCATCGATCTGCGCCTTCTGGCCGGGATATTGGCGCATGAGAATTTCGCGTGCAGCCGCCGCGGCCGCGGCCTCGGCCGAGGCGTTCGGGTCAATTGGAAGCTCCGTTGCCATGTAACGCGAATATCGGTTCTGTACCGAGTTGACCGCGTCAGACATAGACACGTTCACCAGGGCCATGCTGCGCGTCCACGGGTTACCGCCCACGTTGACCGCCTTCATCACGTCCATTGCGGTTCTGTTCCAGTCGGTGATGACGTCGGCGCGGACCAGTGTATTGCCTGACATCAGGGCCAGGCCGACGATTGCAGCTTTCAGCACGTTCATCGCTGCCTCCTTCTCCGAAAAGTTGGATTTTTCAAACGACTGCCAATGTGGTATGAATCGTACCCCCGCAATGTGCGTTTTAATCTAAGAAAGCCATCACCAATTCCAAGTTCGCAGACCGCGATGATACGAGTGCGACGGTCAGGCTGATAACTAAGCCAAGTTGGAAAAGCCAATTACTTCTAATGGTAGGTTGGTTTTTGCTTTAGGCTTCATTGCGAGCTTCCACGATTGGACTGACTTGCGATGCTATTGATAGTCTTCACGTGTTGGCGTTGGGTCAGTAAAACGCCCTGCGTCTTCGAACGAAATTGACATAGCGCATGCTTTTTCAGGCAGTTCGCTGATTTGGACGCAGATTGGACGTAACTGGAGCCCAAGGCCGGTCAGTCGGACAGGTGAGGATCGTACAAAACGATCGCCCCCGATAGCCTGCTCCATGCGCTTGATGGCTTCACCGAGCGATGGTTGTTTGATCCCGCACTTTTGTGCGGCGTGCGTAAAGCTCGGTTCGTCACAAATCGCTAAGAAGTTGCGGACGTGTTGCATTTCCATGACCAACACCGAAAACGATGGCGTCAAAAAGACACTGCGTAAGTCGAGGTCGGAGACCAGTCAAAAAATTGTAATCTCAATACGGGTTATAAATTTTGCGCTTTGTCGATTGTCTTGCAAGGTCGCTCATTCAATATATTTTTGAATATTCAATAGTCAACATCGTTGACCAATGTGTCCATTTAGCCCGAGGTCGCAGCATCAATCGCAACTGTGGCTCAAAGGAACATCGGACTGATAGGGGATTCACTGATGTCGCACATGGGTCAAAAGCTGCCCTAGCGGCCCCGAAGTCTGACTTCTGCTTTATCGCAGAAACCGGGTAGAGTCGAAGTGTGACGCGGTAGTTTTAGGTTCGAACATATCTGTTTCCGCCCCTTTCGTTTGGCGGTGCCTTACTGGTTCGACCATGGCCCCGTTTTCACACTCCGCTCATCGAACCGGACAGGCGGATTTCCCGCATCCGGCTCTCGGACAAAACGTCACGCCTTCACCCACGGCACGTCGTGCCCAAGCATGCTCAGCCGTACGAGCCCGAAGTGCCCGTAGAGATGCGGGAGTGGATAGGTCCCGCCCTTGCGTCGCCTGACCTTGTGCTTGATGCGCAACCACCGGCGCAACCGCATCGCGGTGTAGCTATCGAGTGCCCGATACGCCTTGCTGACAGTGCCTACTTGGAAGTAGTTCGACCATCCGCGCAGCGTGCGGTTCACCTTGCCCACCAGCTTTGTGGTTTCTTGCCATGTCCCCGTTCGGTCTGTCAGTGCGTGGATTTTCTCAACCATGCGCTTGATGCTCTTCT
Organism: Bradyrhizobium ottawaense; assembly: GCF_900099825.1. NCBI lineage: Bacteria > Pseudomonadati > Pseudomonadota > Alphaproteobacteria > Hyphomicrobiales > Nitrobacteraceae > Bradyrhizobium > Bradyrhizobium ottawaense. The sequence continues at coordinate 5,837,777 of NZ_LT629693.1, read as the reverse complement.
TCGATGGCCGGTATCCCAGGCGCGCCTGGCCGGTTCTCTCTGAGAACATCCGTCCGAACGTGTAGCCCAAGAAGTCGAACTCACCTTCCGGAACCCTGCAGATTCGTGTCTTCTCCTCGTTGACCGTGAGCTTCAGCTTGCTCATGATCTTGCGCAGTTGCTGCAAGGCTTCTTCGGCTTTGCCTCTCCGACACAGGATCACGAGATCGTCGGCGTAGGTCACGATACGAGAGCCGAGGCTTTGCTCCAACCCGAGCATATTCCATCCCAGCACAAACCGGCGCATGTAAATATTCGCCAGTAGTGGGGAGATGGGTGACCCTTGCGGGATGCCTCGCCGGTTGTCCCGGGCTTCGGTCGTGCGTGTCTTCCTTCCTCGATCATCGGTTTCTTCTACGGGGCATTCCAGCCACATCTTGATCAGATGCAGCACGCGCCGATCAACAATCCGGCGCGCTACCGACTTTAGTAGTTCGGCATGGGGGATGCTCCCGAAGTAGTCCGCGAGGTCGGCGTCAACGACTTCCGGATGGCCTCGGAACAGCAGCCGGTCCACCTCAATTACCGCCTGCTGGGCATTTCGCCCAGGACGGTACGCGTACTGTTCGGGTGGAAGGTCGGCTTCGAAGATCGGTTCCAGCACCAGCATCGCTGCCGTCATGCAGACCCGATCCCGCACGGTCGAGATGCCCAGCGGCCTGAGCTTGCCGTTGGCCTTCGGGATGAACACTCTTCTGATAGGATCCGGTCGGTAGCTTTCCTCCCGGAGCGCAAGCGCCAGTTCGCCAAGCCATCGCCCTACGCCATACGCATCGATATCCGCAAAGTCTTGACCGTCCACACCCGGTGCGCCCTTGTTGGAGCGGCACTGGGCATAGGCATGGGCCAGAATGTCCTCGCGGCTGATCTTGTCGTACAGGGCATAGAACCGATAGCCGGCTTCTGCCTTCGCTTTCGCGTGCAACGCCTTCTGCAGTTTCTGAACAGTTTTCGGAGTTGATAGGTTACCCAATCTCCAAATCCCTCACTACTTGTTGCGTCTGTCTTGAACTGAGGTCCCTTCCCTCCACCGGCGTTACCCGGCTTCAGCGGTACTGCGAACCTCTCCGCCACCCCAAGGCGCCCGACCTGTCCCTCGCGGGCGTTCGGTTGGTCATCGCTGGCCACGCCATGGGGCTTCCCGTGTTGCGTACGCTTTCCTTGTGTACATGCCGTCGCCACTACCCCGGCGCAGCGGCTGGGAGTATTAATTCGCTCTTGCACCCAACCGTATCAGCCTTCCCCGAAAGAGTGGTCGGGTCGGCCTGCGCATCGTCCTTTTCGAGGTTTGCTCGGCGTTTACTCGCGTTACGGCCTGCACACTCGCGCTGTCACCAATTCGTGACACGCATACCGAAGGCTTCAGCCACTTTGTTACCTCCATGACTGCTCCGGTTGCTTCCGGCTGGAGCGGTTGCCGGGTGGGACTTACACCCACTGGAAAGCGCCGCCTTTCCACGGCGCACACTCAAGCGGGACATCACAGTCCGAGAATGGGATGGACCGGCCGTGCTCCCGCCCCTAACGGCTCTCAGAGTCCGCGGGGGGCTTAGAAGCACGAGGAGCACATCGCCATGTCCCATAAGACAGCCGCTACAGTCGCTCACACCATTGGCATCGATACAGGCAAGAACATCATGCATTTGATCGGCCTCGACGACCAGGGGGCAATCGTTTTGCGGAGAAGATTGCCCGCGGCCGGATCGCAGCCCGGCTCGCCAATGTGCCGCGGGGCCTGATCGGAATCGAAGCTGGCATGTCGACGCACTATGTGGCTCGCGAGCTAAGTGCGCTCGGCCATGACTTAAAGCAGGTACCGCCCGCTTATGCCAAACCGTTCCGGCAAGGCCACAAGAACGACTTCCGGGATGCCTACGCAGTCGCCGAAGCCGTGCAGCGTCCCTCGACACGCTGTGTTCCAGTAAAAACCGACAATCAATTAGATCTCCAGGCGCTCCACCGCGTTCGGTCTCGCCTCATCAGCGATCGTACAGCTGTGATCAACCAAATCCGCAGTTTTCTTCTCGAGCGCGGCATGCCTGTGCGGCAAGGACTTCGCTTCCTGCGACATCAACTTCCAGACATTTTGGCTACGCGTACCGACGTATTGTCGCCCCGCATGGTCAGGATTGTTGAGGACCTCGCCGGCGACTGGTCTCATCTCGATGAGCGAATCGAAAATGTGACGGATGAGATCGAGGCCCTGGCGCGCGGCGACGCGAGCTGCCGGCAGTTGATGACGGTCCCGGGCATCGGCCCGATCATTGCAGGCGCAATGGTGGCTGCGATCGGCAACGGCACTGCCTTTGTAAAAGGACGCGACTTTGCGGCGTGGCTCGGCCTGGTGCCGAAGCAGATGTCCACGGGTGATCGTACCATCCTAGGCCGCATCACCAAGCGTGGAAACCGCTATCTTCGCATGCTGTTCATGCAGGGTGCTCGCGTTATTCTGCTCAGACCGGAAAACTGGCAAAAGCACAGCTTCGGAGTATGGCTCACGGCTGCCGCAAAACGCCTGCATCACAATGTTCTGGCAACTGCACTGGCCAACAAGCTGGCGCGGATTACCTGGACCGTTTTGGCGCAAGGTCGCAGCTACGAAGCACGCGTCGAGCCGAGAACAGCGTAAGCGCTCGGGTTTAACCTAAGGGCTGATCCCTAGCACCACCAAGCCAAGCAGAACGATACTTGCCGAGGTCTGCGAGTTGGATTGAGGAAATGGAGAAACGGTCTCGCCGTCGCATCCGTGATCTGGTGGCACTAGCGGCCTTTCAGGGCCTTTCCGAGAATGAGATCGGGCGCGCGCGGATATCCATGATGGCCTGAAGCACAAACGCTCCGTTCAAGGGCCGGATGCAGAAGCGCAAGACCAATCATCTCCAGATCATCAAATCCAGCTTGCAACGCACAGCCGGGCCGCTCCCGCTCTATCACCTCACTGGTGGCAAGCAGCTTCGATGATCGAGCGACTAACGGGCGCCGATGCGATCCGGTTTCTCAGCCGTCTTTACGAGGCAACAGATAGCGGACCGTCATCCCAGTGCCGCTCTTCTGCTCGATCACAACGTCGCCGGGTTTTATTTCCGCCTCCATTGCCTCACAACAAGCCTGCGTCGAGTGGTTGGCATTGCGAATGGATCGGCAGAGCTCGGTCGAGTTGACCACGACCGTTGTCGCGCCCTGTGCCGCGGCGCTTCGCAACTGCGCAATTAACTCGTATTTAAAATGATCGACTGAAACCAATTGAGCCTCCCGCAAGATCGCCTACAAGCGTGATAAACTCGAGCTGCCCCCTGAAACTTGCCTTGTGCAATGGCTAAAGCCTAGCATTTTGCGATCAGTTTGCGACGGTAAATGGCACCCCACCAACCTCAGATACGCGATCTACGGAGCAAGCCTAAATTTGGTTTGAAGAACGTTGATGTCCCGAACCGCGCGGTTGCGTGACGCGCATGCCTGCTCCACCGCCCGAGAACGGACATCGCCGAAGCGGTCCCTCATGTCCGAAAAGTGCCCAAAAGCAGACCTAGCGAAACATTGCGATCCTTGGAATCACACGACCGGCCTGTAAGAAATCGGCCGCCCTCACAAAATCTCTCCAGTGATCGGATCGATGTGAACCTGCCGAGACACTTTGGTGTTCTGAATCAAAATCTCCCATACCACCCGCCCGCGCACTTGTTCTAATCCAGCATTAAGTGCACGGCCTTCGCCGGCCTTCTCGGCTGTTTCGATGGCCTGTCGCAGCGTGATTTTCGCGTGCTTCGATGCTGCCACTTCCGCCTTGTCCTCATCGTCAAGTGCCAGCTCATCTATGACCGTGCCGCCGCCAATGGCCGCGCCGGTCACACCGTCGAGAAGACCGTCCCAGATTTTTCCATTCGCATAGGTCCGCACCAAATAGGCCGGCTGGCCGTCTTTGGGCTCAAAGCTCACGTCAAGCACTCTGGTGCCGGCCTGCAATTTCTCAACCACCGCAATGATGTCTGTAATCGGAAGCTTGGCCAAGTCGCTAGCTTCGGTTTTTCCCGGCGCAGCGGCTGCGCTTTGATCGGGCCGACCAAGCTCGACGAGCAGATTTTGTAAAGCTTCCTTGGCGGCCGGAGCCCGCGGGCTGTCAGCACGCAGTTGCAGCAGGGCTGCGTCGATCGCTTTGTCGATGGCTCGCCATTGCTCAGGACTGCGCGGACGAAGCTTTGCCTCGGCGCGGTCCCAATCCGTTTCGAGATCCTTGATCCGCGCCTTGGCGCGCTTGAGATTGCCCGAATTGACAATCGCCAGCGCATCTTCGGCAACGATTCGGAAGGGCGAAATGTTGACTTGGGACAGGCTTCGGCTCGCCGCTTGTTGGGCTAATCCTTGGCCGCTCAGGGTAAGTGCGAGCAGTAGAAAGCAAAGCGCGCCGAGCGCCTGGTAACGGAAATCTTTTTGCATGAATCATCCTCCTGAAACGCGCCCCCCAATCATGCTTACGGCGCGATACTTAGGACAAGATGAGGGTCCCCAGCCGCCCGGGTCGATGAGGTCCGTTAGACTGTATGTCCCCTCCACAAAATGAGGCGACTCACCCTCGATGTTGCGACGAGGGTTGCCTGGATGGACCGGGCAGAGCCTCAAACAAGGAGGGCGAGTCGTGGGTCATCATACTGAGGTCTTTGTCGGAATCGATACGTCAAAATCGCGCAATGCAATAGCCATTGCCGATGGCGGCCGTGGCGGCGAGGTACGATATCTCGGGGAGTTTTCTGCCACAGAGGCAGCGATCCGAAAGCTGGTGGCAAAGCTTGCGGCGAAATGCTGTCATCTGACGTTTTGCTACGAAGCAGGGCCGACAGGATATGGCCTCTACAGACTGCTCAAGAGCCTCGGCCATGACTGCCTGGTGGTGGCCCCCTCGCTCGTTCCGAAGAAGGCCGGCGATCGAGTGAAGACGAACCGGCGCGATGCGGTAAGCCTCGCCAAGCTGTTGCGCGCGGGCGAGCTCACCGCGGTGTGGGTGCCGGACGAGCGCCATGAGGCTATGCGCGATCTCTCGCGCGCCCGTCAGGCAGTGAAGAAGGACCTCCAGGGCAAGCGTCAACAGATCTCGTCATTGATGCTGCGGCTGGGACGCATCTATCCGGGCAAGACAACGTGGGGACCAGCCCACATGAGATGGCTGATGTCACAGAAGCTCGAGCATCGCGAGCAGCGCATCGCATTCGAAGAGTTACTTGAGGGGATACGCCAGGAAAGTGAGCGGATGGAGCGTTTGGAAGATGCCATCCGCGAGGTAGTACCCGAGTGGTCGCTTGCCGAGGTTGTCGCGGCGCTGCAGGCGATGCGGGGGATTGATCTCATTGCGGCTGTGGGGGTGCTGGCCGAGATCGGTGATCTCTCCCGCTTTCAAAATCCGCGCGAGCTGATGGGCTATCTGGGTCTGGTGCCCACGGAAAGCTCGACTGGCGATAAGGTCAAGCGCGGCGGCATCACCAAGGCCGGTAATGGGCGGGCGCGACGTATTCTTGTCGAAGCGGCCTGGAGCTATCGATATCCGCCGCGCGTAAGCCGAGACAAGCAGCCAAAGGTGGAGGCCGCACCGAGACGCGCGCGAGAGATTGCGTGGAAAGCGCAAACCAGATTGTGCGGACGCTTCCGCTCACTCGAGCGGAAGGGCAAGCGGCGAACCGTAATCGTCACGGCGATTGCCCGAGAGCTATCCGCCTTCATTTGGGCAATCAATCGAGAGCTCATGCCACCTCGGCAGGCGTAACGTCGTTGGGGGCTGTGGACCGCTCGAGTCGTGAGGTGCGCTCGACCGGCCCACAGCCCCCTTTGTTGCAATCAGGATCAGGGGAGTCGCAGACATCATCAATTGTGCAGAGGTGAAGGTGGGACCACGGCAGGGGAATTCCTGAAACCCATTATGTGGCCGATCATCCGATCGACGCCCGACGTTAGACCAGGGACAGCCCCAGACGAAAAAACGGAAATGCGGTATCCAACCCGCGCATCAGAGCCTGTTCACCGACGTCTTTGGATCCCGCCTTCTCCTCTGCACGATTCATCGGCGCAAGAACTTCACGATGAGTCCTCGTGGAGATGGGAAACCGTGCGCTGTGTGCTTGACTGGGGACATCAGAATGGGATGGTCGGGCCGTGCTCCTGCCCCGCCAGCAAGGGAAGCTGGCAAGGGGCGCCAAAGACAAGGAGCACGCCATGTCTCAGACACCCAATACCGCGATCGCCGTGATCGGCATCGATATTGGCAAGAACTCGTTCCACGTCGTGGGTCACGATGCGCGCGGCGCCATCGTGCTGCGGCAAAAATGGTCGCGTGGCCAAGTGGAAGCGCGGCTCGCCAATATACCGCCTTGCCTGATCGGCATGGAAGCCTGCGTCGGCGCACATCACCTGAGCCGCAAACTCGCATCGCTTGGTCACGATGCCAGGTTGATGCCGGCCAAATATGTCCGCCCCTATAGCAAGGGACAGAAGAACGACTTCAATGATGCCGAAGCGATTGCCGAAGCCGTGCAGCGCCCGACGATGAAGTTCGTGGCGACCAAGACCGCGGAGCAACTGGATCTGCAGGCGCTGCATCGGGTGCGCGAGCGGCTGGTGTCGCAACGCACCGGCATCATCAACCAGATTCGCGCCTTCATGCTGGAACGCGGGATCGCCGTGCGCCAGGGTATCGGCTTCCTGCGCACGGAACTGCCCACCATCCTAGCGACGCGCACCGATGCCCTGTCGCCCCGCATGTTGCGTATCATCGAGGAGTTGGCGGGCGACTGGCGCCGGCTGGATCAGCGCATCGATGGCCTATCCGGCGAGATCGAAGCACTGGCCCGTCAAGATCAGGCATGTTCGCGCCTGATGACGGTGCCTGGCATCGGACCGATCATTTCGAGCGCCATGGTGGCCGCGATCGGCACTGGAGACGTATTCTCCAAAGGCCGCGACTTCGGCGCCTGGCTCGGACTGGTGCCCAAGCAGATCTCGACCGGAGATCGCACGATCCTCGGCAAAATCTCGAGGCGCGGCAATCGCTACTTGCGCGTTCTGTTTGTGCAGGCGGCATGGGTTGTGCTGGTCAGAATAAAGAACTGGGAACGTTACGGGCTCAAATCCTGGATCGAAGCCGCCAAGAGGCGGTTGCACCACAACGTGCTGGCGATCGCGCTCGCCAATAAGCTTGCCCGCATCGCCTGGGCGGTGCTGGCTAAAGGACGCGCCTTCGAGCTGACGAGGACCGACGATGCAGGCGTCCGACCCGCTTGATCCTCGCGCCGTGCTCGGTGCTGTCAAGGCGCGGCCTGGCAACGCCGGGGCCCGCCGCACGCCAAGTGCAACGGCCGGCCTTGACCGCCCCTGCGCGCGACGCGATCGACGTTCTGCGGGCCGGGACGAAGGAACGGCCTTTGGCTCGAACAAAGGAACTGCGCGATATGAGGAGCAAGCGATGACGTAACCTATCAGCAGTTTCCAGCCGAGGTCTGCGAGAGGATAAGTAGAGATGGAGGATCGGTCTTCCCGGCGCATGCGAACACTGGTGACCCGGATGGCCCGTCGAGGCCTGTCCGTTAATGAGGTCGCACGCGCGCTGATATCCATGATGGTCCGGAGCAAAACGGCTCCAACTAGAGACCGGATACATTGATGCAAGACCGCTTACCACCAGATCGACGAACCCCTTGCAACGCACGGCCGGACCATACATCCGGGTCAGAATCGGAAGTCTAGTCCTTCGCGAGACGATTTGTCAGGGGTAGTGAAGCAGCCGTCCTCTCAGCCCGTAACAGTTACCTCTTCACCATGCCCGGGAACGCTTTGCCCTTCGGCCCAACAAATGTGCCTGTGCTCATACAGCTCGCTCGGGCCGGCTGGCACTTAGCAGCCAATTCGGGGGAGTCGCTGTAAAGTTTTATGCAAGCTGCTGAAGCCGACGAGCAGGACCATTTGGGTGGGGCAGCAAATGCGGGCGCAAAAGACGACGCGACGGTCAAGCTGAGAAAGGCCGGTATAACGAGCGCAATTGGTATTTTCATGAAATCCTCCGAGATGGACGTCGGGCTAGGCTGGCACGTTGGCCTCGATGTGACGAGGAAGGCAAGGAACTCCTGAATGGCGATGGCGGTTGCACTGGGCGATGATCGCGCCGTCAAGCACGTTGAGGCGGCCAACGGCGTGGTTGCGCACGACACAAAAGTGTCGAACAGCACCGAGAATTTAAAAATTTCACGTCCCCGGGCATCGCTTGTAGCCAAACGTTTCAATCATTTCACGCCCGGAAATGGCATGAAATTGCTCTGTGTCCATGTAATGATTCTTGATCAAAAAACTCCGAAGCTTTCCGTTGTATGAATTGAGCATCACCTGCGTGGTATACGGACTTCCGCCAACGTGAAAACGGAGCTGGGCGTTCGGATCAATACAAACGTTTCTCAGTTTCAGAAATAGAGTGCAAGCAGATTGGCAATTGCCTTCTATCTTGAACGGCTGCCCCGTTTTGGCAGTCTGATCGCGGTCGTTATGGAAACGTTCGAATTTTTCGATTGTGCCCGCTCCCCCTCCATAGGGAAGGGACGATTGCTGGGCATGCGCGGAGAAGCCACACCACATTGCCAAGAGAAAGACGAAACAAGACAGGGGTTTTGCTATCAACTTGCTTTCAAACAACAAACCGATCATGTGCGCTTCTCCAAACTATCATGAATACCCGATCTGTTGGGTTAGTCGTTCTCAAGGGCACTTACGTCGTTGCTGCGCCACGCAGTATTCCGCATGCAATTGCGCAACCAAGCTAAGCACAAAATCCTCGACCTCGTGGGAGATGGTCACTTAGTACCGAGATACCCAATCTTAACATCGAGCGGCATTGCCGTCGAGCGGGGCCCGAAAACCTTCGGACGCGGTGATTGGCTGCAATTGGTAAATGGGGCTCTGAGAAGACCCACAAGCGGCAGCGACCGGGGCGTTTCGGGTGCATCTTAAATTGATGCTCATGTCAGGTGTGGGTCTTGGCTGTGTAAAAACGCAGCAGCGAGCAAATCGCGGAGAAAAGCTTTTCTTCAAATGCCCCTTCATAGCGTGTGAGGAGCATACTGAGCTGCGGCACAGCGACATCTAAGAATCAGATTCTCCACGGTTTGTAAGATCTCACGTTTTTACACAGCCAGGGTCATTTTCGGAAGTCAGCGCCAGCACGGCCTACTTCCGATCTTCCCTCACGAGCGGACATCGTAACGTCCGGTCGGCATGTCTCAAAAGTGCTAACAAGAGACTCATGCAGCGCAGCAAACAGAAGCTTCATTCGATCCCTGCTCACAGATTGGACCATCTCCAGCAGCCGTACTCCGGACTATTGTTGCGGTTTTGGTTCTTGGAGCTGCGCGCGGCGCGCCGCCGGGGCCAACGGCGGAAAATCCCGCACTCCGGAATGGTCGAACGAATGTAACGGTTGGTAGGCTTGTTGGTCGTCGCTGTCGGCCAAAGTCAGGGTTCGGCTATCAAGGACTAGCCATCGCTGTGCAACGCGCACCACTACGACTAGATGGGTTTCCTGCGGGCGCGCGTTGTCCCAAACGATCACTAATCGTCGGTCCTCCGGCGCAATGCCAGCGGCACCGAGGGCCGCATATTTCGTCACCGCATAGCTCTTGCAGTCGCCGGACGACGCCAAAGCTTTCAGGGGCGACTGCCATGACACATCGCCGCGCGTCGTCGGGATCGCAAGGTTAACGGCGCGGTTGATGTGGCCGAGCAGCGCGCGCCCTTGATACCGACGCGCCTCATCGACTATCGCGATGAACCGAAGGGCCGCGGGAGAGCCGCAGGCCGGATTGGCACGGCATACAACGATGATCTGCTCATCCGCGCGCATGGCCGCCTGCAGGTCGCGCCATATCGCAGAGATCCGGCTGTCTGGTGCTGCTGGAACCGTGGCGACGCCAAATGGCTCAGCGGCGAGTGGGGACGCGCCAATCAACCATATGGTCAGTACACCAATGCGGGACAGGTTTCCCATCATCAGACACCAGCGGCTCCAGACTTCAAGCCGTCCGTTCGATCAATAAGATAGTCAGATCAGGCGGTCTCGAAATCCGAGCATCAGCATTACTCCCTACGAGCAGCAGCATCTGGTTTGCGATTTGGGGTTAAGCGGCCCGAGCGATTCTAAGTCCGTTCCGGGGTCATCAACGGACCTGGTGGCCCCGAAACGTCACTTTCGCGGTAGGGACGCGAGTTACCTCGCGCCCCCCGCACAGATCCGTACGGGCCCAATTCGGGCATACGGCTCCCACCTTGGGTGTCTGACGGCGAAGCGACTCTCTGGCCACGGATGAAGGATTCGCGGTTTCGGGAGCCAGTGGTCGGCCAACCGCTTGATCCGCTCCCAGGTCATCCCATCTTTTTGGCTCCGCCACTGCAGCGTTCGCCGCCAGAGATTGGTAACGTGGAATAGGAACGCGGACAGTGACGAACTGTTTGTCGGCACCGCGTGGTAGTTGAAGTAACCGGTGACGACCTGCTGCAACCATCTTCCCTGCTGGGGAATCGGCTGATGCATGCTCCGTCGCATTTCCTGTTTGATGGCTTGCAACTTTGCCTGCATGCGATCGCGCCGGGACTTTCGTTTGATTTGGAATTTACCCCGACGAGTCTTGCTGCAGATAAAGGTGAAGCCCAGGAAGGTGAAGGTCTCCGGTTTGCCGAGCCCGCGCCGCTTGCGGTTTTCCACCGCGAAGCGTCCAAACTCGATCAGCCGGGTCTTCTCCGAATGAAGCGACAGTGCAAACTCCTGTAACCGCTTACGCATCTCGTCGAGGAAGCGACGGGCGTCGGTCTCGTGCTCGAAGCCAACAATGAGGTCGTCGGCGTAGCGCACGATGATCATATTGCCCGCTGCCTCACGCCGTCGCCAGCGCTCGGCCCAGAGATCGAAAACGTAGTGTAAGTAGAGATTGGCCAGAAGCGGTGAGATCACCGATCCCTGCCCGGTCCCCTTGTCACTGACCGTCACGATTCCGTCTTCCAGGACGCCTGCCTTGAGCCATTTCTGGATCAGGCGGATGATACGTCGGTCGCCGACGCGATGTTCTACAAACCTGATGAGCCACTCCTGGCTCACCGTGTCGAAGAACGAGCGGATGTCAGCGTCCAGTATCCAGTTCACCTTTGTGCTGGTGATCCCGACCATGAGCGCATCCATCGCATCGTGCGTGCTGCGTTCGGGTCGGAACCCATACGAGAACCCGAGGAAATCCTCCTCGTAGATCGCGCTCAGCACCGCAGCCGTGGCCCTCTGGACGATCTTGTCCTCAAGGGCGGCGACCGCGATCGGGCGTTGCCGACCATCCGGTTTGGGTATGTAAACCCGCCGCGACGGTAGTGCCCGATACGCTCCCCGATGGACGCGAGCATGCAGGTCCTCAAGATTGCGCTCAAGGTGCTGCTCGTAATCCCGACATGTCAGCCCATCCACTCCAGCTGCAGCATTCCCCTTGAGTTCAGAGAATGCCTCTGCGAGATGGTCAATACTGACGTGATGGAAGAGCGCGGTGAACTTCTCCTTCTTCCTTTGCCTTGCGGCTTGCCGTATGCGCTCCAGCGCCTGTGACACGGTTCCCCGGTACTGTGCCCGGCCCGTGCTTTGCTGACGCACATTCCCCTCGGCCCCCGCCCTTGGCTCCCCCAACTCCACAGCCGGTTGCCCGGCTTTGTTCGTTGGCTTCACAGCTACTATGGCGGGGTCAGACTTCTCATGATCGTACATCATCGGCTACGGCTCCTCGCCTTCCCGACGCGGGCCAGTGCAGCACGCATACTGGTGCTGGCCGACCATGAGATCTCCCGGTTCCCAAGCAAAGAGCGTGCGCACATGCCAGTGTCTAAGACCACGCCGGGCCGTCTGGGCGCTCGCGTTATCGCGCCCATCCGTGTTGCCTTCCGTCACCGGAACGACGTCGGCACCCAGAATGAGGGTACTTTCGCGGCTCAATGGCTGGCCTATGCGCTCCCCTGTCAACGCTTCGCCGAGGCCCTCGCGGGCATCTGCGCATGACTCGGGGTCGATGCGGTTCGCTACTCCTTCATCGTGATGGACTTCCACCATCTACTCCTTGCCGGTCTCCCGGCGCACTCCGAGTTACCCCCTATGAACGGACATAGCCAGGCCGCGCCATCTGGTCCGGTTCGTGCCAGAACCGGACTCGTGCAGCCAACGCAATTCGCCTTCACTTTGGCGACGAAGCAACACCAAACTCCGCAGTGAGCGAGACCTTCGATTTTATGGAATTCGAGATGAAGCACTGTGCTTCAACGGTTTCCATGATTTCGCGGGCACGTTCCAGTTCGGCTTTGTCTTTGAGGCTCACGCGCGGGCGAACCATGACTTCCGTGATGCGGTACTTGCCTTCGACATTTTCGAGCAGGCCATCGGCTTCACTTTCATATTGCACCGGAGTCAGACCTTTCGCTTGGGCGAGCGCCAGGAAGGTCAGCATCATGCATGTATTGACTGAGCCGACGAGTAGCTCTTCAGGCGTCCAGATATCGGGCTCGCCTTTAAACTCAGGCGGACTGCCAACGACGATGTTTGGTTTCCCCGACGCAGAAAGCGTGCCCCGTCGCGCGGAACTCCAGGCTGTGTTGGCCTTGTAACGAAAAGATTTGTAGGGTCTCTTTGTCTCCACGCAAACCTCCTAGACCGCTGTCGCCGAACGGGGGCTTGGCGTTCGGCGGTTTCTCTCGAACTATATCGCGACGCGGCTTTAGTCTGAAGTGGGTCAACAACGGTCCTGACGGCCCCGAAACGAGACTTCCGCTCTACCCCGATCAACGTACATCGTCAGACCGCCCCGGCATGTCTCAAAGGTGCCCAAACTCAGACATGGCCGTGACGCGGGGACTGCATCATCAGTACGTCCGGATTTGATTTGCGACAGCACAGCGAGTGCCGTCGATCGGTTCCGCCAAAGTTGGGACGCAGTGTTGTCGATCTTATCGAGACACACGGCCACGCAGCGTAGTGACATCCGTAGACTGGACTGCTGACGCGGCATTTCCCCAGGTATTGCGAACATAGGTCAGGACGTCCGCAATCTCTGTGTCACTGAGATTCCAACCGAAGGACGGCATGGCGGGTGCGGTTGGGGCAGCTGAAGTGGCGGCAGCACGACTGCCGATCAGAACGACGCGAATCAAGGATGTCGGATCAGTGGACTGGACCAGGGGCGCTTGTGCCAGGCGCGGGAACAGGGTTGGAACGCCGGCGCCGCTAGAAATGTGGCATGCCGCGCAACGGTTTTCATAGATTGCCTTGCCCGCGACGATGCGTGTGTCATCGTGCGCCAGCGCAATGGGCGTTTTCGCACTTCGAGGAGCACGATCCTTCAGATAGGTGGCGATCGCGAGAAGATCGGCATCTGTCATATGAGAGGTGGAGTTCTCAACGGCCTCGGCCATCGGCCCGGACGCAATGTCGAAAGAGTTGGCACCGGTCTTAAGATAGCGGACGATGTCTTCCGTAGACCAATTACCGATGCCCATACGGGGATCCGCGGTCAGATCCGGCGCATACCAATCCTGCAACAACGCCCCCTGCAGGGCTTCCCCACCCCGATCGCCGCCCGTGATGTTCTTCGGTGTATGACAGGTTCCGCAATGGCCGAGGCCTTCGACCAGATAGGCCCCACGGTTCCACACATCCGACTTTGCCGGATCGGATTGAAACACGCCGGGCTTGAAATTAATCAAATCCCAGGTGGATGTTGCCGGCCGGCGGACATTGAACGGAAACACCAGCTGATTCGACTGAACCTCGTTGTGCACCGGCTCCAATGTGCGCAGATAGGCCCAGATCGCCGATACGTCTTCGCGAGTAACTTTGGTGTAGGCGGGATAGGGCATCGCTGGGTAGAGGCGAGCCCCCGTTCTCGCGATGCCCTCATGCATCGCCCGCCAGAGATCCGATTCGGACCAGGCACCGATCCCGGTCGCAATATCCGGCGTAATATTTGGACCGACCAACGCTCCGAATGGCGTCTCCAGCGCAGTGCCGCCGGCAAATGGCTTACCAGCCGGCGCAGTGTGGCAGCCGACGCAATCGCCGAGCACGGCGAGGTACCGGCCGCGCTCGATCTTCTCGAACGCCTGGTTGTCTTCCGCCGCGCGCGCGGCAGCCAGGCCGATCGCGCAGGTCGCGAGCGTAAGAGTCATCAGAAGATTGCGCTTTCCCATGCCAATACCTCGGGGTGCTGGCTGTCAAATCTGCACGAGCGGGCCGGGACTCTTCAGGTAGTGGTTTACGATCGCGTCTGCCGCCCAATAGGCGAGCGCGCCCACAGTATCCGTGGGATTATATCCGGGGTTCTGCGGGAAGGCCGTGGCACCCATGACGAACAAGTTGGGCACGTCCCAGCTCTGCAAATAGCGATTGAGCGCGCTGGTCTTGGGCTCGACACCCATAATGGCGCCCCCGCAGGTGTGCGTTGTCTGGTACACGGTGACGTCGTAATGACCGCGACGCGGGTGCTTCTCAAACTGCCGCGGTCCCATCTTCTGCACGACCTCAGCCAGCCGGTCCGTCAGGTATGTCGACATCTTAAGCTCGTTCTCGTGGAAATCGAACGTCAGGCGCATCAACTTGCGGCCGAAGCGATCCGTGTAGGTCGGATCGAGGTCGAGATACACGTCGCGATAACTATAGCAGCCGCCATGCGTGACGGCCTCATAGCTGCTCAAGTAGCTCTTCGCCACCGCCTTCTTCCACTCGGCGCCCCATCTCGGCGTTGCCTGTGGTGTCCTCGCAGTCTGGATCGGTCGGCCATTGGTCTGCACCGCGCCCATATAGCCGCCCCCGACGAAGCCATGCGGTCCGTGATCGAAATTGTCGCCGTTGAACTCGTCGATGCACATTCCGATCGAGCCCGACGCGATGAAGGGATTGAAGATCTTGTCGTCGAAGAACGCGTCTACGCTGGATGTGACTTGGTAGGAATAGTTTCTCCCGATCACGCCCTCGCCCGCGCGCGGATCGTAGGGCTTGCCGATTCCCGAGTGCAGCAGCAGGTGCACGTTGAACAACTGGAAGGCGCAGAGCAGCACGAGGTCGGCGGGCTGCTCCCATTCGTTGCCACTGGTGTCGACATAGGTGACGCCGGTGGCGCGTTTTCCTGATTTATCCAGGTTGATCTTCGACACCTCGCACTGCGTGCGCGCCTCGAAGTTAGGGCGGCGGATGAGTGCCGGCAGGATCGTGGTCTGCGGACTAGCCTTCGAGTAGTTGCCGCAGCCGAACCATTCGCAGAAGCCGCAATAGGTACAAGGGCCTATCGTGACGCCGAGCGGGTTCGTATATGCCTGTGAGAGATTCCCGGAAGGTTGCGGGAAGGGCTTGTAGCCCATCTCCTGAGCGGCCTGTGCGAACAGCGTCGGGCCGTATGGCTGCTTCTGCGGCGGCGTCGGATATTCGCGGGAGCGGGCTCCCTCGAAAGGATTGCCGCCCGCCTCTATCCGCCCCTTTATGTTTCCGGCTTTGCCGGACGTGCCGCACAGATACTCGAATTTGTCGTAATGGGGCTCGAGGTCGTCATAGGTAATCCCCCAGTCCTGGATCGTCATGTCCTCGGGCAGGAATTTTTCGCCATAGCGCCGCACCAGATGCGTTCTCAGCTCGAAGTCGCTGGGCAGGAAGCGCCACGTCTCGGCATTCCAATGCACGCCGCCGCCGCCAACGCCATTGGGCGGCATGAAGGATCCCCAGCTACGGATCGGCAGCGCCGTCTGATTAGCGTTGTTACGGAAAGTCATCGTCAGCTGCTCCGGCCGCAGGAACAGATCGTGGCGGATGCGGTAGCGCAGCTCATCTTGCGCATAGGCCGGCGGGAAATCGGTCGCCGTGTCGCGCCACGGGCCGCGTTCGATCGCCACCACGTTCAATCCGGCACCAGTCAGCTCATGCGCCAGGATGGAGCCCGTCCAGCCCAGCCCGACAATCACCACATCAGTTGCTGGCAATTTGCGCGTCATATTCCCGATACTCCGGACGAGACTTATTGCGCCTTTGGCGCCTATTCGGGTCGGCCCGCAATGCCGACGGGTGGCAGCGGATACCGCTCGTTGTGCCGCTCCACCCAGTCACGGTAATCATAGCGCGCGCCGGGAAATCCGATCATCTTCCAGCCGACCATGTCGCGGTTGCCGCCGTAAACGGGGTCTGAGAAGAACCCCTCCCGCGTGTTCTGCAGCAGATACTCGAAGAACGTCCGACCGCTCGTTCCTTCCAGCTGCACCTGACCTTTCTCCAGCGCGAAGATGACCTTGTCCTTCTCGTCATCGGAAAGCTGGACGAAAGATTTTGCCGAGTAGGTGGCGCGACAATATTTGTCCAATGCGGCCAACGCCTGGCGGTACCGCGCTGCGGGGGTCAATGGAGACTGATCGCCCTGCTGCGGCGTTCCGTCGGCAAAGGGCCCGTCCATGTAGAGCCCCTCAGCGCGGCCATAGGATCCCGCAAGTTGTCGGTCAATGAAGACCGCACAGCCGACATCCTTGCCCCCCGGCGTCTGCGGGTCCGGGGGGATCAGCCGGTCGACGAGCGCTTCGATCGCAGCGCCTTCCTCCGGAGTGAAATACACCCATGGTCCAGGGTGCACCGCTGTTGGTGGAGTGCCGGCATTTGTTGCCCACGGCAAACTGCCCTTGACGACTAGCGCCCGGACGGAGGTCGCCGAGAACACCAAAGTCATGGCGGTGGTTATGAGTAATTCGCGGCGGCGCATGCCGGGATCAGAGCGCGATGAGCCGGGCATTCCCTCCCCGGCACTATCAGCGCCGGGGGCTATCTTACCGATACCGTTGGCGTTCAGTCGGATTTCTTTGGCGACCATAGTGCTCCCCTGGATCGTGAACACGGAATTCCAAGGTGGCGACGCGTCAAGACAAAAGTATAGCACAGTCTGAACGGTTCTCAAGTCGCGTGCGTCAAGTTCAGCAATTTAGGTCGCGGCAACGCGGGTGTTGGGCGTGGCACTTTGGGGCGTCCGGTGCGCCGGGCGTTCCTGAAAGAGCTTGAGCATGAAGTGATCGTATATTGCAAAGCAAATCCACAAATTCGAATCATCGAAGCGATAGATGTGTTGCTCAAGCAAGAGAGATTTACGAGTGGGCTTAAGTGAAATTACATCGAGGCATTAGCGTGACCGCTTCCGGTCAATAGCGTCGGTTTGACGCTCCGCACGTCACTTCCGGTCCGCCCTCAACTCCGGACATTCTCGGCGCTCGTCGCGCATGTCTCAAAGGTGCCAGACTCGGAAGTGGCGTGACTTCCGCATCGGGTTTGCTCCACCTCACAAAGCCGCTCGGGCGCGCTTAGTCACTGTGCGCTCCGGTACGCACTGGCCCACTGCGACGGCTGCGTGCCGCATTGCCCCCAAGAGCAATGCTAAGGGGCATTGATTTGAAGCGGTTGATCCTTGCTGGCATATTGGAAAGGCGACCAAGACGTTTGCCGAGGTTACTCATCCTCGATCCCGTCGAAGACCCTGACGTTGTTGATGAGGACCGGCTCCCCTTTGGTTGTCCCGGACCCCTGCTGCGCGCGCGCCGTCGCGATGAGAGAGACCCGCCCGCCAAGACAGCCAGGGCCGATCTCCGCGTGATGCAAGCCTTCACGGCAAACTCCGTCAGTTGATTCGACCAACCTGTGCTATGGCTAGAATTTCATAACGATGAATGACGACTTTTCGGAACGGTCATCGCGATCGCGACGATGGCGATGACGACCATCACGACGTTGAACATCAGCGCCATGCTGGCGGCGGAGCGGACGTTAACGTTGTCGGTCCTTCCCGTTGCGATATCCGCAATGGGGCCGAGGTCTTGCAAATGGCTCAGGCTAGTGAAGATCGCCGCGGAAATGGCGACCCCGAAGGCGGCGCCGAGCGATGAGGCCATCTTGTAGATGCCGGAGGCCGATCCCGCCTTGTCCTGCGGAACGTTGGACAGAGCCGCGTCGGTGGACGGCGTTGCGTAGAGGCCCAGTCCGATGCCGAACAGCGTGAATCCAATGAATGCCGCGACAAGATATTGGCGCGCCAGCAGGAAGGTAAAGGTCGTCAGCAGAATCCCCACCGCGGTGACCCAGCAACCGATCAGCATCGGACTTCGCGGCCCCATCTTCTGCAGGAGTTTTTCGCCGACCCGGATCGTGGACAGGATGGCGATCAGGTAACCGGCGGTCAACAGACCCGATTGCAGCGAGGACAAGCCGGCCTCCTGCTGAACCAAGGTCAATGTCACCAGCAAGGTCCCAGCTGCGCCGTTGAGCAGGAAGTTCGACAATGTCGCGCCGCTGTACGTTATGTTGCTGAACAGCGCGAGGTCGACGAAGCCGGATCCGCTCCTGGTTTCAGTCCTGAGGAAAACGGCGGCTGCGACGATGAACAGGGCGGTCAGGAGGAGTACCGTCGGGCTCACCCAACCGAGTGCCGAGCCTTGTCCGATCACGACGTTCACTGCCACCATGGCGATGATGAATGTGACCAATCCGAACCAGTCGAAAGGCTTCCGTTCCACCGTTTCGACCTTGCTCTCCGGAGTACCCCTGATCAGGAGAAAGCTCGCGATCGCGACAGCGATCGACATCCAAAAGATCCAGCGCCACCCCATCGTCGACGCAACGAGGCCGCCAAACAGCGCACACACACCAGAGCCGCCCCAGGAGCCGATGGACCAGAAACTCAATGCCCGCTGGCGTTCCTTGTCATCGAAATAGGCTTTCATCAACGCCAACGTCGCCGGCATAATGCAGGCGGCGGAGATGCCTTGAATGACGCGCCCCGCCATCAGAAACATCGCGGTTCCGGGTGGCGAGAGCGCGATCAGAAGCGAACCCAGGATACTCAAGGCAAGGCCGATATAGGTCAGCTTCACCCGGCCAAATTGATCGGCCAGTCCGCCGGCGACGACGATAAATATACCCGAAAACAGTGCGGTGATGCTGACCGCAATATTGCTCTCGCTGTTGGTGATGTGCAGGTCGTCACGCATCGTCGGCGCGACGTTCAAGGTCGTCTGGGCAAAGAGCCAGAAGGTAACGACCGCCAGGACAATTCCCAGGATCAACCGGTTCGTACCTTCGTAGGTTGGTGCGGCGGTAAGGCTCAAGGTCGCATCGGTCATTTGGACATTCTTCGTCTTTGTCGAAGTGAATTCCTGGACGGCGAGAGGCGAACCGACGTCGGGAGCAACCATCGGATCCTCCGCGCGGAAGGGCTCCTCACTGGAGTATATCTAGAGGTCCATGCCGGTAGATCCGGCCGCCCTTCATGACGAAGTCCACCTTCGTCGTAGCGGCAATATCCTCTAAAGGATCTCCCGGCATCGCGACGATGTCGGCCTGCCGGCCCGGCGCAATTGCACCGAGATCATCTCGCTGCAACAGTTCCGCCGCGACGCTTGTGCCCGCCTTCAGCGCACGCGCGGGAGCGAGACCCGCCGCCACCATCGCCTGAAACTCGAGAACGCCTTCGCTGAACGGGAACATGCCGCAGTCCGTTCCGTAGGCTACTTTCGCCTTGCTTCGTGCGATGCGTTTCTGCGCGTCCTCGATCGCGGCGACGTCGCGGCGGAATTTCCAGACCGCATGCTCGGGAAGCGTTCCGGCCACAAGAAGCGCCTTGTCCTCACGCGTCATTTGCATGGTGGGAACGAGAAACGCTCTCGCTTTCTCCGCCATCGCGACGCCCTCGTCGTCGATGAGGTAACAGTGCTCGAGGCTGCGTGCGCCGGCGCGCAATGCCTGCTTGCATCCCTCTGCGGCTCCGGTATGAACCGCCAGCGGCAGGCCAAGCTGCTGCGCGGTTTGTCCGAGAGCCTGCATTTCATCTTCGAACCAGGTCACTCTGGCCGGATCGTCGCCAGCGCTCATATATCCGCCGGTGTTCATGGTCTTGATCCAGTTGCCGCCGAATGCGTGCTCCATACGGACCAGCTCGCGAATTTTCGCCGGTGAGTCCGCAACCCTGGACAGTCCCATATGGCATCGGCACGGGAACATGCCCTGCATGTCGCCGTGACCTGCTGTCGCGCTGATCATGTGGGGAGCAACGATCAGACGCGGTCCGCGAGCCATGCCGCTGTCGATGGCGTCGCGCAGGTTGACGGTTGGCCATTCCGGATCCAGCGTGCCCATGTCGCGAAGCGTCGTGAAGCCGTAGCGCATATATTGCTGGGCGTAGTGAAGTCCTGCAAGTGCTTTGGCAGGTGAGCACTGCAGCGTTTGCCGCGCCAGATTCAAGCCGTCGACGCAGAGATGAACGTGAGTGTCGATGAATCCGGGAGAAACGGTGCGGTCACTCAGATCGAGGACTTTCGCGCCACTCGGACGGCCGACCGAGCTCGATACGTCTGCGACAGCGTCGTCTTCTATCAAGACTTCCGTCGGGCCGAGTATCGCGTCGCTCAGGCCGTCGAACAACTTTCCGCATACGATGACTGTTTTTGTCAATCTTGCCTCCGCTGGGTCCTGAACTCCGCGGCAACCGTCGTCAAACGACCGTCATCTAGTGCATCCGGTGTCTAGGATCTCTCGGCATCCTTCGAATCTTCCTTTGCGATACCCGAATCGTGTTGATCCCTGATTTTCGCAACCGGAAGCCGCCATCCGTGCCTGATCGCCATGACGCGGAGCGAGAAGCATGAAATCAGCGCTACCGCCGTCACCGGGGCGACGGGTAACTGCAGCATGTGCCCGACCACAACGATGGCTGCGGCTGCCAGTGCCGCGACGGCATATAGTTCTGCACGGAGTACTGTCGGAATCTCTGCCAGCAGCACATCACGGACCATGCCGCCGCCGATCCCGGTCACCATGCCGAGCACTATCGCCATGACCGGGTTCAGTCCGTGGGCCAGCGCTTTCGATGAGCCCGTGACGGCGAAGAGCGCGAGACCCGCCGCGTCGAAAAGAAGGACCGAGTTCGACATCCGCACAATCAAGGACGAGAAGTAGAAAGTGATGATGCCGGCGAAGAGCGACACGCCGAGATAGCGCCAGTCGTCGACCGCGCCGGGAGGAACGGCGCCGATCAGCAGGTCTCGGGCGATGCCTCCCGAATTCGCCGCCGCGAACGACAGCACCAGAACGCCGAACAAGTCCAGGGCTCGCTTCACTCCCGCCAACGCTCCGCTAAGCGCGAAGACGAAGGTGCCCGTCAGATCAAGCACAAGCGGAAGCTTTTCCATGATACCGCTTTCCGACGTTAGGCCGGCAACCAGGCGCGGGTCGCGACGACCAGTGTTTCCACGCCGGTTCGCAACGTGGGGTGAAGAACGGGTGCGAACTTTGGGCTGTGATTTACCGGAAGTTCATTGAGCTTATTCGCCGCTTTTGCCTTTGCGTAAGTCTCCGGATCGGTGCCGCCGACGAACCAGAAAACCGAGGGCACGTGCCATTCGGTACCGAACGATCCGAAGTCCTCGCTGGCAGGGGCAGGCCCCGTTTCTCGGACGCGCTCGGCGCCAAAATGCCCTCGGAACGCTTCAACTAACCGCTTGCTGGCCTCCCGGTCGTTTACATTGAGTGGATAACGGTCCAGCGTCGTGATCTCTGGTTTGCGAGGGGCACCGGAGGCTGCCGCCTCGGCATTAACGATCCGCTCGATCGCATCCAATACGCGCGTCCGCACGCCGGCGTCGAAAGTCCGCACGTTCAGTTTGATGATGGCCTCGTCCGGAATGACGTTTTCTTTCGTCCCCGCCTGCAGCACGCCCACGGTTACGACGGCTGCCTCCGCAGCAGCGACCTCGCGCGAAACGATGGTTTGCAGCCGCAGCACCGTCGCAGCCGCCATCACCACCGGATCGATGCTCGCCTGCGGCATCGACCCATGCGCGCCACGGCCGAACAGGCGAATCTGCAAGCTGTCCGCCGCCGAGGTGATTGCACCTGCGCGTCCGGCAACCGTGCCCGACGGCCCCACCATGACATGCTGCCCAAGAACCACATCCGGTTTCGGGAAGCGCTTGAACAACCCGTCGTCGATCATGGCCTGCGCGCCTTCCGCCGTCTCCTCGCCGGGCTGAAAGACCGCCATTATTGTCCCGCGCCACGTCGTCCGGGCGTCGGCGAGCAATTTGGTGGCGCCGACGAGCCAGGTCACGTGCATATCGTGGCCGCACATATGACCGACGGGGACGTCGTTTCCGTCGCGATCCTTCGCCGTGATCTTGCTGGCATAGGGAAGGCCGGTCGCTTCCTCGACGGGCAGTGCGTCCATGTCGGCGCGCAGCATCACGGTCGGCCCGTCGCCGTTCCGGAGAAGGCCGACCACGCCGGTCTTTCCGACACCTGTCGCGACTTCGTAGCCGGCCGCACGAAGACGGTCCGCCGCCAGTCCCGCCGTGCGCGTCTCTTGCATCGACAACTCGGGATGCGAATGCACATCCTTGTAGAGGTCGGCCAGATCGGGGAGCAAGGCGTCAAGGTTGCGTAATGCTGGATCGGAAGGGTTTGCGCTGCTGGTGTTCATGGACTTCTCCATCAGCATGACCGAGGCAACGCAGCTTTTTCCTTTTCTTTTGCCGGCGCAAGCAAATAGAGCGGAAGAAAAACCGAAAAACTGACCTTTTCGTCGGCGACGCGGAAGCGCCGCAGGACGGCGGCATACCATCCGCGGATGGCCGCCGCGCGCTGAACCGAGGTGCCCGCCCAACCATCCAACGCCTGCTTACGAACCACGGCAAGCGGAGTTTCCGGACCGCTCGATCGCCAGAAACGTGATCGTGCCTGGCGCAAACGATACGGATCCCGCGGCGGTCGCCGCGCCCTCGATCGCTGGAAGATCGCCGCTGTCGTCAAGCTTGAGCGCTGCCCCGTTCAGTTCGACACCGCCGTTCTGGAGCGGCTCGGCCGACAACGTGTAGCGCTTGCTTTCGAGCGGCGTGTCGACGGCGGTCTCGGTTCGTGAATTATTGATTACAAGAAGCGTCACGCCTCCGGGCGCGCCGTGCAGGCAATGGGCGTAGACATGCTGCCCCTCCGCGATTTCGACGCCGGAATCCAGAACGGTCGTTCCCATCAGCCTTCGCCACAACAGCGCGCCCCAGTAATTGGGTCTGGGCTTCAGCGTCTTCTGGTCGAGGAGCCCGTAATCGCTCGCCGCCAGCGTGTTGTGGATCACCACTTGGACGCCCTGCTTGGCCAGGCGGCCCAACTGGTCTAGATAGCGGAAGGTATCGAGGAAGGTGGAGGCCCAAGGATTTCCGCCGCAGGCCGCATCGGCGGTCTCGGTGACCCACATTGGCTTTCCGGGCTCGAACTCGTCACGAAGGTTGCGGTAGAAGGCGAGCGTTTGGTCCGTGCGGGCGAGCCACTCTTCGGAGAGCGCTGCATCCGCGCTCGTCTGCGGCATTCCGGGCGTTCCTGCGCATCGTCGCGAGGCCGCCCCATAGTGATGGTAGGAAAACGCGTCGATTTCCTTACCCATCTGCTGAAGCATGTCACGTGTCGCGACCGTTGCCTGAGACCCGTAGCGTATCATCGCGTCGGAAGCGGTCGTCTCGCCGACGGCGCCGGGGCCCAGGATGCGCATGCCTGAAGCCACTTGCCTGGCGAACGATGCAAAGAGCTTGAAGTCGCGACCGAAGGCCGCCGCATCGTAGCCTTTCGGCGCGCCACCCATCGTCGCCATCGTGGGCTCGTTCATGAATTCAGCCGCCGCGATGTCGCCGCCGACCGAACGCGTGTAATCGAGGAATTCTCTGGCCTGTCCGGGTGTCCAGACGCCGTCGGCATCGCGAACCCCCGGACTAATTGCCATCGACGTCACGATCCTTGTATCGGTCGCCGCCGCGAAGTCGACGACACCCTTCCACCGTTCACGGCTCAGCACACTATTGAAGCCCGATGGCGGCGACGATGGCGCCGGCTCCGCATCCGCAAAGTACATCGTATTCGCCCACGTACCGCTCACGCGGACGTACGCCGGTCCCAGAGCCGCCGCGAGCCTGCGAAGTTTTCTGTTCGAAAGATCGACCGGCGGCCGGTATTCATAGAGATTGGGGTCCATGCCGGCCGGGACACCCGATCTGTCCGGAGCGCCGCTCGTTTGGCCGCTCGAAGCCGAACCATACGGCTTCCAGAACATCCCGCCGGTGACTTCCAGCATTTCGATATTATAGGACTGGTACCGCTCGTTGATCGAGCCGACGCGCGTCATATTCGCGGGGGACGCGATCTTCATCGGCGGCTCCTGGGCATGAGCATGAACGGAGAGCGTCGCGATCGACGCGACGACGATTGCAAAGGCTGCGAACACCTGCACCATGGGTGACCGTCCCCGTCCGGAGCGCGCTAAGTGGCTTTTTCTCGACGCCATCTTGTCCGGAGCGTGCCTGCGCCACGGTCGCCTGCGCCCGGCCTCGAATATCCGCTGATATGGGCTCGCCGTCGACCGCGCCCGGCACATCGCATTTGCGCGGATGCTGCGGTCTCCTAACTCCATCGAGAGCGTCTTCGTTCCCACACGCGCGGAGGCCGACGCTTGATGCGGATCAAGACTCCCTCCGGGTGTGCGGTCGTCAGCGGCTGATTCCGGGTGCGGGCAAGGAAGGTGACTTTGGCTTGTCGGCCTTCTTGGACCAGGAGCGGTAATAAGCGACTGCGGTCAGTAAGGCGATACCGACGACACTGACTACGATCTGCATCCCGATCGCGTCGGAGATTTCGACGAGCACGACGTGGGCGCCGACCGCGAAGAAGACACCGACGCAGAAGACTTCGAGCGATTGCTGGCCGCACTTGATGAGCGGCCGGAATATCGGCCATTCGAGGCCCCGCCAGTCACGCGGCAGGAACCTGTTGAGGAAGAAGGCAAGAACGACGAAATGGACGAGGCGGTAGAGTGCGAGGTTGGTTTTGTCGTTGGGATTGAACGCATCGTAGAGCCATGCCGGCATCCCATGAGCGATCTCCGGAAATCGCCCCGCCATCGTCATGACGAACGCAAACAGCAGGTAGGTGCTGCCGAGCCATAGCAACGCGCGCGACCGGATCAATGGCCTCGCCTCGATCGAGCCACCTAGCGCGAACCACCCGCCGAAAATGAAAAGAAACTGCCAGCAGAACGGATTGAAGTACCACGATCCTGTCGGGAAAGCGGCCAGGTTCCAGCCGAAATGGCGTGCAGCCAGATACAGCAGGAACGAAGCCGCCAGCGTCAGGTTCGGCAGTCGCAACATCGTCCAAAGAACCGGCGGAAAGGCGACCATGAGCAGGATATAGAGCGGCAGCACGTCCATGTTGACGGGTTTGAACGCGAGGATCAGTCCCTGGTAGAGCGTCTCTGCCGGGTTGGCCATGAAGCCGGCGACGTTGAACTCATTCGCGAGATTCGG
Source organism: Bradyrhizobium ottawaense (assembly GCF_900099825.1). Classification (NCBI taxonomy): domain Bacteria; kingdom Pseudomonadati; phylum Pseudomonadota; class Alphaproteobacteria; order Hyphomicrobiales; family Nitrobacteraceae; genus Bradyrhizobium; species Bradyrhizobium ottawaense. The sequence continues at coordinate 5,812,355 of NZ_LT629693.1, read as the reverse complement.
ATCGGCATAACGATGCGCGAGATACCCGATCTCCGCGATGTACATCACGAACAGGACGATGTGGGCCACGTAGATTTGCCATGCACGCCTGATGAGGCGAGTTCCTCCGATGACGAATCCTCGCTCAAGCATAATTCGCGCATACACGAATGAGGCCGTGTATCCGGAAATGAAGACGAACAGATCGGCCGCGTCGCTGAACCCATAGTTGCGCTGGGTGAGCCAGTTGACCACATTGTTCGGTATATGGTCGAGGTAGATCGCCCAGTTGGCGAAACCGCGCAAAAGGTCGAGCCGATAATCGCGGCCCTTAGGCGGCAGTATCGTCCGGATCGTCATGTTGCCTCGCCAGCCGTCCCGGCTTCCAGACCCTAGCCCCGGTGGGGGACGTTAGCGAAAACCCATGCGGCATAGGCCTGCACGAAGCCTCTCAGGAATTTCCGCGTTCCGTCGTTGACGAGCTTTCCGCTCGCGTCGAGCAGCTTGTCGGCGACGCCGATATAGGCTTCCGGCTGCGCCATCGCGGGCACGTTGAGGAACACAAGCGACTGCCGCAGATGATGGTTGGCGCCGAAGCCGCCGATGCCGCCCGGCGAGGCGCTGACGACGGCGCCCGGCTTGCCGCTCCAGGCGCTCTTGCCATAGGGCCTCGATCCCACATCCAAGGCGTTCTTCAACGCGGCGGGCACCGAGCGATTGTGCACGGGGGTGACGAAAAGGACCGCGTCCGCCGCCCGAATCCGCTCGCGGAACGCCGTCCATTCTGCCCGCGGATCGTCATCGCCGTCTTGGTTGTAGATTGGCAGTTGGCCGATCTCGACGATGCCGAGCTTCAGCCCGGCGGGCGCCAGTTCGCCGAGCGCGTTGGCTACCTTGCGGTTGATCGAATCCTTCCTGAGGCTACCGACGATCACGGCGACGTCTCGGGGCTTGTCCATGCGGATTACTTTCGATGTTTTTGAAATTTCGCTTCGATCGATCCCCGAAGAAATCGATGGCTCTTCGATCGGGAGCGGGCTGCGGCTATCCGATCTGAACCGAGAGCATCGAGATCGAACCGCCGTCGACCCCCTCCACCGGGAATTTGACGCGCTCCTTGCTCTGCCGGGCGGCGAGGACATACAGCAGCGGCAGATAGTGGTCGGGGGTCGGGATGGACAATGCCGCGTCGCGTCCCAGCGTGTCGTAGTTGACGAGCGGCTTGTATTCGCCTGCGAGCATCATGTCCCTGGCCGCATTTTCGAAACGAACCGCCCAGTCGTACGGGTCGCTCGGATGGCGCCCCCATGCGTAGGTATGGAGGTTGTGCACCAGGTTGCCGCTGCCGACGATCAGCACGCCTTCGTCCCGAAGCGGTGCGAGCTTCTTGCCGATCTCGAAATGAAACGACGCCGGCTTGGTCTCGTCGATGCTGAGTTGCACGACGGGAATATCGGCGGCGGGATAGACGTGCCTCAGCACGGACCATGTGCCGTGATCGAGGCCCCATGAATTATCGAGCTTCACTTCGAGAGGGGCGAGGAGTTGTTGGACGCGGCGGGCGAGTTCGGGATCGCCGGGCGCGGGGTACTGCACTTCGTAAAGTTCGCGGGGAAAGCCTCCAAAGTCGTGAATGGTTCGGGGCGCCGTGGTGACCGTGACGCCGGTCTCGGGGACGTACCAGTGCGCGGACACCGAAAGGACGGCCTTGGGTCGCCTTGTCTGCTCGCCGATCTTCCGCCAGGCGCCAGTGTACGCATTGCTACTCAAGGCGTTCATCGGGTTGCCGTGGCCGAAGAAGATAGCGGGCATCGGGTCGACCATGGTCTTCTCCTTCCTGCAAGTTTCGCGCGACGGAGGCGGCACGACCCTAGCACCAGGCGCTCGATCGCCCAAGCGCCAACGAGGTCAGCAAACCCGCATGCCTTGAGCCGGTGGCCGGGTGAACCGGGATCCTGTTGTCTGTCCGCAACAGCACAATTGTTCCTGCGGCGGAACGCCGATTTTGACTCCACACTCTTGGAAAGCCGAGCGTAGGCTTGGCATGCCGGGGAGTATTCGCAGCGGACTCTTACCGCGACGGCGAGTCCAATCAACTCACGCATCTTGGCTCCCAGTAAATTCTTTCTTTGCCAGCCGTACTGAGGCCGACATATCCCCTGATGGTATCGGGACTGAGACGGCCGAGCTCCTCGGTTCCCGAGGTCAGTTGATGGCGGTATTCATTCTAATTGAGCATGATGATCGTACTCTCCAGACGTGGCTGATGGCATATCTTTCAAAGCGTCCGCCGACATTCACACGTTCGTCGACAAGAGATCAGAACGAGCCATGTCGCGGTTGCCGCCATAGATTGGATCGGCGAAAAAGCCTTCCTGGGTATTTTGCAGGAGCAGCGCAAAGAAGTCCGCGCTCCTGACGTCTTTGAGCACGATTGATCCGCCCTCCAAGCCGGCCAGCACCTTGTCCTGATCCGCCGGCGCAAGGTCGCGAAACACTTTTCCGCCGAACGCGCCCTTGATGTAGTCGGCCAGCGCTTTCAGGCCGGCACGATAACGTGCCGCGGGAGAGTCGGGAAGCTGGTAACCTTGCGTGGCCACGCCCTGCATGAATGGCGGCCTGGTATAGAAGCCGGCCGCATGTCCGTAGGGTCCAGCCAGTTGCCGGTCGATGAAAATTGCGCAACCGGCATCCTTGCCGCCCGGCCCGCGATCGTCAGACGGAATCAGCCGATCGACCGCCGCTTCGATCAGCGACGCTTCTTCGGCGGTGAAGAACATCCAGGGTCCAGGGCGGACCGGCAGCGGAGGAGTGGCCGTGCCGGGCGACCATGGCATCGCACCCGAAATCGTTCGAGCGCTCCCACTCGTCGCACTGACAAGCAAACAAGCCGCTGTCGAATACAGCAGCGATCTGCGGGACAATTTGGCTTCGAAACCCTCGTTCGGCATTCGCTTTTTCCTGGTTGACGTACCACATCAAGCGCTTTCGTCCCCTCGCGAAATTCGACAATGAAAATATCGCTGGAATTATTTATGATCGTTCTTCGAACGATTGGAGCCCTGGTGATGGTGCGTTACGCATCTCCCTTTTCACCCTTCGTTTGCACCAACCGACCGCGCCACCCTGCGGCCCGCAGGACGTCTACGGCTTCAATTGACCAGGCAGCGCGAAGATCGCGACCCAGGCTGGCCCGCTGTCCGTCTGGATAATCGGGTTCTTCATACCGCCCGAGACCGCCACGTATTGCGTGCCGCCCAGCATATAGGTCGAGATCCCGCCGCCGATGGGATCGCCCAGATCCATCTTCAGCAGCACGCGTCCGCTGGCCGCGTCGAAGGCGAGGAAATTCCCCTTCGTGTCGCCAGTGAGAAGCACGCCGCCTGCGGTTGGCGTGACTGATGCCACCATCGAAGTGTCGGCGTCATATTTCCAGAGCACTTGGCCGCTATCGGCATCAACGGCGGTGACGTGGCCGAACCGCTGGTCATTCGGGTCCTGGTCGCCGAACCCGTTGGAAGTTCCGATAAACGGCTTGGGTGGGTCGTGCTCCAAGCTTTCGGGTCGGCGAGCTTGAGCGTCGTGGCCCAGTCGATGGTGGAAACGAACAGGGCGTTGAGGGACGGCGAGTAGGATGGGCCATACCAGTTTGTGCCGCCTTGCGTGCCAGGCAGGAAGCGCGTTCCTTCCGGTGTCAACGGTGCATCGACGTTCTCGATCCGCGTGACCGGCGTCTGGTAGAACACCTCCTTCAGATCGCGGCTTAGGCCATAGAGATAGCCGTTTTTCCCTGCCGCCGCGACCATCTTCCGCCCGGCTTTGGATGTGAACAGGATTGGGCTCGCAGCCAAGTCCCAGTCGTGGAAGTCGTTCTTCACCAGCTGGTGGTATCCCTTCAATTCTCCGGTCCTCGCGTCCAGGAAGACGACGCTGCTGGTATAGAGATTGTCGCCCTTGCGGTAGTCGCGGACGAAGTCCGGCCCCGGGTTTCCGACCGGCGAGTAAAGCAGCCCGGCCTCAGGGTCGAGCGCGTAGGAGGAGTACGTGCCCCCGCCCGCCTTGACCCGATTCGGATCATCTGGCCACGTCTTCGCGGCGTCACCGGTTGAGGGAACCGTGTCGAAGCTCCAGAGGCGCTTGCCAGTCTTCGCATCGAACGCCCTAATATGGCCGATCCCGCCGTAGTCGCTTCCAGCGTTGCCGAGGTAGACGCGCCCGTCCCACACAACGGGTGCAGCCGTGTAGAACTCGCCCGCGTTGGTGTCGGCGCCGATCACGTCCCAGATCACGTCGCCGGTCTTCGCGTCGAGCGCGAGCACATGCCCATCGACCAGTCCTCTGAATACCCGGCCGTCGGCATAGGCGACACCGCGGCCGAGCCGGCCGGGGCTCGCAGGATACTTGAGCTCGTGGTGTCGCACCCAGCGCTGCGTCCCGGTCCGCGCGTCGATCGCGTAGGTATTCTCCCGGGTCGTTACGTAGATTGTGTCGCCGATCATGACAGGCTCCGACTGGAAGCTCATCGTCTCCGGAAGCCGGAACCGGGCCACCTCCTGGAGGGACGCGACGTTCTTCGTGTCGATCTCCGTCAGCGGGGAAAACCGCGTGGCGTCGTACCCGCCATTGTATCCTCGCCATTCGGTGTCCGGCTTCCGACTGTCAGCCTGACCGAAGGCACCCGTGGCACCCGCGCACGTCAGGACGGCCCAGGTGACGATGGTGGCGTATCGATTGAGGGGGTCCTCCGAGTAAGAGTGACGCGGGCATCGAACGAGGAATCCAAGCGGTTCCTCGCCGGAAACGCTTCCCCGCCGAAAAGGTTCCACGGCCAAGCCGGCGGTTGTGAACTGCCAGTCGACGGCGGTGCCGGCGGCATTGCGCTCGTCCTCCCAGCGCGCGATGCGGTGCTCGAGCGTGTCCTGCCGGGCGATGCGGCGCGCGCGGAGAGCTTGGCGTGCCAAGGTGCTCAGTTCGATTTCGGCGACGTTGAGGCACGAGCCATGCTTCGGCGTGTCGAGGAACTTGAGCCAGTCGGCCAACCGTCTCGTCTCCGTTGGGCGGAAAGACATCGTAAAGGCCGGCGGCCGAATTCGAACAAAGCGCGCCCAATCGCCGCGACGCTGGTGCGCCGTCACGCGACATGGCCCTGGAGCCGCTCGCAGGCGAGGAACAAGCTTACCACGCCGTGGCGGACGTAAGCGTGATCGTAGCGCTCGACTGACCCGGGCTGGGCGGCAGCGGTTCTCGGCTTCGCCGAAGAGCTGCTTGAACGTCTCGTCGAGGCAGACCACCGTCACCCGGTACTTCTTCATCGCCGACCCCAGCCGTCCCAGCATACGCTCGATACCGGCGCCGAGCGTAACTCCTCACATCACCGCTGATGATGCAGCGCCGCTTTCGGCGTCGCGATTTCTGCAGCGGTCTGGGCCCTACTCGCAGTGACAGATCGGCAGCGAGGCTTGCCGACCAATGCTGAAGTAACACTGTGGATAGGCGCCGTACCATCGAATGCCAGAGTGGAACGGATACGACGACGTCCGCTCAGCTCTGACCTCCTCTGTCTTTCATTCAATATTGAGAACAACTATTCCAGCCCGAGCGCAGTCCTCGTCGGCCTGGTTGGTAGATGCGCCACTTACGCCGATGGCCCCTTGCAGCTCTCCCCCTCGCCAAATCGGAAGGCCGCCTGGCCGTCTGATGTTGGGTGCTCCCATTGCGGTCACTAGGCCAGTTCTCGGAAAGGGATGAAACTCCGTCAAATCTTCACTGGGGCGGCCCTCCTGGGCCGCAGCTATCGATTTCCCGATCGATCCTTGTGAGGATTCGACAGCCGCTCCATCCATGCGCTGATGCGCAATCAGATGGCCTGACGGATCGCACACCGAGACGCTGATGCGAGCGGACAGCGCACTGGCTCGAGAAAGAGCCCCGGAGATCGCCTGATTGGCTTCTGAAAGTGTGACTGTCACCGGTTTCGTCCCGGCCGCTGCGGAAGTACTGACCAGTCCTCATCGATCCGAGTGATTGCCTTACCACAATGCCGAGCCTTAATCTCCGCGTTAGCCGCCCTCGAATCAATTATCTTCATGCGGAAATCTCCTGTCCTTTGCGAGATGCCCCCGGAAGTACGAAGGAACGGACTGTCCATTTGTGGTGTTCCCCACTCACTCAATTCAAAAGTTGGAGAGGAAGTGATTTCCGAAGAAAGCCAGCCCAAGGTGCGCGGCCCTTGCCCTATCAATGCGCACAACCGTCCACGTGTTTGTTACTGCTAGACAATTTCCGCGCGGACTTTCTACGGACATGGGCCTCCACTCCTGGGAACTCCAATATGTGCAAATTCAGCCATTCATTCGACGAACGCGTGGCCGGTCAGCGCGGCAAGTGCTTTGCTTAATGGTGGGGCAAACGCAACCTTCGCCTGGTTGCCGCCGTGGCATTTGATTTGAAAGTGATTACTCTGATCATGATCTTTCGCGCCACTCTCGCACTGCAGCCGCTCTTTCTACGTGATCGCCGAAGGTGAAAAGTCGCTTAGCGGTTGCACGTGCATTCAATCACCTTTGTTTGGCTTGGAGCGCCCACTTACTTTCAAGCAATGTCATGAGACGAGTTTCGTCAGTCGTTATTTGGCTTCGGATCTTCTTTCGTTCGACAGCCTCGAAATCCGCTGTCGCAAGTCTGAGCCACTGCACGCGAATAGCTTCCAACTGGTCATCGATATCCCTTTGTATCTGCGCAAGTTCAGCATCTGACATAGCGGCTCTCCGGACTGATTAGTACAGGCGCATTTTCGAGGTTCACGTCACCAATCGGCGCTACCCTGTCTGCCTCTCCCTGACGAAATTTGCGAGCGACTGAAGGGGAGGAATCATGTTCTTTGCAGGCGCGCCAAGGCTTGCCTGAGATGATTCGCACTCTCGTCGAGCTTCTGACGCTCTTGATCCGACAGATCCGGCTCGAGGACCTCGACAACGCCGTCCCGTCCAATAATACTCGGTAGGGAGAACCGAAGCGTTTCGTGCCATATGTCGATCTCTATTACCGAGCCTTCGAACAGCTTAAAATGCCGGCGCAGCCGATAGGTGCTCATTCGCCCGGCCATATCGCGGATACCGATGGCCGGGCCCGCGAGGAGCTTTGGCCGGATTACAAGCAAATGCGCGACCGGATCGGCGCCGAACGCGGTTGGCCTCCGATGACACGAGCAGAATTTGATCAGGAGGCCGATGAAGGCTCGCTTTATGTGGGCTCACCGGAGACGGTGGCACGCAAGATTGCGACCACTGCGAAGGCTCTGGGACTGTCGCGTTTCGACCTGAAGTACAGCGCGGGACCGCTTCCCCACGAGAAGCTCATGCGCAGCATTGAACTTTACGGCAAAATCGTCATTCCGCTGGTACGCACCCTCCTCAACGCGACGTGAGCCGTTACTTATGCAGCTGCTCGCCACAGGTGCGAACTCGCTGTTTACATTTTGCGTGCATGATAGCCCTGCGGATCAATCTGACTCGACAAGGATCTCATGCAGGCCGCGACGGCCATCCTAATCAATTTGCGGCAAATGGTGGCAAATCGTCATCTCGATGCTACTATGGTCCAGCCGTGTATCGTTATGGAGAGCGCGGTGAAATCGGGGAAGAAAAAGGAACCGCCCCCGCAAAACGTGGCTCCGGCATCAATTTGGAGCCCGTTTCGCGGACGCGTCTTCAGACTGCTCTGGGCGGCCACCGTCGTCGCCAACATCGGCGGCTGGATGTACAATGCCGCCGCCGGCTGGTTGATGACCAGTATCGATTCCGATCCCTTGATGGTATCTCTTGTACAGGCGGCGGCGAGCTTTCCGATGTTCCTGTTCGCACTGCCGGCGGGCGCGCTCGCCGACATCATTGACAAGCGCCGCTTCATTCTCGCTCTCGAGGTTCTCGTCACTCTGGTCTCCGTGGTGTTCGCGGTACTGGTCTCTACCCATCTCGTCACCGCATGGACGTTGCTGCTGTTCGTGTTCGTCAGCAGCACGCTCTCCGCCCTTGAGGCGCCCGCCTGGCAATCCATCGTGCCGCAACTTGTGCCCAAGGAAGATCTGTCGGCCGCTGTCGCTGCCAATAGCGTTGGCGTCAATATTAGCCGTGCCGTAGGTCCGGCGCTGGCAGGCGTAATTATCGCAGGATTTGGTGTCGCCGCGCCGTTCTGGCTCGATGCATTCAGCAACGTCGGTGTGATCGCCGTATTTCTGTGGTGGCGGACTTCTCATCGCCACCTACGCACACTTCCCGCGGAACGTTTCAAGAGTGCCATCCGGACTGGCATCCGTTATTCCCTGAACAACCGGCGTCTGCGGGCCACTCTCCTGCGTGCCGTGGGCTTTTTCCTGTTCGCCAGCGCGTACTGGGCGCTTCTTCCACTAGTGGCGCGCAACCAGATCGCCGGCGGTCCCGAACTTTACGGCGGCCTGCTGGCCGCAATCGGATGTGGCGCAGTGGGTTGTGCATTCATGTTGTCGCGTCTGAAGGCAAAATTCGGCACCAACGGGCTGGTGACGTTGGGCGAAATTGGCACCGCAATCACGCTGGTTCTGCTTGGATTTGCCCGCGAACCCATCATGGCCGTTTGCGCAAGCCTGATCGCGGGGATGTCATGGATTGTTGTTGTCGCAACTCTTAATATGTCAGCCCAGATTGCCTTGCCGGACTGGGTTCGCGGTCGTGGACTTGCGATGTATGTGATGGCCTTTTTCGGATCGATGACTGTGGGCAGTGTGCTGTGGGGGGAGCTGGCCGGCCTCGCGGGACTACCCATTACGCATTTCATCGCAGCCGCAGGCACACTTCTGGCGATACCGCTGACGCGGCGATGGAAATTGCAGACCGGCGCAGGCATTGATCTATCGCCGTCCATGCACTGGCCCGAACCCATCGTAACGAACGCAGTCGAAAACGACGCTGGCCCAGTCATGGTAACCGTCGAGTACCGTATCGACCCCGCCAGCCGCGATGCGTTTCTTATAGCCCTCGAAGCGGTCTCGCATGAGCGCAAACGTGATGGCGCCTATGCGTGGGGCGTCTTCCAGGACACCGCCGACGAGAGCCGGTTTTTGGAAACCTTCTTGCTCGATTCATGGCTGGAGCACCTCCGTCAGCACAAGCGCGTGACAAATGCAGATCGCGTGCTGCAGTCACACGTGCTGCGTTTCCTCAAGGCCGAGACGATAGTCACGCATCTTATTGCCGCTGAAAGCGCAAGTGATATCAAAGCTTGAGGCAATTTTCAGCTTGCGCTCCGCGCGTCTCCCTGTGAACTGCAAGGCGAATGCAGTTCTTCGTAATCTTCCGTGCATCGGCGCAAAAACTGGCTGTCCTGGATGCGATCTCAGCCGCGGACCGACTGAACTCTGCCACTGCGAACGTCCATTGAACGAGGCCAATGCGCTGCATCCGCCAACAGCTGGTTTAGCCTTTCGCACAAATTCATGCGTACCTCGTTAGGAAAGCCCTAAACTATTCCGAATGCCTGGATTTCCTGCCCGCTCTGATGAAGCCAAGGTTGACTGCTCGTCACTAACGGCTTCGAAGCTTGCGTGGCTTTCGCCATTGCCGATGCTCCGCCTGTTTGTTGTCGTTTGCGCTGCTTCGTAGCAGCCTTGAGATTCTTGCAACCGACAGCGCTCCCGTCCGACCAGCTCGCTGCAGGGCAAGTCGCGGGTAGAACGGATCTAGTCTAGCATGCAGCAAGCGTCTGGCCGTGCATTATGCAACAATCACGTTTTTATGATTGGCCGGTCATAACCTTCCGGAAGCTCATAAAGAAATGCTGCGATATCCTGGGCGCCGGTACCCGACGGGTATTACCGTCCGGTTCGAAAGCCCCGCGCCTAAAAGCAGCTACGCGAGCGAATCATTTCTCTCGGACGGAGCGACCCATGACCAACATTTCTCCTCCAGAGCCGACGAGACGCGTCAAACTCAGTGGCTCCCAATTCTTGTTGCTGGGAACCCTGTGTGCAATCCTGTTGATCACCGTTATTTGGGCAGTCACAGTATGGACTTCGAGCAATGACGTTCCCATGTCGAAAGACGGGTGGATTGCATTGGGCCTCGGTACGTTTTTTTCTCTGGTCATTGGCTGCGGCCTCATGGCCCTCATGTTCTACAGCAGCCGTAGCGGCCATGACGAAGCCGCGACACCAAAAATAAGAAAAGACGATACCTAATTCCTCGCTCTTGTCGACGCGAACGGATCGCGAAGCGTCCTTCGAAGTCCGCTCGGTCCTTACCAGCGGCTATCGTGCAGACTTGGATCCCTGCATTTCCAATGCTCGCTCGAAGACTTTACTTTCAATCAAGTAATCATTCTTCGCATTTATCTACAACGCAGCTGGTATTACCGCCAGCGTACCGTATCCAGCGTTCGGATGCTACTCTCGCCGGCTGTTGCGATGGCGCGATCTTCGGTGAGTGTCGTGGGCAAGGCATTGTGCCTGAGAGCGGTGCGCCTATGAGGCTTGCCGCCCCGCGCGATTTTCGACTGTTGGCGCGTGGCTGACGTTGAAGGGCTCGCCGCCAAGATCGGCCATTCCATAATCGCTCATTACGGGAATTCGGCGCGTGCAACTGATAAGGTTTGTGTAATTTCCTTATCAGTGTGCCGACTGACTCCATTTGTGCGAAAACCTTATCAGTCGGCCAACTGACTCCATTTCGTATGAAACGCGGCAAAGCCAGCGGGCCGCAGCTCCAAGAACATAGCTACCCCTTGAACAAGCGGACAGATCGTGACTGCCAAAGGCGGGGTCGGTCGAAGGTGAAGAAGTATTCAAGGGCGCGCCATTGGCATGTGCCGAACCGCGACAAGAGCTTTCGGACATGCATCCGGAACTCCGCATTGTCATCCGCTGCATCGGGATCGGCGCCGAGGCGGCTCAAGCACAGAGCAACTGCGACGGCAGGGCCGATGTGAATCTGTCGCTGGCAACTCTGGTGTGTGAGCCTCGCCAAACGCAAGCACAACAGTTCCGCCACCGGTGGCTGTCGACGAATAGTGGAGCGTCAGCGCCACCGGTGAACCGCTGATATCGCGTAGCCCGCGCGTCACGCGGGACGTCTGCGCTACTCGTAATCGCAAGACCGCAACGCTCAAGGATGCTCGTTAATCCAACGTGGTATAGTTTTTGCTAGCTTCGTGTTAGCTTGATGGTGCGCGCGCTGGTTCGCAGCCTCCGCACATTCGTCAAGCCAACCAAAACCACGAGGAAGACATGGCAAAGAAAGCGAAGAAAGCAAAGAAGTCTGCCAAGGCGACCAAGAAAGTCGCCAAGAAGACCAAGAAGATGAAGAAGTAAGCGCGCGGCTTTCCGCAAACCAAAGCCGCCGCAGTATCGCGATCACCATCGGTGGTGACGCTGGACGCATCGCAAGATGTTCTCCGGCCGAAAACGCGGCGACGATCAGACCGGCCCCATGTGCATACGGCTCAAGAAGCCTCCGGCTGATGCACATGGGTCCGGTTTTTTGTGTCCGCGCGTTGGTGCCGGTCGTCCGTCGCACCGGCGTCAGTCGATTCCCCGGATTGTGTCGCAGCCTCAGCGCCCTTCGCCCATCCCTTCGTTGAAGTGGCGTCGGGGCGCCGCCAGCGCTCATGCATTGGAGCGCCCAGGGCTCGACAAATCGTCCATCCCACATGCCCATCTGCTCACCGCGCGCCTCACTTTTTCGAGAGTTTGATGCAACAACCTTGGGGTCATGCTGCCAGCGGCGCTCCTTCGAGGAAAAACGTCAGAAACGAACGGCCGGTCACTTCGAATAGTTGGAACCACCGACCCACGACCGGCCGCTTTGCGCCAGAAGTGGTCGGTCGCGAATTCTGTTTGGGGAGAGCCAGACTGCTCAGTCGTTATAAATAATACGCTCGCGATAGAGCGACGCGGAGGGCGGGGTGGCGGAGAAGCCCCCATGCTTGTACGTCCTGTCGGCAGAGACCAACGACCTTGGAATAAGGGATTGCTCATCGGCCAGAAAAAACCTCTCGAACCGAAGCACGTCTGGTCCATTCGCGTTCGCCTGGAAATCTCACGATCGTGGCGCGACCTTGTCATCTTTAACTTGGCGATCGACAGCAAGCTTCGCGCCTGCGACCTGGTCAAACTTCGATTAAACGACATTTGTTCAGGAGCAAAGGTGCGGCATCGAGCAACGATCGTGCAAAAGAAGACAGGTCGACCAGTCCAGTTCGAGATCACGGAGCAGTCGAGGAGCTCCGTTGAAGCCTGGTTACCGATGCTCCGAACCACTGGCTCCCGATATCTCTTCCCAAGTCGACTTCATGCAAGGCCCCACATATCCACCCGCCAATATGCCCGGCTGGTGCATCGCTGGGTTGAAAGCATCGGCTTAGAGTCGACCTTTTATGGCACGCACTCGATGCGGCGCACGAAGGCTGCCCAGATCTATCGTAAGACTGGCAACCTGCGCGCTGTGCAACTCCTCCTGGGCCATTCGAAGCTGGAGAGCACCGTCCGATATCTCGGGATCGAGGTGGATGACGCTCTAAATATCGCCGAGCAGATCGAGCTCTGATCGTCGACGACCGGCGTCATGCCGGTGATCGCTTACGCGCCAGGAGCGGACCAGGCGCTCCTGCCGCTCCCACGTGACAATGTGATCTCCCAGGACAGAAGCCAGCAGCCCAGATGAGCGCTGCGAAATCAGCCTCGGGCGCGGTGAAATCAGTTCCGGATGTTGCTACGCTGATACTGGCGACGTTGACTGGAGCCGTTGGATGCCGTCGCATCCACCGTTCCTGACCGCATCGTCATTGCGGAAGACCCCAACGCAGGGCAACGTTCCGAATCAAGACAGCGAGGCAGGCCATGGTGAAACCGTTTCCGTCGAAGACCCACATCGGCAACCACATGCTGCATCCCGAAACGCTCATGCTGAACTACGGCTACGATCCGCAACTGTCGGAAGGAGCCGTCAAACCACCGGTCTTTCTGACCTCGACCTTCGTCTTCAGGACCGCCGAAGACGGACAAGACTTCTTCGATTTCGTCTCGGGTCGGCGCGAGCCTCCCGAGGGGATGGGTGCGGGCCTGGTTTATTCGCGGTTCAATCATCCCAACAGCGAGATCGTCGAGGACAGGCTCTCTGTCTACGAGCGCACCGAGAAATGCGCGCTGTTCTCGTCCGGCATGGCGGCGATTGCGACCACGATTCTCGCGTTCGCCCGCCCTGGCGACGTCATTCTGCACTCTCAACCGCTCTATGGCGGGACGGAAACTCTGCTTGCGAAGACGCTTGCGGGCCTCTCCATCGGCGCCGTGGGCTTTGCCGACGGCATCGACGAATCTGTCGTAAGGCTGGCGGCGGAGGATGCCATGCGAAAGGGCCGGGTGGTGGTGATCTTCATCGAAACCCCCGCAAATCCCACCAACGGCCTGGTCGATATCGCGATGGTCCGCCGCGTCGCCGAGATGATCGGCCAGGCTCAGGGGCACACGCCGATCGTCGCCTGCGACAATACGCTGCTGGGACCTGTGTTTCAGCGGCCGATCGAACACGGCGCGGATCTTTCGTTGTACTCGCTAACCAAATATATCGGCGGTCACTCCGACCTGATCGCGGGCGCTGCGCTCGGCTCAAGAGCCCTCATGAAAGACATCAAAGCGTTGCGAGGCGCCATCGGCACCCAACTGGACCCCCATTCCTGCTGGATGATCAGCCGGTCGCTCGAAACACTGAGCATCCGCATGGAAAAAGCTGACAGAAACGCGCGGCTCGTGGCGGATTACCTGCGCGACCACACCAAGGTCGCGAAGGTCCATTACCTTGCTCACCACGAAGAGGCCTCCCCCGCCGGCCGTCTGTTCGCGAGGCAATGCACCGGCGCGGGCTCCACGTTCTCGTTCGACATTCTCGGAGGCCAAGCCGCCGCATTCAAATTCTTGAACGCGCTGCAAATCTTCAAGCTGGCGGTGAGCCTGGGCGGCACGGAGTCGCTTGCCAGCCTGCCCGCAAGCATGACCCACTCCGGCGTTCCGGCTGACATCCGCCAAAAAATAGGCGTTCTCGACTCCACGATCCGGCTGTCGATCGGCATCGAACACCCGTCCGATCTGATCGCGGACATCGCGCAGGCTTTGAACGAGGCATAGCTGCACTCCTTGCGTGAGAGCCAGCGCAAGAACCGACAACGGCCTTTGACAGCGGACACGCGGGTTTGCCTTGCGCCACAGGCAGACGTCAAGCTTCTGCACAGGTCGCGAGGGCTCACACGGTCTATCCGCGTTTCTCCACGATGTGCATTGGTCAGCAAAACTGACCGATAGAATATCCGGTTAGTCGGACTTGATGAGTGGAAAAAATCAGCGCAGGGTCAGCCGGTGACGGTCTGGCTGAGGATCGCGTAATATGACGGCCACATCGATGAGCCGAACAGTTGTGCCGTCTCTCGCGCTTGTTGCAGCATGTGGTGCAGCACTTGTCTTCGGCATCACGCACATTCGGCGCGAGCCCGCCGGTTGAAACGGGCGTCGCAACCGCGGCGCCAGCGGTTTCGTCACCTGCATCGAGCGCTCGAGATGAGAGCTCGGCGGCGCTCGCAACAGCGCAAGCTGACGCAAACGCCGTGGCAGCTGAACTTGCCGTTTCGCCACCCCCGCCGGTCACCGACGAGTCTGTGCCCGTCTTCGACATCGCCCGCATTGAGCGAACGGGCGACGCAGTCATCGCTGGCAGGGCAGCGCCAGGCGCGATTGTGGAACTGTTGCGAAACGGCGAGCGCCTTGATGGAGCGACAGCAGATCAATCTGGACAATTCGTTATGGTCCCTCCCCGCCTGCCTCTTGGGGATTACGAGCTGACGTTGAGGTCTAGATTGCCCGACGGCACGATGGCAACATCCAAGCAAGGCGTCGTGGTCGCGTTAGCCGAGACTGAGTCCAGTTCCGGCGTGAACCGATCGCGCGCTGAGGTGCCGTTCAATGTTCCAGAGACGGCGGCGACAAATCGATTATCCCTGGATCGCGCCACTAGGTCGCCTCAAGCGCGCCTACTCTCCCAGCCTCCTCTGCATATTGCGAAGCGGCAGGACGTTGCTGTTTCAGAGCTGCCGCGCGCAACTGCTGCCGCCCGTCTGTCAGATGGAGGCTCATCGTCCCCCGTGGTCGAGCCCAAGATTGCGACCACGGTCGTATCTCGTGGCGACAGCCTGTGGCGCATCAGCCGTGTCACCTACGGCGTGAGCACGCGATACGCGGTCATTTACAAAGCGAACCGAGACCGGATCCGAGATCCAAATCGTATATATCCCGGCCAGATCTTTGTCCTTCCCTTGAAAGCGCGCTGAAACGCGGCAATCCGATGTCGCAACGCGGGCCCACCGCCCTAACAGGGCACGCAAAGACCGGTTCTGGCACTCCGCACACCGGCGAACGTCGGCTTTGCGCCAATAGCGGTCGTTCCCCGAAAGGTCGGACTTGACCCAAAGTGCCTAGCGCACAAGAAGTATCTGCATTGCTATCGATGGTCGAAGGCGTTTGTATCAGTTCGGTCGAAAGTCGCTAGGCGCGCGATCCTTTTGGCGGAGTCGAGGGCGATTTGGAACTACCAACGGTTCGGTTGGACCACTCCTTTTGCACAACGTAGTTGCCGATTTGCTTTGTCTTCCAAGCGCAAGTGTCGCCTATTTCGCCAAAAGTATCGTCGTACCAACCTTGACCCGGGATTGGATCGGTAATGGCTTCACAAAGTTCGTGAGAACTCACACTCGTAATTGCATCGAACGTTGAAAGGCTCCCCAAACAACCATTGCAACCAGGATAGGGCATGGCAGCATAAAAGATCTGCCCGGAAATATGATTGTGGTAGCCACAAAAAGCTTGGCATGAAGACGATCCTCCCATTGTAACGGTTACTCCGGGCGGGAGATAGATGAAGTAAAGAGTATTCGCGGAAGGGGCGGGAACTGCAGAACTGGCAATCTCTTGCTGTAGCATTTGTTGAATATCTGCATCGGTCACGGTTGCGCCCAAGGCGGGAGTTGAAGTGCTAACCGTTCCAATGAAACTGCCATGAGAGATTGCGAAGTTCGGTACGCTGTATTCAGTAAGCTGGTCGATTAGTGAACTTGTCAGAACGAAACTGAAAAACTGATTTATCTGAGTAGCAAGTCCACTCAAGGCGCCAGTCCAAGCGTTACCCCAATATACTGTGAAAACCTGAGCGGATCGGATAAGAGGTCCATTTCGATAAGTCAGATGCGGAACCGGGGGTTGAGGTGGCGGATGGCCAAGAGGTCGTTCTCTCAACTGATCGGGCACAGCGAGAGGAACGATTCTTATCGCATCGTGGGACCCTTTCGTAACGGGCGTTTTTCGTTTGCTCGTCTCAACCGTATTGACCCGTTTCAGATTTTTCGCTGACTTCTCTCTTGCTCTTACAGCCATCACACCCTCATTTGATTGGATTCCAAATTTCCTATCCAAGGCGACGTCTGAGCTCACTTAGCTAAGGTATGGGATCATTGTGTTTCCCTGATGATCGCCACGTTCTGAAGCGGAATAGAAAATAAGCAGCAACTGCTGCGACCAATAGATATAACGCTTCGGTGGCGCCCTCTCCGTTAGCCGGCCAAAAGACCAAAAAGTGTTTCCCGTTGTCCGAGTATTGCGTGAATAAGCGACGTCGCTGTTTTTACGAACGTCCGCTTTGCGCCAATGGACTAAACCGCTCGCGCGGTAGGGCGCCTGCGGCTGGCAGCACAGCCAACACGATAGCGCGGCGGGGCGTCCTGTCTTGAGATGAGGGGTTCGCAACCTCCATCAAGACAGGAGCATCCCTCATGACCGATAAGGCCATAAGCCCGCTGCGGCAGCGCATGATCGAAGACATGACGATCCGCAAGTTCGCGCCGAAGACCCAACATGACTACGTGCAGAGGGTCAAGCACTTCGCTGCCTTCCTCGGCCGCTCGCCCGACACGGCGAGTTTTGAAGACGTACGCCGCTATCAGCTCCATCTGGCGACGAGCGGTGCCGGCGTTCCGACCCTCAACCAAAGCGTCTCGACACTGCGGTTCTTTTTCAAGATCACGCTCGGGCGCGCCGACATCGTGAACCACACCCAGTTTATCCACGTGCCCCGCAAGCTGCCGGTGGTCCTGAGCCCGGAAGAAGTCGCCCGCTTTCTCGATGCGGCACCGGAGCTCAAATACAAGGCGGCATTGAGTGTAGCCTATGGAGCCGGATTGCGCGTGTCCGAGGTGGTCGCGCTGAAGGTATCCGACATCGACAGCAAGCGCATGGTGATCCGGATCGAACAGGGCAAGGGCCACAAAGACCGCTACGTTATGCTTTCGCCGCATCTGCTCGAGCTGTTGCGCGCCTGGTACAACGCGGCACGTCCACAGGGGTGGCTGTTTCCCGGAATGAACCCGGTCAACCCGATGTCAGCGCGCCAGCTCAGGCGCGCCTGCGATACCGCGGCCCAGATGGCCGAGATCGGCAAGCAGGTGTCCCCGCACACCCTGCGACACAGCTTTGCGACGCATCTTCTGGAGCAGAACACCGATATCAGGGTGATCCAGGTCTTGTTGGGACATGCCAAGCTCGACACCACCGCGCTCTATACGCGTGTCGCCACCAAGACCATCCGGGAGATCGTGAGCCCGTTCGATCGCATTACAACCAAGCTCAGGGAGGGCGCCGAACCGCCCGCCTGAAGCGCGGCGCGTGTCGCGTCCATCGCTGGAGGTCGCGGATATCTTCCGCGGCCACGGCCCGGCATGGCGCCGGGCCAATGCCGGCCATGTCAGCCTCGGCCAACTCAAGGTGATGTCGGCGATCGAGAACTGCCGCACGGCGGCCCTCGGCGGCCATGTCGCGCGCTGCGAGCAGTGCGCGCACAGCCAGATCTCGTACAACTCTTGCCGCAACCGGCACTGCCCGAAGTGCCAGGGCGCGGCAGCAAAGGACTGGCTGGCCGCGCGCGAGACCGACCTGCTGCCGGTGCCGTACTATCATGTCGTGTTCACACTGCCGGCGGCCGTCGCCGACATCGCCTACCAGAACAAGGCTGTCATTTATGATTTGCTGTTCAAGGCATCCGCCGAGACCCTGATCACCATCGCAGCCGACCCCAAGCACCTCGGCGCCCGCGTCGGCATCACCTCGGTCCTCCATACCTGGGGCTCCGCCATGACCCATCATCCGCACGTGCACATGATCGTGCCGGGCGGCGGAATCTCATTCGACGGCGAGCGCTGGGTGGCGTGCCGGCCCGGCTTTTTCCTGCCGGTGCGCGTGCTCTCTCGCCTGTTCCGCCGACTGTTCCTGGAGAAGCTGATCGCGGCCCACAAAGCCGGCCACCTGAAGTTCTTCGGCGGCCACGCCGCCCTCGCTGACGCACAGGCGTTCGTCGCGTATCTCGCCCCATTGCGCCGTGTCGAATGGGTGGTCTATGCCAAGCGTCCGTTCGGCGGGCCACAGGCCGTTTTGGCCTATCTGTCGCGCTATACCCACCGTGTCGCCATCGCCAACAGCAGATTGATTGCCTGCGACCGCAACGGCGTCACCTTCCGATGGAAGGACTATCGCACCGAAGGTCGTGATCGCCAGAAGGTCATGACACTCGGTACCGCCGAGTTCATCCGCAGATTCCTGACCCACGTCCTGCCGCACGGCTTCCACCGCATCCGCCACTACGGCCTGCTCGCCAGCGGCACGCGCGCCGGTAACATCGTCCGAGCGCGCCGATTGCTCGACCCATCAACGGCACAGCCCGAGGCCGCGGATACAAGGCGCGCCGAGACTGAGGAACCCAAGCCGCTATCGCAGCCGTGCCCGTGCTGCGGCGGTCGCATGATTATCATCGAGAGGTTCCAGCGCGGATGCTCACCGCGCACCCGTCCCGCCGCAGCCCCTGCCACGATCAGAATCGACACATCATGATCAGATCACGTTCGATGCAACATCCCAGTGCTGCAGTTCCGCTGCGCCGGCTATCGGTCGGCAATGACCATGCTCGCCGTCGCGCTGCTCACGATAGTCGCCGTCTCATTCCATCACCGCCGCGCAACTCCGATTCTGCTCCTTGCAACCGGCCGACCCGCTTCGTAGCGCCCGCGATCGCCTGCCGAGAAAGCTCCCAACCCACCTCGGAAAAAGACCGGCAGCAGCTAAATCCCCATAGCGCCTGACGCACCACCTCGCCACGCCTCCCGCGGTTTCCTCCCCTGGAGGTTTGCGTACGCCGGCCCCCGTGACCACCGCGCCACCTTCATGGGCCGCCATCCGCAAACCTTCACAAAAGCGGCCGTACAACGAGCGGTGCTTTGCGGCTAAGAATTTCAGCGAGCGTCTAGCCTGCACGCTACCTTCTCGACTTCAACCGCCTGCAAATGGGCTCCGCTCTTGGACACGAGCCAGAAACAGCCAGATCACACTCGGTCTGCCCAGACCATTACCGAGTAAAGCTCGGAAGCATCTCTTGCACGACGCAACCGACCGAGAGTTTCGGAAGGCCTTAGCGTCCAGACGACAAGGGCAAGCGCACCAAGTTGCTCGTTCTCCACATTCGCGGGCAACAGAAGCACGAACACGATATCAACCGCCTGCCCGTCTATCGCATCGAATTCAATCGGCTGCTTCAACTGGGCAAGGACGCTCCCATGCGACGTGCCATTCAGGCCGTCTGAGGCATTCTACCGCTGTCAATTCTCGGTGGATTGCACCATCACCATGTTCGGATGAGATTTCCGACGGGGACATCCATCGGCTGACGATCATCCGCGCGAAGGCGAGGCGTTCCCCTCCCTGCATACGAAAGCGCCAACCCGGCACACAACTCATCTACGTACAGGCAAAATTAGAATGACATCTCCTCCAGCGCCAACGTCGAGCCAGCGCCAGTCGTGATTTCGTCCCGTGATGCGGCGGCCTCCGGCAGTACGTGCTCGGCGTAGAAGCGCGCGGTGGCGATCTTGGCGTGCAGAAAGGCGGTGTTCTCCTCGCCGGCCGACAACAGATCGCGAGCGATCCGTGCGGCGTGCGCCATGTGCCATCCGCCCACGACAATACCGGTAAGCTTTAAATACGGGACCGCCCCGGCAACCGCTTCGCGCGGGTCGCTATCGTAACGCGCCAGCAGCCAAGCGGTAGCCTCCTCGAACGCGCCGAGCGCCGCCTTAAACGCAGACGCAATCGCTGACAGGTCCGCGTCGTTGGTGAGTGCCAACGCGTCCAACTCCGCTGTCATATCGCGGATCAGCGCTCCCGCATTCAGCCCCTTGTCACGAACCAGCTTGCGGCCGAGCAGGTCGTTGGCCTGAATGCCGGTGGTGCCCTCGTAAATGGTGGTGATACGGGCATCGCGCAGATACTGTGCGGCGCCGGTCTCCTCTACATAGCCCATTCCGCCATGCACCTGGATTCCGGTAGAGGCGATCAAGATTGAACTTTCGGTGCACCAGCCTTTCACCACCGGGGTCAGCAGCTCGACGCGGCCCTGGTTGGGCGCCCGCACCGCGGGGTCCGGATGATGCCGGGCGCGGTCCATGCAGGCGGCCGTGCAGTAGGCGAGCGCGCGCATCGCCTCGGTGCGCGCACGCATATCCATCAGCATCCGGCGCACGTCGGGGTGGTGGATGATCGGGTCGCGTTCGGCGCCGCCGATCGGCTTGCCCTGCACCCGACCGCGGGCATATGCGACGGCGTGCTGGTAGGCCGCCTCGGAGACCGCCACGCCCTCGAGCCCCACATTCAGCCGGGCATGGTTCATCATCGTGAACATGTATTCGAGACCGCGGTTCGGCTCGCCCACCAAGTAGGCGACCGCCCCTTCCTTGTCGCCGTATGACATCACGGCCGTGGGCGAGCCATGGATGCCGAGCTTGTGTTCGATGGAGGCGCAAACAAGGTCGTTGCGCGCGCCGAGGCTGCCATCCGGATTGACCAGGAATTTCGGCGCGATGAATAGCGAAATCCCGCGCGTGCCCTGGGGCGCGTCGGGCAATCTGGCGAGGACGAGATGGATGACGTTCTCCGCGACGTCATGCTCGCCCCAGGTGATGAATATCTTCGATCCAGACAGGCGATAGTGGTCGCCGTCAGGCTCTGCCCGCGTGCGCACTGCGGAGAGGTCGGAGCCTGCCTGCGGCTCGGTCAGGTTCATGGTTCCAGTCCACTCGCCAGCGACCATCTTCGGCAGGAAGCGCTGCTTGAGCGTGTCAGACGCATGATTCGCGAGCGCCTCAACGGCCCCCATGGTCAGCATCTGGCATAACGAGAAGGCCAGATTAGCGGATTTCCACATCTCGGCTACCGCGCTCGACACCAACGCTGGCATTCCCTGGCCGCCGATGTCGGTGCTGGCTGGCATCGAGTGCCAGCCGCCTTCGATAAACTGTTGATAGGCCGCGGGGAAGCCGTCCGGCGTAGCGACCTTCCCATCGAACCAGCGGCAGCCCTGGCGGTCCCCGGTTGAGTTCAACGGCGCCAACACTTCGCCGGCAAAACGGCCTGCCTCGATCAGGATGGCCTCGACAAGGTCCGGATCGGCGTCCTCGAAGCCGGGCAAAGTGGCGATCTCCGGCAAACCGGCCAGACGGTTGAGCACGAACCGCATGTCGTCCAGGGGGGCTGCATAGGTCATGACCCCAGCCCCTTTGCGACTTCGCGCAACTTGAACTTCTGGATCTTGCCGGTCGCATTCTTCGGAATCGGGCCGAACACCACACGCTTTGGCACCTTGTAGCCGGCCATCTGCTCGCGGCAGAATTGGCGGATCTCTACCTCGGTTGCTGCTGCGTCTGGCCGAAGCTCAATGAAAGCGCACGGCACCTCGCCCCATTTTGGGTCGGGCTTGGCCACCACCGCGGCCGAGTCCACCGCGGGGTGGCGGTGCAGAATGTCCTCGACTTCGATGGAGGAGATGTTCTCGCCACCGGAAATGATCACGTCCTTCGAGCGATCCTTGATGCGGACGTACCCATCAGGCTCGATCACCGCGAGGTCCCCGGTGTGGAACCAACCCCCGGCGAAAGCCTCTTCCGTGGCGGAGGGGTTCTTCAGGTAGCCCTTCATCGTGATGTTGCCGCGGAACATGATCTCGCCGACAGTCTCCCCGTCCGACGGCACCCGCTTCATTGTGTCCGGGTCGAGGACTGCCATCGCCTCCTGCGCAAGACCGGCAACGCCTTGGCGCGCGTTCAGCCGGGCGCGCTCGGTCAGCGGCATGGATCCCCATTCTTCGTGTTTCGCGCACACCGACGCCGGGCCGTAGGTTTCGGTCAGGCCATACACGTGGGTGATGTCGAAGCCGATGCGCTCCATGCCCTCGATGACGGAAGCGGGGGGAGCGGAGCCAGCTATGAAGCCGCTCACCTTGCGGCCGAAACCGCCGCCCAAGTCGCCTGCAGCATTGATCAACATGTTGTAGACGATCGGGGCGCCGCACATGTGGGTGACCCCATCTTCGCGGATTGCCTGGAAGACCAGCTTCGCGTCAACCCGCCGGATACAGACATTCGTCCCTGCGATGGCCGCCATAGTCCAGGGAAAACACCAACCATTGCAGTGGAACATGGGCAGCGTCCAAAGATAGACCGCGTGTGCCGGCATGGCCCAGGATACGATGTTCGACAAAGCGTTCAGGTATGCTCCGCGGTGATGCGTGACCACGCCCTTGGGGTTGCCCGTGGTGCCAGAGGTATAGTTTAGCGCGATGGCCTGCCACTCGTCTTCCGGCAGGGACCAGGCGAAATCGGGATCGCCTTCCTCCAGGAACGCTTCGTAGTCCTTCTCTCCGAGCAGGGTGCCGCCCGCGTGCAGCTTGTCATCGATGTCGATCACCAGCGGCCGGCGTTCCATCAGCTGCAACGCGCGCTGTATGGTTCCGCTGAACTCGCGGTCGGTGATCAGTACCTTTGCTTCGCCATGCGCGAGCTGGAACGCGATCGCTTCGGCGTCGAGGCGGATGTTCAGCGTGTTCAGCACCGCGCCGATCATCGGGACGCCGAAATGGGCCTCGTAAATGGCGGGAACGTTGGGCGCCATCACCGCGACGGTATCGTCGGAACCTATCCCACGCTTGTGCAAAGCCGATGCGAGACGGCGGCAGCGTGCGTAGGTCTCTGCCCAGGTCCTGCGTTGTTCGCCGTGGATAACGGCGATCCCGTTGGGATAGGTCTCGGCGGCCTTGGGTAAGAAGCTCAGCGGCGAGAGCGAGGCGTAGTTCGCCTCGGTCTTACCCAGGCCAGCACTGTACGGGCCGCCTCTCTGAGTGTTGATTTCCAATAACGTCGTCATTGCCCTCTCCTCGAGATTGTTGTCGGCGCTGTACCGGTTCCACGAGTGTCGCGTGACACATTGAATTGGCCTGCTGCCGTTTCCGTGGACGACCTCCTAAGCAAGGGCAGCCTCTTTTTCGAACGCGACCGGACTGAGATATTCGGGGGGGGAGGGAGCAGGGAGTGCGACCAGGGCCTCGCCCTCGATCACCACCAGTCCGCCAACCGTGCAAACCGTGGCGAGCAAGACGCGAGATCTCACTGGGATCATCTCTTTGACCGTGACGGTCGCACGGACAGTATCGTTGGCCCGGACAGGCGCCCTGAATCGCAGGCTTTGCGACACGTAGATGCTGCCCGGACCGGGCAGCTTGTTGGCGATCGCCGCGGAGATTACGCTTGCCGACAGCAATCCATGGGCAATGCGGCCCTTGAAAATGGTGCCTGCCGCGAACTCCTCGTTGATGTGGATGGCGTTGTTGTCGCCGGACACTGCGGCGAACAGGACGATGTCGGCTTCCGTGACGGTCTTGGCGAACGTGGCGCACATCCCGACCCGCAGATCTGCAAATGCGTAACCTCCGAGCTCATTCATCGGACCGCGCTCCTGGATTGTACGGAAACCCGCAATTCACTTTTGGCTGCTGTCAAGATCTGCACACAAATGCCTCCAGATTTGATGTCCGATAGGGACAGATCCCCCATGCTATTTTTCCAGAACATAGCTTCCCGGTGCGTCCTGGATCGGCGGGTAGGCAGCACTGCCGACAGCCGCCGCCGGCATTCTCTTTCCGGAACGGGCCTCAAGCCATTTGGTCCAATCGCCCCACCAGCTGCCCTCGTGCTTTTTCGCGCCAGCCAGCCAAGCCGCCGCCGTCCCGGCCGCCGCCGCATCGCCGGTCTCGTCGGTCCAGTAGCCGCCTTTGCCTGCGGCCGGCGGGTTGATCATGCCGGCGATGTGCCCACTCGCTGCAAGCACGAAGCGCGTCTTCGCACTTGTCAGCTGCGCTATCCGCCAAGCCGAGATCCATGGAACGATGTGGTCCCTCTCGGCGCCGATTGCGTAGATGTCCTTGCGAATACGACGCAGATCGATCGGTTGATCGAGAAGTGAGATCTTCCCCGGTTTGACCAGGTTGTTCTCGAGATAGGTGTTATGGAGATAGAAGCCGTGCGCCGAGGGGACCATACGGGTGCCATCGTCGTTCCAATAGAGCAGATCGAAGGCGGACGGCTTGTTCCCCATGAGATAGCGGTTGATGAACGTGTTCCAGATCAAGTCATTGGAGCGCAGAAGATTGAACATCTTCGCCATGTCGCTGCTGTCGAGATAGCCGCGCTCAAGCATGCGTCGCTCCATGAACTCGATCTGGGGCTCGTCCATGAAAACAGCTGTATCCCCGACCTCGGAGAAATCCTGCAGCGAAACCATGAAGGTGGCCGGACCGAAGCGGTCGTCTTCCCGCGCCGCCAAATAGGCCAGCGTCATGGCGAGCAACGTTCCGCCAATGCAGTACCCGACCGGGTTGACAGATGCCGCCCCCATGATCTCGCGCACCGCATCGCTCGCGGTCAGTGGCC
This sequence comes from Bradyrhizobium ottawaense, assembly GCF_900099825.1. Lineage (NCBI taxonomy): Bacteria > Pseudomonadati > Pseudomonadota > Alphaproteobacteria > Hyphomicrobiales > Nitrobacteraceae > Bradyrhizobium > Bradyrhizobium ottawaense. The sequence continues at coordinate 5,787,515 of NZ_LT629693.1, read as the reverse complement.
CATCGGTCATGTAGTCCTCGAACGCGATTCCCTGCATTGATGCGTCAGGGTTTTTCCAGCTAATCATGAATACCGAGAAGCCATGCTCGACGAGGAAGCGGACGAGACTGTTCTTGGGCTGCAGGTCGAGAATGTAGAACTTGTTGATCCAGGGCGGAATGAACAGCAGCGGTACCGCGTAGGTCTGCGTGGTGAGCGGCGCGTACTGGATCAGCTCGATGAGGCGGTTTCGGTAGACGACCTTCCCTTGCGTGATGGCGAGGTTCTTTCCTGGCGCGAAAGCTTCGGTGTCGGTCATAGTCATCCGACCCTCGCGCAGATCGGCAACCAGATTACGCAGGCCGTCAGCCACGCTGCCGCCACCCGTCTCCAACGCCTTGCGAAGAGCCGCCGGGTTCGTCGGCAAAAACAAGGTAGGACTCGTCGCATCGATCAACTGTTGGACGTGGAACATGAGGCGATGCCGTTCGGTCGGATCGGGAACCTCCCGGTCGGCTTCCTCGCGAAGCTGGGCGGCGATCGCGAGATAGCACTGCTTAAGGACCCGGAAAAACGGGTGCTGCTCCCATTCCGGCGCCTCGAAGCGGCGGTCGGCTGCGGGGCCCCGAAGTTTATCTTCGGTTGGCGTCGCCAGTCCCCACCAGCGCGATGCGGTGCCGATCCACGTATCCGCCGCTTCCTGCCACAGCCTCATATTCAGTTTCGCGGCCACCGTTGTCGCGCTCACCGGATCTGCCATCGACCGGGCACCCAGCGTCGAGAGAGCCTGCGTGATCGCTTCCCAATCCACGGGCAGGAGCTTCTGGAGCGGATTGGTCTGCCACATCTGGTCGATCACGGCGGCGGTGGGCAGTCCGTCGACAGGCACCTGCCCCGGTGCTGGATCAGGCGCGACAGTGACCGCTGTTTCCAGTACGATGTCGTGGACTATGTCGTGCTGCTGCGCTTCGGTCGCAGGCAGTCGCCGGGGGGCCCGCGATTTCCTTCGCTCTCGTCGCTGTGGATTGGCGGTCGAAGCGCCAGTGATGCTGACGGGCAGGCTCATTGCATCCTCCCAGCGGAAGTTCGCCAAAAAGCCGAAGCCGAATTCGGCGGGTTGACTTCCGAGCACACGCTGGTCGCCGGAATCCATGCATCAAGATTTACGGCCCCGGCCGCTTATGTCGACACACACAGTTGCGCCGTTGTCCGCATGGAGTCTGAGCAAAACAGCTCAACCTTGAGGCATTATTTAAAACTGTATGTCCGGATCTCTGGCGGGCCGCCAGCCATTTCCGGATCAACCGACGACGACAAGCCGCTCGACTGAAGACTTGAGATCGGCGCGTGAAACGCAAATCCGAACTAGGATTGACCTGAAATCGCAATCCTAACGGCCGCAAGGATAGTTGCAGCTTTAGCTGAATGATGCTGCACGCGGTTCGGGTAACTTAGTAGATCGCTGGACGTTCAGATCTGATGATGCTCGTTACATTTTCATTGGCTGCGGCTTTGTCATCGATATCGATCTGTCCAGTTCACGCTGAAAGCGGTCTTGCAGCATTCTATGGCGGCGGGCGGACCGCAAGCGGAGAAGTAACCAGCCCGAACGGGCTTACTGCTGCTCATCGGATATTACCGTTTGGCACGAAGGTGCTAGTGACCAATGTTCGCAATGGCAAAACTGTAGTCGTGCGGATCACGGATCGCGGGCCGTATGGTCGTGGTCGAATTATCGACGTGAGCCGCGCGGCGGCGCGTGGACTCGATATGATCGACAGCGGCACGGCAATGGTGAGCGTCGTGTGTCAATAGAGAGACTTGGCCTGGCATCGCCGGCACGACTGTCATCGTTTAGTACAACGCGGTATAGCAATCGAAGCGGACTCCGGAATCCGGACAACAGTTGCCCTGGAACCCCGTATGTCGAGAATTAGTACTTAAACTCCGGCATGGCCTTCAATTCGTCCTTGGTGGCGTTATACACCGCGTGATCGGGATACCAACGCGTACTGGCGCTGGTTGTGGTGGTTGTCGTCGTGGTGGTAGTTGCGGCACCGGTGGTGGTTCGCGTGGCGCTGTCTGGAGCGGAAGTAGTTGCAGGCGCACTCGCCGGTGCGGACGTTGTTGACGCAGTTGTCGAGGTCACCGGCTGGTCAACCCACTTCAGCTTATCGAAGGCGACCGCCACGTAGCGCTCGCCCAGGCCGAGAACGCCGCCCACACCCAGAATGACATTGGCCACCTTGCCTGACCTATCCAAAATCACGTCGTGGATGTCGCCGATCTTCTCGTTTGCTTCATTGTACACATCGACGCCGGCGAGCTTGGACGCGCGCCATTCACCCTCCTTGTGCGTGGTAGCACTGGTTGTCGAAGCCGCTTGGTTTGTGGCTGTTTGCGCCGCCGCCGCGCCGGTCATCGACGCGATAGCCAGGAATGCTATTGCAAGACATTTGGAAATCATGACGTTCCTCCATTGTTTTGGGGAACAATAACGCGGTGTGACTTTGGTTCCAGCGACGGAACAGTAAATCATCCTCCCTAACGGCAAGGTCTCTGAGAAGCGGCTGACGCCCGCGCTCAAACATTGCGCGTCTCATTCGATCACCTCGTCGGCGCGAAAGCAGCGTGAGTTGCGGCCTTCTCTATAACCCGTGGCCGCAGATGATCAGCCGGTTTGCCCGATGTTGCTCGCCACTCGTCGATTTCCAAAGCGAACAAAGCGAACAAGGGATGTCCGATTTTCTCGGTTTGGATGTCAGATTGTGTGAAGGGTTTCGGACGCCGGCCGCTGAAGGATCGAGGCCACAAGCACGGGGGGCCGGCGTCCGAAAACCTTCAAGGGAGATGCTAATAAGCTCCCAACCGCGATAGTGAGCTCGCACGTTTTGTCGCAATGGCCGAAAGGGAAATGGAAAAGAAAGCAAAATCTGCAGTCGAATGAAGCATTTTTATTGTTCGCCATTTGCGCGGTCCGTCAGCTTCGCGCAACTTGCGATGGCTGCGTACACACCACTAGTAGCAGTCGAGACTATTCCGTCTCCATTTTGTTCAAGGGCTGATATCCTTCCGCTCACGATGGACCGCTTTGCGCCATCAAGAGACATTCGCCGAATAACCGGTACTCACTTTGCTGAAAACGCTGTATGATGCTGACGAACTAAGTTCCGCTCGACGGACGAAGACCATGACTGCCACATCGACGAGCCGAATGGTCGTGCCGTTCATGGCATTTGTTGCGGCCTTTGGCTTAGCGCTGGTCTTTGCCATCCAACACGTCCGGCGCGAGCCGCCGGTTGAGGCCAAGGCCGCAACCGCCGCGCCGGCGATCTCAAAGCCGGCATCGGGCGCGCTGGATCAGGGTGCGGCAACGCTTGCAGCGGCGCAAGCGGAAGCAAACGCCGCGGCGGCCATGCTGGCCGCATCGTCCCCACCGGCGGAAGGCAGCGACGGCGTGCCAGCCTTCGACGTTGCCCGCATCGAGGCGACGGGCGAAGCGGTTATCGCGGGCCGGGCGGTGCCGGGCGCAACGGTAGAACTGCTACGCAATGGCGAGTTGCATGATCGCGCGGTCGCAGATCAATCCGGACAATTCGTTATGGTCCCGCCCCGGCTTCCCTCTGGCACTTACGATCTAACATTGCGCGCCAAGCAGCCGGACGGCAAGCAGGCCACGTCCAAACAGAGCGTGGCGGTGGCGCTTGAGCCGAAACCAACCGACCGGCCGGTCGTGGCACTGATGACCCCGGACAAACCCACCGTCGTGCTATCGCAGCCGGCCGCGCCGAACCCGGCGGCCGGGGTAGTAGTTGTGGAGACGGTCGAGATCGAGCCGGGCGGCAAGTTGCATGTGAGCGGCCGCGCGCGCCCCGGCGCCGCAGTCAGGCTTTATCTCAACGACAGCTTTTTAGCGCCGGTAACGGCCGGCACCGATGGACGTTTTGCGGTCACGATCAACGAAGGGGTCGCGCCCGGCAGCTATCGCGTCAGGCTGGACGAGGTGGAGTCGAATTCCGGCGCGGTGCGCGCACGCGCCGAGGTGCCATTCAACGTTCCCGACACGGTGGTCACCGGGTCCGTGCCGACGCAGGCCACAGCGTCCAAGCTGCCGGATATTGCCGCTGCACAGCAGCCGCAGCTGGCTGCCGCCGGGGCGACTGTTCTGCCAGACGGCTCGGCCTCCGCCGTGGTGGTGCCGAAGATCGCGACGACCACCGTCTCCCGTGGCGACAGCCTATGGCGCATTAGCCGCCTCACCTACGGCGCGGGCACTCGATACGCCGTCATCTACAAGGCGAACCGCGAGCAGATCCGCAATCCCAACCTGATTCATCCCGGCCAAATCTTTGTCCTTCCGACGCGGTGAAGCGCGGCCGCAGCAGCGCTGCGCGAGGAAGAGTTGCCCGACCGTTTTTGCGCGCTCTCGATCAACGGCCCCTCTGAGCTCATTGACAAAAGCAACGCTGCTGCATGACCGCTAACACTCGGCTCGATCCTCGCGCCAGGCGCGATGCCTAAGGTCGGCACTTAGCAGATCGACGTTTTCGTCGAACGCCCGCTTTGCCGAAAACCGGACGTTCCCTGAAGATCAGGTGTTGGAATCCGATGCTTGGCCGAATTTTAACCCGATTGGCTGTTTCTCCCTCGCCTCTTCGCCGCAAAGTGCTAGAATTTAGATCTGTCCTGAAAGACCGAATGACACCGTGCGAGTTCATCGCTTTCGTCGGCGCCTCGGCTTCAGTTCGCCGGAACGAGAAAAGAGCGCAGCTCTGCCATCGGCACAAGGGAGGACATCATGCTCGACAAAGCCCCGGACGGAAAAGTGTCTGATTTGCTCGCCGCGCTCGACAAGGCGCTGTCCGCTGGCGAGGTGGAACGCGCCGTCGATCTGTTTCAGACGGACTGCTACTGGCGCGACCTCGTGACGTTCACCTGGAACATTAAGACGATGGAGGGCAAGGAACAGGTCCGCGACATGCTCAAGGCGCGGCTCGCCGATACGAAGCCGTCGAACTGGAAAATTGCGGACGGAGAGGACGCCTCTGAAGCAGGCGGAATAATAGAGAGCTGGATACAGTTCGAAACCGAGGTCGCCCGCGGCTTTGGCCACATGCGCCTGAAGGACGGCCAGATATGGACGTTGCTGACGACCATGAGCGAACTCAAGGGGCACGAAGAGCCAGTTGGCTTCGACCGTCCGATGGGGGCAAAACATGGCGCCGAGCGCAATCGAAAAACGTGGAAGGAAGAACGCGAGGCGGAAGCTGCCGAACTCGGCTACTCGCGGCAGCCCTATTGCGTTATCGTTGGTGGTGGTCAGGGCGGCATCGCACTGGGAGCCCGGCTGCGCCAGCTCAATGTGCCGACAATCATCCTCGAAAAGAACGAGAGGCCAGGCGACAGCTGGCGCAAGCGTTACAAGTCGCTCTGCCTGCATGATCCAGTTTGGTATGATCATCTGCCCTATCTGCCGTTTCCGCGTAACTGGCCGGTCTTCTCACCGAAGGACAAGATCGGGGACTGGCTCGAAATGTATACAAAGGTGATGGAGCTCAATTACTGGGGCTCAAGCGAATGCAGCAAGGCATCTTACGACGAGAAGAGCCGCGAATGGACCGTTGTCGTGCAGCGCGACGGCAAGGAAATCGTCCTCAAGCCAAAACAGCTGGTACTTGCGACGGGAATGTCAGCCAAGCCCAGCATGCCGAAATTCGAAAGCATGGATATTTTTAAGGGCGATCAACACCATTCGTCGCAGCATCCGGGGTCCGACAAATACAAAAGCAGCAAAGCCGTTGTGATCGGCTCGAACAATTCCGCACACGATATTTGTGCGGCGCTGTGGGAAGCCGGAGCAGACGTCACTATGGTTCAACGCTCGACGACCCATATTGTGAGGTCGGACTCGCTGATGGAGCTCGGGTTGGCCGCGCTTTACTCCGAGCAGGCGGTCCAGTCTGGAGTGACGACGGCCAAAGCCGACCTGATTTTTGCTTCACTACCCTACAAGATTCTGCACGAGTTCCAGATCCCCGTTTACAACGCGATCAGGGAACGCGATGCCGATTTCTACAATCGCCTCGAGAAGGCAGGCTTCCTGCTCGATTATGGTGACGACGACTCTGGTCTGTTCATGAAGTACCTGCGGCGCGGGTCCGGATACTACATCGACGTCGGTGCTTCGGAACTGATTGCCAATGGCAGCGTCAAGCTAAAGAGCGGGGTCGATGTCAAAAAACTCACCGAACATTCCGTTATCTTGAGCGACGGCACCGAGCTGCCAGCTGATCTCGTCGTTTACGCCACAGGCTACGGTTCGATGAACGGTTTTGCCGCGGATTTGATCTCCAGGGAGGTCGCCGACAAGGTAGGCAAGGTCTGGGGACTAGGCTCGAATACGACCAAAGACCCCGGCCCATGGGAAGGCGAGCAGCGAAACATGTGGAAGCCGACGCAGCAGGAGGGGCTTTGGTTCCATGGCGGTAACTTGCACCAGTCACGCCACTACTCGCAGTTTCTGTCGCTCCAGTTGAAAGCGCGAATGGAAGGCATTCCCACACCGGTTTACGGTCTTCAGAAGGTCCATCATCTTAGCTGATCGGCCTATTCGAAACATCCTCCGCTAACGTGAGTCCGGAGATGGCAGATATTGTTGCAAAAGCCTTTTCGCTCGAGTCGGTTGGGTCTTAGTAACTCTCAACCAAGGAGGGTGGCTTTTGTATTTAATTCCAACTTTTTGCTTAGGAAGCAGACCCACCGGTCCGCAGGCGAAACCATTTTAGAGATTTGACCACCCCCCACCTCCTTCCGAAATTTGAATATCCGCTTTGCTTCAGAAATGGACGTTTCCGGCAAGTCAGCTTATGGCCCCGGAACAGTCATTTCTTTGCCGACCGGTTGGCGTAGCGCGGACTACACAGATTGGCACGCCAAGCCCCCACGGTGCCGGCGCCTCCGAGGTGAAGTCAGATGGTCTGACGCATCCCGGCCGCCGGGGGCTCAAGTAACAGATCGCCACTCGCCCGTTAACAGTCTATTAACCAACGCGGCCCAGCCTGCGGTCATCGCCCGGTCATCATCAGCCGATTACCCCCGGTTGTTGTAGGAGAACAGCGATGTCCGTTGAGTCGCTGACATATGTCGCTCTAGGTGCCCGCCTGAAAATCTCGCGAGAGGCCGCTCGTTCGCTTGCCAAGCGCCTCCGGTTGCCGCGCTCACATTCGGATGATGGTAAAGCCCTGGTGAGCGTTGATCTCGTTGGAATACGGTACACGCCCCGGCCACCAGGTGGTCGCCAGGAATGCAACATCGCCCTATTAGCGGCAAAGATCGAGGCATTGAAGGCGGAGATCGCGCGGCTCGAAGCAAGGGCAGCCGATCACAGAGCAGATTTCGAGCGCGAGCGCGAGCGCGCCGATCGCCTGACGGTTGAGATGCTGCAGGCGACTGCCGAGACTATGGCAGCCAAGGAGGCGACAGCACGGCTTGAAGGTGAGGTGGCGGCTCTGCGGGCCGGTGGCCGAGCTGGCCGCTCGATCGACAGCCACGGACGAACTGCAAGCCGGCTGGGACATCTAGCCGCGATCATAGTGGAAGCAGACCGCAAGGCGTGTGGGTAGCAATCCGTGTCCTCTCATTCCCCAGCTTGCCGGAGCAATCGTGAGGCAAAAATGACCAACATCACCGATATTCGCGAGATGAAGGCGCGCATTATCGTGTTTGGGGTCGGCGGCGCCGGCGGCAATGCCGTCAACAACATGATCGCGGCCGGGCTGCAAGGGGTCGACTTCATCGTCGCCAATACCGACGCACAAGCGCTCGCCATGTCGAAGGCCAAGCGCATCATCCAGATGGGCACCCAGGTGACCGGAGGCCTTGGTGCCGGCTCGCAGCCCGAAGTGGGGCGCGCCGCAGCCGAAGAGGCAATCAATGCGATCCGCGATCATTTGACCGGCGCACACATGGTGTTCGTTACTGCCGGCATGGGCGGCGGTACCGGCACCGGGGCAGCGCCCATTATCGCCAAGACCGCTCGTGAGCTGGGCATTCTCACCATCGGTGTAGTCACCAAGCCATTCCACTTCGAGGGCCAGCGCCGCATGCGCTTTGCCGAAGCCGGCATCGCGGAACTGCTGAAGGTGGTGGACACCCTGCTGATCATCCCAAACCAGAACCTGTTCCGGGTGGCCAACGAGAAGACCACATTCGCCAATGCCTTCGCCCTGGCCGATCAGGTGCTTTATTCGGGTGTGGCCTGCATCAGCGACCTTATAGTCAAGGAAGGTCTGATCAATCTCGATTTTGCCGACGTTCTCGCCGTAATGCGCGAGAAGGGCAAGGCCATGATGGGCAGGGGCGAGGCTTCCGGCGAGAAGCGCGTGCTCACCGCCGCTGTGGCCGCGATTTCCAATCCATTGATCGAGGACCCCTCGATCAAGCGCGCCAGTGGCCTCATAATCTCCATCACCGGCGGCAAGGACCTGATGTTATTCGAGGTCGACGAAGCTGCTACCCGCATTCGCGAAGAGGCCGACCCAGACGCCAACATCATCGTCGGCGCGTCTTTCGATGAAAGCCTGGAAGGTATCGTCCGCGTCTCGGTGGTAGCGACCGGCATCGATAATCTTGACCCGGCGCGCCAGACGCAACCAGCGGAAAGCTCACTCACGGAACTCGCCGGCAGGCTGCGCAACGACAGCCGTCGCGACGCCGACCGGATCGAGCGTAGTGCACCGCTGCCGCAATTAGAGTGTCCGCCGCTCCGCCCGATGGCCCCCCACCCCGAAGGGCGACCGGAAAAGCCGGTTTCGGAATATGCGCGCCATGCAGCTCCGCAGGGCCTCGCTCCGCACGGCCGTTCCTCTCGTGTGCGCAATTCGATCGAGGAAACCGTTCTCGAGATCCCGGCCTTCCTGCGCCGCAAGGCCAACTGAGCCGTCGTAAAAACTATAGTAACTCGTTTCCAAGTGCCGGAAGTAGACCGCTGCGACGCGACTTCAAAAAGTCCATCGTCAAAGCTGCGCGCGGACGCAACTCAGCTCTCCGGTTTGGCCGCACCCTCTAACAATCGAGCAGAAAATAAATCATCCGGTTTCTTGCTAGAGCTGCCCCGGCCTTTTTCGGTGGTCGGCAAGTATCGGATGCAGCAATCGTTTTCGCCGCGTACGGTCGGCGGCCAGGACACGAGCGGATTTCTCACGCTGAAAACCTTGGGTCGCAGAAAAAAATCCCTGAGTGAAAGTGGGGCCGGTCCGCAAGCAAAGAGGCTCTGAGGAATTGACTACCCCCCACCCCTACGAACATCAAACCTCATACCTTACCCGCCTCATGGCCGGTGTGGCTTTTTGTATTTAATTCCTAGATTTTATGCGTGAACTAGACCCACCGGTCCGCGGCGATAATACCCCAGAGATTTGACCACCCCCCAACTATGGGCTTGAGCGGACGCACTCGCTTATGGTCATAGGCGCTTCGGGTCAAAATCAGATCTCGATGCTCGCAACGCAATGTCTGCTTTAGGCGTCCTTTTCCGTGATGACCGCGAACTCATTGCCAAGCGGCACTCCGCCCAGGCCGAAGCGGACCGGGGCCTTGTAGTGTTCGACGTAGTTGTTTGCATGCTGGTTTGCCCTTTTGTCTGCGCGGCGGCCGAAATGCTCGTTAAGGTAGCTGTTGCCGCGACTGCCGAGCCCTCAATGACCAAGCCGAGGAAATCTCGGCGGCTGTGCGGCAGCGTTGCACCCTTTTCAGTGTTGTCAGAATTCTGTTCTCCCAATGTCACTACGTGGTGACGCGACGCCCTGCGGCCGTCGCGCGCTACTTCAGGCGGGGTCCAGGCCCTGCGATTTACGCCAACCCTCTGTGCTGGGCCCGGCCGATCGATGCCGAGCTGCGCCGCGATGCCAGAACGGTAACGCCAACACGTATTCGAAGGGCGGCTCCGAAGAGGTGGTCGGCCGGGCGATCAGGTGAGGGGCGAGTACTTAGCAACCGCGGCAGATGCCGTTGATCATGCGGTCGAGCGCCGCGTTCTCCTGGTTGACTGGATCGTTCGGATTCATCAAGTTTTTTTCCGAGGTCACTTGATCAGCACGCGGCTGGCGGTGCCCCACCAGTGCCTCCGGCAGCAATTGCTGGTCCGAGTTCATCGACGGAGCTGCGGCTGGATTTCCCGAACCAGCCGGCTGCGCAATCGCCGCCGTCGCGGCTCTTTCTTGGTTTTTTCCGCAAGGATGTCGCAGACCATCGTCGCCGAGATACGTCCCGGACACCGGGTCGTAGGACTGGTAATGCTGGGCGCAATAGGAAGGATCAGCGCCGCTCGATACCACGGAGCCGGAGTACCCGTCGTAGCCGGGGTCGTTGTAAGCGTAGCCGTCGTTATAATAATTGGGATCGTAGTATCCAAAATAAGTATAGGGGTCGTAGTAGCCACCGTAGCCATAACCCAGCGCGCTACCGGCCGCTAATCCGCCAGCAAAGCCGACTCCTCGGTCATAACCGTGGCGCCGGTCGCGATCGCCGCGATACCCGCCGTGCGCAAACTGTCCGTCGCTGTGCCCAGTGAAATTTCCGCCGCTCACTGAGCCAACTCGGCCATCGCCGATGCTTGCTTGAGCACCGCGGAACCCGCCGCCGCCGACGTGCATCCCACCGCCACCGCCGATGCCGCCGATGTGCATCGCGCCGCCACCGCCGATGCCACCGATGTGCATCGCGCCGCCACCGCCGACGCCGCCGATGTGCATCGCGCCGCCACCGCCGATGCCGCCGATGTGGATCGCGCCGCCACCGCCGATGCCGCCGATGTGCATCGCGCCGCCACCGCCGACGCCGCCGATGTGCATCCCACCGCCACCGCCGATGCCGCCTACATGCATCCCCCCGCCGCCGCCGCCGATCCCCGCCGCGAAGGCCGGGCCTGCAACAGCTAACGCGAGTGACAGAGCCGTAGCCCCGACCATACGAAGTTTCGACATTGTGCTTCTCCACAAGAACCTAAAGCAGAAACATAGGCGTTAGGCGCGAGGCTCATGTAGGTTAGAAATCCGCCGCTACCATTAAATTAGATTTTAAGAGTCAGAGGCCCATCAAACGCTGGTGCATTCGCGTTGAACAATGAGTTGCTTCCAAGTAGCCACCGCGCATATGCGCGCGAGTTTTTGCCCCGTCGCCAGATCGCCATCACCAGAGCGTCGGTGACGAGCTGCGCCGTCATCGCTGCACTCATCGACCAGCCGACCACGCGCCGCGAGAACAGATCGACGACAGCCGCCACATAGAGCCAGCCCTCCGCGGTCCAGACATAGGTGAAGTCGGCAATCCATTTGCGGTTGGGAGCGGCTGCTTCGAAGCTGCGGTCGAGCACATTGGAAGCGACGGCGGCGGCCTGCCGCTCACCCAGATCCGGCGGCAGACGCCGCCGTCGCGGGCGTGCTTTGAGGGCCTGCAGCCGCATCAATCGTTCGATCCGATGCAGCCCGCACGATACCCCTTCGGCGAGCAGGTCGTGCCACACCCGCCTGGCGCCATAGGTCCGGTCGCTCGCCAGGAAACTGGCACGAACCTTCGCGCCAAGATCTTCTTCGCTCCGGCTGCGCCGACTGCGCGGTCGTGTCAGCCAGGCATAAAACCCACCCCGCGAGACACCGAGCGCCTCGCACAACCAATCCGCCGGCCAGACCCCCCGGTGCTTCGCAACAAAACCAAACTTCACGTCGATTCCTTCGCGAAGTAGGCCGCGGCTTTTTTAGGATATCTCATTCGGCCTTGAGCTTGGCAACCTCGCGCTTGAGCTGCGCGATCTCCAACTGCTCCGGCTTCATCTGACCGTGGCCGGGGAATGCTTGTTGCGGATCGTCCGCAAGCTGCTTCACCCAACTGCGCAACTGCGTCGGATGAATACCAAGGTCTTCCGCGGCCTTCGCATACGACACGCCACGATCCCTGATCAGGCGAACCGCCTCAAGCTTGAACTCTCGCGTAAACTGACGTCTCTCCATGACACACCTCCTGCTCCATAAAACACCTAACTCGGTGTCTTCGGAACCGGGTGCAGCTCAGAGGGCCATCGAAATTCTTGAAGCAATCTCAGGAGCCAGTCGCGCAGTTGGACCTTGGGCCTCTAGCAGTGCTTCATGATCCGATTTCCAATCGGGCGACCAGCCCGATTGTCATAACCGTGAGAAAGATGCTCGTTGTCAGGGCCGCCAGGGACAGCGTGGCCTGACGATAAGACGATGCCTGGTCCGGCGACGGATCGCCGGCGGAAGGATCCAGGATTTCCGTCACTGAACTGGCACCGTCTTCTGCGACGGTCCCGCAGTATAGGCAGCCGAAGCGGCTTCGCCATCAGGGCGCTGGCGTGCGGCAAGGTTTGTCGTCATTGAGCAGGCTCTGCAGCAGAGGCGCGTGAGCGTCTTCGCAACGTGCCGTCGGTCAGGAGCGACATCGCGAACACTCCGAGGCCGCCGAGCGCAAACGATGTGCCGACCCATCCGGTCGACGTCCATCCATACCCGGCAGCGATGGTGAGGCCGCCGGTCCACGCACCGAGCGCGTTTGCGATATTGAAGGCGGAATGGTTGAGGGAGGCTGCAAGCGTCTGCGCGTCTGCGGCGACGTCCATCAGCCGGGTCTGCAACCCCGGAACGACGGCGAATCCCGTCCCGATCAGCAGCACGTTGGTCACAGCAAGCCAGGCATGGCCAGCCGTGAAGACCAGGAGACCGAGCACGGTTGCGTTCCAGACGAGAAGGCCACCGATCGTGGGCAGCAGGGCGCGATCAGCCAGCCGTGAGCCAGCGACGTTGCCGATAATCATCCCAGTGCCGAACACGCAAAGCACGAACGGCACGAGGCTTTCCCGAATGCCGGCGACATTGACTAGCGTCGGCGTGATGTAGCTGAACACGGCGAACATGCCGCCCGAGCCGACCGCGCCGATGCCCAAGGTCAGCCAGACCTGCAGGCGACGGAGAGCGCCGAGCTCGCGGAACGGGCTCGCGGCCGCATCGGCCCGATCCGCCGGAACGAAGCGCCAGATCAGCAGAATTGTCAGAGCCGCAATGGCGCCGACGACGGCGAAGGCCGCCCGCCATCCCACCGTCTGCCCGAATGAAGTGGCGAGAGGCACACCCAGCAGCGTTGCGACCGCGAGGCCCAGCATCACACGGCCCACGGCGCGGGCGCGCTGGTTCGGTTGCGCCATATTCGCGGCGACGAGCGATGCTACTCCAAAATAGGCTCCGTGCGGCAGCCCGGTCAGAAACCGCAGCACGACGAGCCAGCCATAGTCGGGAGCGAGCGCGCTCGCGACATTGCCGGCTGCAAAAACCGTCATCAAGGCAAGAAGCAAGGTTCGCCGCGACAGCCTTGCGGCCAGAACGGCAATCACCGGCGCGCCGATCACCACACCGAGCGCATATGCGCTGATGACGTGTCCCGCTACAGGGATCGACACGCCGATATCGCTGGCGACATCGGGCAGCAGCCCCATGATGCCGAACTCGCCCGTACCGATGGCAAAGCCACCGACGGCCAACGCGACCTCCGCCAGGTGCACTTGGCGCATCGACACAGGCGAGGACTTGCCTCGTGAGGACCTAGCTGGTTGGAGCGCAACGGGCGTCATGGGGATATCTCGTCAACAGAAGGCGGGCCGAGCCTTTTCGTTGAGTGGCCTACCTTGAAATGCCGAGTGACCCAAAAGAATCGGCTATAGACCGGGGGAAAGCTGGAGCCGAAGTTTACAGCTTTTGAAAAGTGCCGCATATCGGCACAGGTCTGATGTGGGTTCGCAATCCGCCGACACCATTAAATTCTGTTTTAGGAGCCAGGAATGGCTGATGAAAGTGAACGGGTCCGCTCCGGCTTGCGTGAACATGCCTCATCGATCTGCGGGGACGCTTCAGTAGCGCGGGGCCGAAGTCCGAGTAGCTGTGCCTGTCGTAAATCAAATTCGGAGATATTGATGATGCAACCCGCCCAGTACAGGACGACAATTGATGTGCCCTACCCTCTCTACGGCGCGCGGTACTGGCGCATCCTTCCCCATGGATAGATGCGTACGCATCTCGTTATAGTAATTCATGTACGACAGCAGCACATGACGAAGATGCCGCTCGCCGAACACAACAACGTGGTCAAGGCACTCCCGTCGGATCGAGCCGATAAGTCGTTCAACAAATCCGTTTTGCCATGGGGAGCGCGGCGACGTCGGTCGATCGCGAATACCCATTGATCGAAGCCGTCGGATGAAGACCTCGCCATAGGCCCCATCCCGATCGCGGATTAGATAGCGGGGAACTTGTTCCCAACCACAAGCTTCCGTGAGCTGATTTGCGATCCATTCCGCGGTCGCATGCGGTGTAACGCCAAACCATAGAATCTTCCGCCGGCCATGCCCCATGATCAGCAGGCCGTAGAGCAAACGAAACGAGATCGTCGGCACGACGAACAGATCCATCGCCGCGATGCCGTCGGCATGATTGCGGATGAAGGTGTTCCAGCCTTGGGACGGCGGCCCTCTACGCCTGACCATATACTTGGCCACGCTGGTCTGACCGATATCGATGCCGAGCTTGAGAAGCTCGCCGTGGATGCGCGGCGCGCCCCAGAGTGGATTTGCGATGCTCATCTCGCGGATCAGCCGGCGTATTTCGAGTGGCACCTTCGGCCGGCCACCACGCCGTCTCGACTTCCAGCGCCAGTACAACCGGAAACCCGCGCGATGCCAACCAACAATGGTGTCCGGCTTCACGATTGCCAGCGCATCGCAAATCTTTGGAAACAACCGATAGAGACCAACGAATACCAAGCGATCGAAGACGCTGAACGAGAGTCTCTTAGGAGCAGTCCGCCGCAGAACGTTTATTTGCTGCCGCAATGTCCAAATCTCTGCCTCGAGCGCTGCCCGCGACCGCAATAGATCGACAACCGCCCAACCAATGAGCCTGAAAAGATCCCTCATTGAACAACAGCATCGCCCGATTCTCGGTCAACCGCCAGCCAGATAAGGTTTCCGAAAGGGACAGGCGATGCTAGCCGAAGTGGCAGCCAGCTTGGCGGCGAACGGGAAAAGCACGGCACCGCCGATGGTAGGATCGGCGGAACCGTGCGAGGCCACGACGCGGAGACTGTGGCGAACTGAAAAAAACGGTAACCCGGACAAAACGGTCCATTCGGGTTCCCAGCCTAAAACCGGAACAAGCTTGCCGCTCGGTGAAAATGCTAGCACCAACTTCGACAATGGCCCCGCGGCCGCCAAAATTTTTTCAGTCAGTCTGTGCGCGTCACTCGGCTAAGCGAGAACTAACGCCGAGTTGTCGACCCTCGCTTAGGCCTAAACTTCTCGGCGAACCAAAATAGGAAAATCCCGGCGAACGATAGGCCGAAAAGCACAGCGGTCATTGCGAAGGTTTCCTGCGCATCTGACATGACATCCTCCCAATGTTTTTGAATCGTTATGTTCGCCGGAAACGATCAAACCTCATTGCGATGGATCAATCAGGTGCCGTCAATATTTTCAAACTCGGGCGGAACAATTCGCAGGTTAGTAATTTGGGCAGCCCAAAAGGCAGAAGCACAGCCCCGCTGAGTTCAGTGGGGTCAAACGGGGGCCGTGCTCCCACGCATAAAACCGGAACGATGCAAATTGGGACCACCACTCGGTAGAATGCAGAGTTGAACCTAATTCATCGGATAGGGAGTGAATTTGATCTCGCACAATTGGTGCGATGCGAACGTGCGGCTCTTCAGAAACAAAACGGCCTCACAGGTTACGGATCCGGTCACGAATCCGTGGATTGTCCGCCGCCGGAGCGGTGATATGTTTCTTACAAGGCGTCTCTGCCCGTGGCGCTGACTTGATTCTGATTGGTTGGCCCCGTCCTTCGACCCCATCCGAGGGCGGGGTTTTGATTTCTGCCGGCACAAGTTTCCCCGCCGAGGGCGCCCATTGAGGAGGCCAGGACGCTGCCCGCGTGATCGGAAGGATTGGTACGACTAAGGCGTGACGCGCTTTGTCCCAAGGAGCGGCAGATGAGGAAGCGGCCATCCGAAGATGATTTTACGGTCGATGTTCTAGAGGGTGGAGGCGGCGCAACAGTTTTGTTCAAGCCGACGCAGAGCTACTATACCTTTTATCACATTGCCGATCCCAATGACATAAAACGGTTCGGTCCCCTGTCACCGGAGCCAGATGGCGTTCGCCACGCTGGTCCAACAGGCGACACTGATGACTACCGATCAGATGAAATTCAAGGAATGGCGCATTCGTTGGCCTCAGATGCAGCGAAGACGAAGTAGGCAACTTTACGCCTCAGAACAGTTTCTGCGCTGGTTTGCACTCGCCGTAGAATTTCTTAGGTGCGGTTTGTTCGATGAAGTGAACATTTGCTGCGCCAGTCATTCGGTTGAGCGTGGCGCACCTTTGTCCGGGACTATGGCCACAATCGTTTCCAGTGAAGTGTCTCCACGGATTGGCCAAGTAACGCCATCGATCGTTATAGTTTTCTTGGCAATATCTACCGCGACAGAAATCGAATATTTTTTACCCACCGGATTGACTTGCTTGCCCTGCTGGATCACTTCGATGGTTCCCCAGCATGACAACAAGACTTCCTCGGCGTGCGCTGCGCTGGCAGCGACCATTCCGAAAGCCAGTGCCAGTGCCTTTAGCGCATTCTCCATGTATGAACCGGTGCTACCAGTCTGCCTTCCGAAATCCGCTGTAAGCCGTCCTTAGTCAGAACGATGCCGCCTAAGACTTCCTTCGCATAACCGATATCCTTGAGCCGGGATTGAATGTGAGGCGGAATGTGATGGGTAGCCGGATGCGCCGCGAGCTGTCGTATGGCCTCAAATTCCAAATCATTTAGCTCTGGCGGCAGAATTTGATCCATCCGCCAAATATGCGCGCGGCTCATACGTTTTCCAGTCAGTAAGTCTGCCATATTCGAACTCACCAACGACCCAACGGCGCGCCGGTTTTGTGCGCATATCTGGCCATACGCAAAAGCCGCCAAGGTTGCCCTCGACGGCCCGCCGTTGCGTTGCGTTTGCGTGGAGGTGTGCTGCGTCGAGCGGTGTCGAACGGAGCCGTACCTGCTTGCCAGTGGACGCACGGCCTTAAATAAGGCTCTGGTGCGTTGCCAGTTTGTCGGGCCAACGATCCCCGATATCTCGATGAGCTGATCAAGCCAGCGTCGCTGCCCTATAGATGAAATAGCCGACCGTGCTGCCGCAAGCTGCGCCATCGAAGGGAGTTTGATAGACGCCTTGGATCAGCACGGTCTTTCTCATGCCGTCCACTTCGCGACCCGGGAATGCCTTCACCAGCGCCGCCACGATCTCGTCGGCGGTGGCGCCTTTGTCTTTCGAGATACAATCAATGATGGTCGCGATGGCCTTCGCCCGTCATGCTCTTCGGACCTAAAATATAATTGGGCCAGGTGGTCCGACGAATGATGGCTAGACTGCGGTTCACCCCAGGGCTGAGAGTTCTGTTTTGTTTCCGAAACTATTTTGAGCCCAGTCGGGCCGCTGGCCATACTGTCGGCGGCCCTTTTCATGGTAGATGGGCCAACTCTATCAATCGTCGAAGTCGTCGTCCGTCGGCGCTATGGTGGTCGCACGGTGCAGGAATTGCGGGGCGTGATGACGCGGTTCGCGCGGAGCCGGGCGCTCGGACGGATCGCGGCCGATCTTGGACTGCAATTCCACAAGGTCGGTGAAGACATCCGCCTGGCGCCGCAGCTCGTCGGCAATCATCGGTGGCTGGCTGGAAATGGTCGAAACCACGGTGACGTGGACGCCGCGGCGCTGAACCGCCTCCACCAGCGAGCGGAAGTTGCCGTCGCCGGAAAACAGCACCATCTGGTCAATGTGACCTGCGAGTTCCATGGCATCGACGGCAAGCTCGATGTCCATGTTGCCCTTCACCTTGCGTCGACCAAAGGCGTCGATGAATTCCTTGGTCGCCTTGGTGACGACCGTGTAGCCATTATAATCGAGCCAGTCGATCAACGGGCGGATCGACGAGTATTCCTGATCTTCGATGATTGCGGTGTAGTAGAACGCGCGCAACAGCGTTCCGCGACTTTGGAATTCCTTGAGCAGGCGCTTGTAATCGATGTCGAAACCGAGCGTCTTGGACGTCGCGTAGAAATTGGCGCCATCAATGAACAATGCAATCTTGTTTGAGGAAGATGGCATTTAGGTACTGGCCTCTTACAACAGAGACGCAGGCAAGGCCCGCCAATTCAGGGAGAGGCAAAAAGTCGTGATTGACGCAGCCTCTCAAAGTGATGCTCGACGATCAAGCCGCAAGTCGAGATTAGAGTGTCGCAAATGCGAACGCGCGAAGGCAAAAAGGTACAACTAAAGCGTTCAGGCCGGATCTTCCGGAGTACTCTAACAGTCTAGATCTAAATATTTTAAGTTTCAAATAGATTCTTCAGGGCTCCCTGACGTGCTGAGCTGGATCGATCGATACGGCGTGGACATGCTGCAGGACCTCGCTGTTCTGACCGGCGGTCAGGCGATCTCGGAAGATCTCGGCATCAAGCTTGAGAACGTCACCCTCGCCATGCTCGGTCGCGCCAAGAAGGTGATGATCGACAAGGAGAACATCACGATCGTCAACGGCGCCGGCAAGAAGGCCGACATCGAGGTCCGAGTCAATCAGATCAAGGCGCAGATCGAGGAAACCACCTCGGACTACGACCGTGAGAAGCTGCAGGAGCGTCTGGCCAAGCCCGCGGGCGGCGTCGCGGTGATCCGCGTCGGCGGCGCGACCAAGGTCGAGGTCGAGGAGCGCAAGGATCGCGTTGATGACGCGATGCACGCGACCCGTGCGGCCGTGGAAGAAGGCATCGTGCCGGGCGGCGGCGGCGCTTTGCTGCGTGCCTCCGAGCATCTCAAGGGGCTTCGCACCAAGAACGACGACCAGAAGACCGGCGTCGAGATCGTCTGCAATATCCTCGAGAAGGATCAATATGCCTACGGCTTCGAATCGCAGACCAGGGAACAACCTGATCTCTAAGGGCATCATCGACCCGACCAAGGTAGTTCGCGTAGCGATCCAGAACGCGGCCTCGGTTGCGGCTCTCTTGATCACCACCGAAGCCATGGTGGCCGAAGTGCCGAAGAAGAACGCAGGCGGCGGCATGCCTGCGGGTGGCGGCGGCATGGGCGGCATGGATTTCTAAGCCCAACCGTTCAGAGCTCGTTTAAATAAGAAGGATCCGCAGCAATGCCGGGCCTTTTGCTTTGGTCGCAACAAGGATCTACATCGTAGCGCAATGTGCGCTCGACCACCTCGTCGATTTCGCAAGCCAGCTCGTAGCCCGTTGATGGGGCTTATCGCCCCTTTTTCGATGTCGCGTTTGCGCATCTAATGGTCGGCGCCTAAGCTAGAGCATGACCGCCATCACCTATTTCGGCGAGATGTTAGTTGCCTCCGTGCTCGCAATCATGCTGCTTGCGATCTCGCCGCTTGAAACGAGGTACGCCGGTGCGCTTTTCGCAGGTGGAGCCGTTGCATGGACCCTCAGCGAATATGTCGTTCATCGCTTCGTGCTACACAATCTAACACCAACGCAGCACGCCCTGCATCATGCCAATCCCGACGAGCCGGTCCTTACAGTTTTCTGGCAAATTTGGGGTTGTTTCGCGTTCGTCTATTCGATTGCCGGTGGCGCATTCCTGGCGGGCGCGTTGATTGCCTATGCTTGGTATTTGTTTGTGCATCACTGCGCTCACCACCGCCCAGGCAATTTGCCTTTACCCCTACTTAAGCATCACCGAAGCCACCACAGGTTCGCGACTCGAAACTACGGTGTCAGCACAACGTTTTGGGATCATGTATTCGGGACGGTGCAGCGATAACTATTTGGCGCTATAGCGGCGCGAACTGCACGCGTGCCAGGCATAGCGAGCATGATGCCAAACGGCGAAGGGAAATTAAACAGGAGGGTTCTGTCCATGATCGAGGGGATCAGCGCGGTCACACTGGGCACCCACGAAATGCCACGAGCTGTCCGATTCTACCGCGCGCTGGGGTTTGAGGTCCTGCATGGCGGCGAAGAGTGGTCATTCACCAGCTTTCGAGCAGGGACGAGCTATCTCAACCTCATCGCCCAGCCTGCCGAGGGGCGCTGGTCCTGGTGGGGGCGGGTAATCTTCTACGTTACCGATGTTGATGCACTTTACGACCGTGCGCTCGCAGCGGGATACCAGCCAGCTACCGTGCCCCACGATGCCGAATGGGGTGAGCGCTTCTTCCACCTCAATGACCCCGACGGCCACGAACTCAGTTTCGCTCGGCCTTTGCTCCCGGTTTTGTCCCAATAGCAGCTCGAAGCGACCTGCCATTCCAAGAGGCGTTGGGAGAGCCTATAGTGCTGCGATTATCCGCTGAACCTGGGAGGCAATCATGCAGTTCAGGACAACCGGACTACTGCTGCTCGGCGCGATGGCGCTTCCCGCCTCCGGGACCGCGCAAACCAGCCCTGCTTCACCGGCAATTACACGAACAGTGGTCGCCGCAACCTAAAGAGCAACTAGAATCTGAATAAAGGACCCGCCGGGCGTGCCGGCGGGACTTCCGATCGAACGCCTCGACGGTACGGCACCCGCCGACGGGACGCACGACAGTGCTCAGCGCAGATTCGTAGCATGACCGGTCGTCCGCCCACCTCGCGCAATATGCTGGCAACCACGTTTCGCAAGCTTTTCCGACACGGTACGCAGTCCGTGACTATTCAACACGCTAGCCCGCACGCCAGCCCATTTCCCAGAAGTCAGCCTCGAGCCGGGTGGCTTCCTTAAAGATCACGATCAGCTCTGCCTCGCGGGCCGGCGTGAGGTAGAGATCGGCGAGACCCTCCAGGTGCGCGCGCACTTTCGCCGCGACCTCCTGGTATGGTGCACCGGCATACTCGGCGATCCAAACGCGATATGGGTTCGTTGCAGCGTGCGCATCGGGTCGCGAGGCGAGCCGTGTCGCGATCTCCGCGTAGCCGATCACGCAGGGGGCAAGCGCCACCTTGAGTGCCAGCAGATCGCCGCGCATTCCCGCGTCGAGCACGTAGCGTGTATAGGCCAGCATCTCGACCGCCGGAGGGGTTTGTTCAAGATCGCTGGGCGACAGGCCCCAGCCGGCGCAGAGCTTCACATGCAGGTTCATCTCGATGTCGAGGATGGCCGAGAGCCGGCCGCCGCTTCACGCATGTCAGCGAGCTTGGGCGACTACGGAGAGCGCGTAGGCGCGAGCAAACTCGGTGAGGAACAGGTAGTCCTGAACGAGGTAGTGACGACGCTTCGGCGAGCGAACCGTCTGCCAACCCGTTCGTGAAGGGATGCTCGGTGTAGGCCCGCCACTCAGCGGATGCTTCTGTCTTTAGACGCTCGAAGAAACTCATGATCTTTCGCCGGGTTTGCTTCTCAATTCGTGGCTTTGGCTCGCTACCAATAGTACGTCGCAAACCGGGTGGACGTTGACCTTGTCCGCCTCAATCACCCGCGCCGGGATTTGGTGAGAAGTATTGGAGCTTGTCCGGCTTCCCCTCCCACTCCTTAGAATCGGGCGGAGGCGCTTTTTTGACCATAATATTTGGCCAGATTTTCGCGTATTCCGCATTCAGCGACAGCCATTTCTCAAGCCCCGGCTCGGTGTCAGGCTTGATCGCGTCGACCGGGCATTCCGGCACGCAGACCCCACAATCGATGCATTCGTCCGGGTGGATGACGAGCATGTTCTCGCCCTCATAGAAGCAGTCCACGGGGCACACGTCGACGCAGTCCATGATTTTGCAGCGAATACAGCTCTCGTTGACGACGAAGGTCAATTAAGCGTCCTTTCAGCAGATCGCAGTGGTGAACTCATTCACGGTGTCCGTCCGTCCTCGCGGTGCTCGTTCATTGGTTGAAAATGGACGCAAAGAAGACCTACGTCCTCTGGCTGAATCGGAACACCGAGGAGCAGGCATTCAGCGGTCGAGGGGCCCGTGCTCGGCAGGTTGCCGCACATCTCTCTGCCGAAGTGCGTGCAGTCCGGGCAAACACCGAGGCGCCGATGCGCCCCACTCGTAGCTAGAGTGGACAACACCTGGTGCAGGGCGCGACGCATCGCAGTTCGCTCTGTCGCGTCGAGCGAATCCACGGCGCGCACCAGAACCTCGAACGGATCGCGTGCAAGCGCTTTTTTGCCCTTGCTCGTCAGTCGCAGACTTACGCTTCGCCCATCCGTCTTGACTGGCCGTCGAACCAAGTACCCACCCGCTTCAAGCGCCTTAATGGCTTGTGTTGCGGTGCCGCGGGTTGTCGCTTGAAATTCCGCGAAAGCCGACGGCGTCCGTGAGAACGGGTTGGCACGGGCGAAGAAGCGGAGCGCCATCCATTGGGCCGGACTGAGTTCGCCGTCATAGCCCTCAGCTTGTACGAGCCGTCCCACCTGCAGCAGGAGCTCTGCCGTTTCGCGCGCTGACATGATTACCTCTTCGAAAATATAATAGTGTTTCGAAATTAACTTGACAACCGATCGGATGCAGTTAATTTTGTTTCGAAACTAGTTTGAGGGCTTGGATCATGGCCCGCAACGCGGCCCTGCCGATCCTTACGGCCGAACCCGGCCTCACCCATTATCTTGAGGAAATCCGGCGGTTCCCGATGTTGGAGCACCAGGAAGAATACATGCTAGCCAAGCGCTGGCGCGAGCACGGCGATCGCGACGCGGCGCACAAGCTGGTCACCAGCCATCTGCGGCTCGTGGCCAAGATCGCCAGGGACTATCGCGGCTACGGCCTGCCGATCTCCGAGGCGATCTCCGAGGGCAGTGTCGGCCTGATGCAGGCGGTCGAGCGCTTCGAGCCAGAGAAGGGCTTCCGGTTCGCCACCTACGCCGTGTGGTGGATCAAGGCGGCGATCCAGCAATATATCCTGCGCTCGTGGTCGCTGGTGAAGATGGGTACCTCGGCCAACCAGAAGAAGGTGTTCTTCAACCTGCGCAAGGCCCAGAGCAAAATCTCCGTATTCAACGATGGCGATATGCGGCTGGACCAGGTGAAGATCATCGCCCGGCGGATCGGCGTCACCGAAACGGACGTGATTTACATGAACCGGCGGCTCGGCGGCGACGCCTCGCTCAACGCCGCGATGCGCGAGGACGGCAATTCCGGCGAGTGGCAAGACCGGCTGGTGGACGAATCCCCGGACCAGGAGACGACGCTCGCCGCGAGCGAGGAGTTCGATAACCGCCGCAAGACGCTGTCCGATGCGCTCACCGTGCTCAACACGCGCGAGCGGCGCATCTTCGAGACGCGTCGGCTCGCCGAGGAACAGATCACGCTCGTGGAGCTGGCTGAGGAATTCGGCGTCTCGCGCGAGCGCGTGCGCCAAATCGAGGTGAGCGCCTTCGCGAAGGTGCAGAACGCCGTGAAGCACCGCGTCGCGGCGGTGGCGATCCCGGCGCCTCTGGAGGTGCGTTAGCTTCCAACCTTCTCCCGTGGCGGGAGAAACTGACGGTGGACGTGCCGCTATGGGTACGTTTTACGGCAACCGAACGACGCGAGAGGGGCGCCGCTCACCGGGTGCTGATCGAGCCCTCGCTCGACGATCCATGCACGGCACCTTGCGTCATCGAGCGAGCGCCTAAGCTGCGTGCTGCAGATGGAACTTTCTCCGACGTTTCATAATGAAGTCGGGGTGCCGATCGTGCGCATTGGCTGCCGCGAGTTCAAGTGCATCGGGGATAAACCGCCGCAAGATCACCCACACATCTACCTCAAGATGGGCGACGCCAGTGAGATCGTCTGCCCCTATTGCTCTACACTATTCCGCTTCGATCCGAGCTTGGGCGCACACGAAGCTGATCCGGCAGATTGTGCTTACGGTGACAGGGACTGAGTTGAAAAGCAGCAACGCTGCTTCCTTCGTCGTGCCGGCCGCAGGCAACCAGCGCCAGGCGCTATCGTCCCGCCGTCCCGGGGGTGATTCACGATGGCCACGAACGATCCGCCCGCGCTAACGTGGTGGATCGAATGAGCGGGTCCCGGCTTGACTTGCGCGGTAACAGCGCCGCCTCCAAGAGGTCAATATCCCGAAGCCAGAGAACCTTGATGGAAGAGATGCCGCGTAAATCCGCAGCCGAACTTGAGGCCGAGTGCCTTCGGCTTCTGGCGATGGATCCGCACACGCGAGGCATTAAGCGCGTCGAGATAATTCGCTTGTACCCTAAAGGAACGGGGCCGAATTGGACCTACGGCGCGCTTGATCCGATGCCGACGCGAGCGGGCTTGGCCATTGCCCAAACGCTCATCGCGTCGGTCTATGGAAGATGGGCGCTGGCAGATTGATGCGCTCACGCAGCCCTCGCTTGTAGGGGGCCGGATAAACCACCATATGTTAGGCTAACCCCCGTCTGAGGACCATTCTCATGGTCGTTGCTGGCGGCGATTACGTTCATTTCGTTGTGGAGTACGGCGGCAAAATCGAAAAGTGCCGGGTAACGGAGACTGCCCTTCTGAACCGAGAGCGTATGAGCAGAAAGGACGCAGGATATGCACAGCTCGTCGCTATCTTTGTAAGGCACCGAGCCGAGATCGAACATCTCGCTCTCGCGAAGTTGCAGCTGGAGGGGCACTCTGACCGCGGTGTTGTAGTGACCACTGAGGATCTGAACCCTTGATGCAGGCTGGCTGCTCGACGTCCTCGCTTGCGCAAGCGACGACGTGGCTACTAGCTGTTGAGCGGCGATAACGTGAAAACGGCGAACCCCTATGAACAAGACGCTGATATCGACAGAAGAACTTAAGTAAACCGCCTCTCAGAAATCCACACTTACCCGGGATGCGAGGACATATCCACCGTCGGTATTTATCCCGTCACAGATGAGGTGGCCGAAAGACAATTGGTCTGTCCAAGTCGTAAGCAGCGAAGGCGTTGATCCCCAAGCCACAGGCCCCGCTGCGACTTACGCCAAACACAAGCTTCGTCGCGAATACAATCTGTTGACAGGTTAAGCCCTCACGCCGACATTAAACGCCTTAGTTCTTTCTGAGCGGCGGTTCGTTCGCTACTTCCTCTGCCAGTAACTTGAAAAGCTTCTCCTGCCGCGCATCGGCTTTCGCTGCCGCCGCTTCCGATGCAGCCACGAGACTGCGATAGAGCTTAAGGTTTTGCTGACGAATGAAAAATTGATGTTCCATAGCTACCTCCTCTGAGGGCATGGACCGAAGAGCATCGCGCGCCTGAGAATGGGAAGTGTCGAAGACGGCGAATTGGGAGCCGGAAGAACTCTGCTAAACAAAACTGCTCGTCGAAGCGAGCAGTTCGTTTCCATTAGCGCTGCGGATCTCTTTGTTGGCCGCCGCTCTGCTGGCCGCTCTGGTTTGGATTTTGCGTCTGTTGGCCAGGCGTCTGACCCGGGCTCTGGCCGGACTTAGCGGACTAATCGCCCTGTCGATTATGCTGACCATACTTGTTCGGATCATTCTGTTTGTCATCCCGTCTCCTTATTGGTGGGAAACATATGACAACCGAGCATACGGTGGTTCATTCCGGCAAATCAAAAAGAAAGCCGTTCAATTCAAATGCCGCAGACTACTTGCTAATTATCGCGACCTTTGCCTTCAGTTACCCCCTCGTGCTGAGCGACACATCCAACATATGCATATGCGCTTTTACCGTTGTGCACCCGGAGTGCGTTTCAATGCCTTTGCCATTTTCCTAGCGCCGGCTCTTTGCTTTGCTAGAGACTTTAGTTGACCGATATCCGTTGCGGTCAAAGGCGGGAACTTCGTTTTTTCTCAGCCAACCCAGCATCGCCGCGTTCACCTCTCGCGCCTAGCCGGGTCTTTTGTGGGATCGTCCCGCCCTCATCCGGATTAAGGCTGAAACCGCTCTTGGGCAACTATCTGACGCAGTAAGCGTGTTAGAAACGCTGTCCAAATTGGTCGCAACGCCGCCACCAACTGCGCGCGACACGAACGCTTGCCGATTCATCGAGCGATGGAGCGCAGGTTTTGGGCGATGGCCCGAACTTGGACTCGTCTTACGCGCCGCGCGGGCCGCGCAGTCAAGTCGCCGAGCCTCAGAATGTACTCAGGTGCGCTCTCGCCGCAATTGCTCCAATTGAATCAGTGCAACCGGAACACGCCGTCGATGGCGTGCAGTTCAGCTGGCTTAATGAGTTTCGAGTGCGCGACGGTGACCGCAAACAGCGGGCTTTCGAGCTTTGTTTCCCAAAACGCGAGAAAATCCTTTAGCGCCGGAAAATTCGGAAACAGATCGTAGTCTTGCCAGACGTAAGTTTGCAGCAGCCAGTGACGATCCGGACGGCGATACACGATTTCCGCTGTTGTCAGACCGTAGCCTGAGACCTGCTTCCTGAAATCCTTGGAAACCTCATCTTTCTCGACCATGCCAACCTCCAGCCCAACCTGAAAAAGCAATGGATGGTTCTCGCGCCAAAAATGAAAACGTTCAATAGGTCAAAGTAATCAACGTGCTAGCAGCATGTCACTTCGCCTGCTAGCAATCACTGCAAGTGTTCCTTCTCGAGAAACTCAAGTTGCAGTCAAACATGGTGGACCGAAGCCCTTGCGCCCCAGTGCCACAGGCTTATGTGAAGAGCGGCTAGCACTCGCTCATTGCGACTGCCAATCCAGAAATAATCAGAAAAGCCAGGGAGGATCGCATGAAGTTCCGTCCGCTCCACGACCGCGTCGTGGTCAAACGCATCGATGCCGAAGACAAAACCGCAGGCGGCATCATCATTCCAGACAGTGCCAAGGAAAAGCCCTCGCAGGGCGAAATCACGGCGGTCGGCCCAGGCGGCCGTGACGAAGCCGGCAAGCTGATTCCGATTGATCTCAAAGTTGGCGACCGCGTGCTGTTCGGCAAATGGTCGGGCACCGAGGTCAAACTGGATGGTCAGGAACTGCTGATCATGAAGGAAAGCGACATTATGGGTGTCCTCACCGACCTGCCTGCCGCCAAGAAGAAGGCCGCGTAAGCGCTAGCCAGGTTTTCCTTATCCCGAGGAGCCGGCGCAGCCGGCGTCTCTAGGGATGAGGCAGCAAGCTCAAATCTCATCCTTCAAGGCGCCCGCTCGATCACGCGCCGATGGTGATGAGGCTAAACGGAGATCATTATGTCAGCCAAAGAAGTCAAATTCGGCGTCGATGCCCGCGATCGCATGCTGCGCGGCGTCGAAATCCTCAACAACGCCGTCAAGGTGACGCTCGGCCCCAAGGGCCGCAACGTCGTGCTCGACAAGTCGTTCGGCGCTCCCCGCATCACCAAGGACGGCGTCACCGTCGCCAAGGAGATCGAGCTCGAGGACAAGTTCGAGAACATGGGCGCACAGATGGTGCGCGAAGTCGCTTCCAAGGCGGCCGACGCGGCCGGCGACGGCACCACCACCGCGACCGTGCTCGCGGCTGCGATCGTCCGTGAAGGCGCCAAGTCGGTTGCCGCCGGCATGAACCCGATGGATCTGAAGCGCGGTATCGACCTGGCTGTGGAAGCCGTGGTCGCCGACCTCGTCAAGAACTCCAAGAAGGTCACCTCGAACGAGGAAATCGCCCAGGTCGGCACCATCTCCTCCAACGGCGACTTGGAAATCGGCAAATTCCTCGCCGACGCCATGAAGAAGGTCGGCAACGAGGGCGTCATCACGGTTGAAGAAGCCAAGTCGCTGGAGACCGAACTCGAGGTCGTCGAAGGCATGCAGTTCGACCGCGGCTACATCTCGCCCTACTTCGTCACCAACGCCGACAAGATGCGCGTTGAAATGGACGACGTTTATATTCTCATCTACGAGAAGAAGCTTTCCAGCCTGAACGAACTGCTTCCGCTCCTGGAAGCTATTGTGCAGACCGGCAAGCCGCTCGTGATCGTGGCTGAAGACGTCGAAGGCGAAGCCCTCGCCACTCTCGTCGTCAACCGCCTGCGTGGCGGCCTGAAGGTCGCTGCCGTCAAGGCGCCGGGCTTCGGCGATCGCCGCAAGGCCATGCTGCAGGACATCGCAGTGCTGACCGGTGGTCAGGCGATCTCGGAAGATCTCGGCATCAAGCTCGAGAACGTCACGCTCGCCATGCTCGGTCGCGCCAAGAAGGTGATGATCGACAAGGAGAACACCACCATCGTCAACGGCGCCGGCAAGAAGGCCGACATCGAAGCCCGCGTTCAGCAGATCAAGGCGCAGATTGAGGAAACCACCTCGGACTACGACCGTGAGAAGCTGCAGGAGCGTCTGGCCAAGCTCGCTGGCGGCGTCGCGGTGATCCGCGTCGGCGGCGCGACCGAGGTCGAGGTCAAGGAGCGCAAGGACCGCGTGGATGACGCGATGCATGCGACCCGTGCGGCGGTTGAAGAAGGCATCGTGCCGGGCGGCGGCGTCGCCCTGCTGCGCGCCTCCCAGCACCTCAAGGGGCTTCGCACGAAGAACGACGACCAGAAAACCGGCGTCGAGATCGTCCGTAAGGCGTTGTCCGCGCCGGCCCGCCAGATCGCCATCAATGCCGGCGAAGACGGTTCCGTCATCGTCGGCAAGATCCTCGAGAAGGACCAGTATTCGTATGGCTTCGACTCGCAGACCGGCGAATACGGCAACCTGGTCGCCAAGGGCATCATCGACCCGACCAAGGTGGTCCGCGTAGCGATCCAGAACGCGGCCTCAGTGGCAGCGCTGCTGATCACGACCGAGGCCATGGTGGCCGAAGTGCCGAAGAAGAACGCAGGCGGCGGCATGCCTGCGGGTGGCGGTATGGGCGGTATGGGCGGTATGGATTTCTAAGTCCAACCGTTCAGCGCTCAAAAGAAAAAGAAAGGCCCGGCAGCGATGCCGGGCCTTTCCGCATTAGCTACACGTCCATCTCGACGGCGATAGCTGCTTGGAGGTACCCGCTCTCAAGGGATCACGACACGCCGCAGCGACCAAAGACCGGGGACCGCAAGACTTCGTCCAAATCTCTTGGGTCCACCGCCAATGCCGGACTACCTGCGCTGACGGCGACCGCACGATGTCCACTTGGGGTTAAAACGCGGGCATTGGCTGATGTCCGAGGTAAGTCCACTTTACCGTTGCCGGCTCAACCGGTCGACGCAACACAGGCGTTAAATCTCTCTGCTGGGGTTTCAAATTGCAAGGTCTCACGTGGTCGTTCGTTGAGCTGACGAGCCACTTTGTTCAGATGGGCTTGCGAATGTACCGACAAGTCGGTGCCCTTCGGAAAATACTGTCTCAACAGGCCATTGGTGTTCTCGTTCGACCCGCGCTGCCACGGGCTTTGCGGGTCGCAAAAATAGACGTCGATTTTGGTCGCCAATGTAAAGCGCCGATGATCCGTAAGCTCTTTTCCCCGGTCCCAGGTCAGGGATTTATACAGTTCCTTTGGAAGCTTCTTCGCCTGCTTGATGAGCGCGGAAACTACCGTCTGGGTGTCCTTGCCTGCCACCTTGGCCAACATCACGTAACGCGTATGACGCTCGACCAAGGTCGCGATGTAGCTGTTGTTCGGCCCGGACAGCAGATCGCCCTCCCAATGGCCAGGCACCGCCCGATCTTCAACCGCCGCCGGTCGCTGACGAATTGAGACGATATCCTTCATATGCCCACGTCTATCGCCATTCGGATCAACCGGCCTGGAGCGGCGCATCGAACGCCTCGATCGAAGATGACTAAGCAGCTCTTTCTTGAGCACGCCACGTGTTTGTACAAATAAGCTGCGGTAGATCGTCTCGTGTGACACCTGATTACACTCGTCTTCAGGATGGGTTCTCTTCAGCCAACCGGCTATCTGCTCGGGCGACCTAGACAAGGCACTCCGCGACGCGGATGTCGTCGGCGCTATCAATCGTGCGATGACCAAACCCGGACAACCTCCGGCCTTGACGCTGGCTATTCTTGATGCAATTGAACGCGGAAAAACCGGATTGGGACCCAGCGGTCATCAATGGCCCCCTATCATTTCGTTGAGCGAGGCAGGATGCGGGGCTGAATAATCTCACCGATCCCGAAGGCAGGTTCGCATTTTCGTTCGCAAATCATGGGCGTACCCCCGCCTATATTCTTGAATTTGGTGACGACTTGGTTGCTGTTGCCCCCGGCGACTTGCCCAACCCACCAGACCCTCGGATAAAAAGAGGCCGCGGGATGCCCTACGGCGTTATCTCCCCACCAAACGGACAATCTGAGGAATTCGGAGCGCCTATTCTCAGACGACAATTGCGCGGGCCAATTGCTGGGCCGCACCAAACAGAGCAACGGTTTTTGTATTTTATTGGGTACGTGACCTATGCTGATATTTTCAAGAACATATTCACTGTTGGATTTTGTCTGCTGTACGCCCCCCTCAGAACACGCTGGTCCTTCTCCGCATCGAAACCTGCAAACTTGTCTCGCGCTGCATCACGACATTGCCCGCATCAGAGCTGCAATCTTGATGGTCGCAAAGTTGGAATAGCTGTCAGAGATGGCGTAGGGCAAGATAATCTGATCGTTATGCCGCATCGCCCCGCAGGTATAGACCACGTTGGGAACGTAGCCTTCGCGCTCGGACGGCTCGGGATGCAGCAGCGGTTCGACCGAACGCGCCAGCACCTTGGAGGGGTCGTTCTTGTCGAGCAGGGCTGCACCGATCGAATATTTCCGGACCGGACCAACGCCATGCGTAAGCAGCAACCAGCCTTCGTCGAGTTCGATCGGTGAGCCGCAATTTCCGATCTGCACGAACTCCCAGGGGAATTGCGGCTGCAGGATCGCCTTACCGCCATCCCACTGATACAGGTCGTCAGAATAGATCAGATAGAGGTTCTCGTTGTCCTGGCGTGCGATCATGGCGTACTTGCCGTCGATCTTGCGCGGGAACAGCGCCATACCCTTGTTGTGCGCGGCTGTGCCCCGCAGCGGCGACATTCGAAATGACAGGAAGTCGCTGGTCTCGATCAGTTCCGATCGGATCGCCCTGCCGGTATAGGCGGTAAAGGTCGCGTAATAGGTCTTCCGGCCGCCGTCGCTGAATTCGACGAAGCGGGCGTCTTCAATGCCCTGAGATTGCGATTCCGTAACCGGAAATATCACGCGTTCGCTGATGTCCTGTTCCTCTTTGAAGGTGACCTCCACCTCTTCGCCAGCGGGGCCGGATATCTGACGTACAATCCGGGGGCTTGAGGCGAGCCGGGCCGTCGGATCGACGGCAAGGCTGCCGTCGGCCGCGATGGTGCCGGTGCGAAACGTCAGCGACGACACGTGCCCTTCGCCAACCGCCCGAAGACTGAGAATGAAGCGCAGACCGCCCTTCGGCGCCCCAGATTGATCAGGATGCGGAACGATGCTGGGATTGAACAGCGCCGACGCCTCGAACGAATATTCGTTCAGGAAGTAGGCTCCGATCAACTGGCGCTGAACGCTGGAAAAGACGCCGTGAGCCGCCAGTGCCTGTTCCATCTCGTCGGCGCGGAACTCGAATTCCTGCAGCAGGTTGCGATGGCGGCCTTCAAAGTTCTCCAGCACGTCTGCCAGCAGGTCGGCTGTGACCTGCGGATCGAGCGCGAGAACGCGTTCGACGATATGGTTGGCGCGGGTCTTGTCGGTCGGGTTGAGATCGCGCGGTTCGGTCGTCGGCTTGAAGGGCCGCACGATCACGCGCGCGGGGTCGGGGCGCAAATAGAGCGCCTCCCGATGCAGAAAAGTAGCTTGCAACACGGTGCCCTCGGTTCGCTGGAGTGGGGTGAAATCAGGCGCCGATGGCGCGAAGCGCCGCGGGCGGTGTCACGCTAGCATTGACGCGCGCCAACTGACGAATATCGGCAAGGCCAAGCAGATAGGAAACGACCGATTCACCGCCGCGATTTTCATTGGCGCGGTCGGGATGCAGCCCGTCGCGGCAACTGCCGGTTTCGGGATCGACGAGGGCGATCGATAAATCGTTGCGGCCGAGAAACCAGGCGAAAACGTTGGTTGCGGTCGCCTTCCATTCGGCGTCTCCGTCCGCCCGCCACGCTGCGAGGCAGGCGGCGATCGTCGCGGTGGCTTCCACCGGCTGCTGGTCGAACGCGCGCGGTGGCAGGCGCAATTCACCGAAGCCTGCGGTGCCGACGGGGCGAAACTGACCTGTCAGCGTTGTTTGTCGTGTCATCAGCCAGCGCAGCGACCTCAGCCCGGCATCAACGTAGTCAGGCGTTTGCGTGGTTATGCCTGTCAGCATCAAGGCCTGCGGCAGGCGCGCATTGTCATAGGCGAGCCCTTCCTCGAACCACGTCCAGTCCGGCGTCTCGACCGACGCAAGCGCGGACATCAACCGGTCGGCAAGAAAATGCCGGATTTCCCGGGCGCTGCGATCATCGGGCACAGCGGCGCAATAACCGTCCAGACCCAGCAGCGTGAAGGCAAATGCGCGCGGCGAATGAAAGGCCTTTACGGTCGGCAGTGCTTCGGCAAACAACGCGGCGGCCCATCGCCGCCGCGACGGGCTCGCATCCCTGCGTGCACACTCACCGAGCGCCCATAACGTCCGCCCATGGCTGTCCTCGGAGCCGCGGTCTTCAAGCCAGCTTCGATTGAAACCCATGAAGTTGCGGAACCGCCTTGTGTCGGGGTTCCACGCATGCTGCACGAACGCGGCAAACCGGGCCGTCAACACCTCGGGCAGACGTTTCTCGCCGGGATTGTTGAGGGCACAGGCGAGCAGCAGCGCGCGGGCATTGTCGTCCACACAATAGCCGTGCGTACGATCGGGTACTGAATGCACGGCATGCTGAAACAAGCCGGTATCGTCGCACATCGAAAGAAAGTGGCCCAATTGCATGTCCGACGCCGCCGGGCTGTGCGCGATCGCGACCGGTCCCGTACGCGCGATCACCTTAAGCCAGTCACCCTGGCGCGCATGCTCGAATGCGGCGAGGTAACGCTCGGCGGTGCGCTCCCATGTCATCGACCGGCTGATGGCGTAGGCGCGCTCGCGCATCGCCTGCCGGCGGGGGGCATCGGTGAGCAGGCGTGCTATTTCCTTGCCGATCGCCGCCGCGTTGCCGAACGGAACGATGACGCCACAGCCGTCATCCAGCAGCTCCAGCGCGTGCCAGTAGGGCGTCGACACCACCGGCTTGCCCAGTCCGAAACTGTAGGCCAGCGTGCCCGACGTCATCTGCGCCTCGTTGAGATAGGGCGTGACATAGACGTCGCACATCGAAATGAATTCCAGCAACGTCGCCTGGTCGACGAACTGGTCGAGGAATACGACGTGGTCTTCGCCGCCAAGGTCGCGCACGCGCTTCATCAGGCTCTCGCGATAGGCCTCGCCCTGGTCGCGAACCAGATTGGGATGCGTTGCGCCGAGCACGACGTAGACCGCATCCGCCCTGCGTTCCAGGATCGAGGGCATGGCGTCGATCATGACCTCGATGCCCTTGCTGGGAGAGAGCAGGCCGAATGTCAGGATGACCGCACGGTTGCTGAAGCCCAGTTTGGCCTTGGCTGCGTCGGGCTCCACAAACGGAAAGTCGGGGATGCCATGGGGGATCACCTCGATCTTGTCGTCCGGCACGCCATAGACGCTGCGCAACATCTCGCGTCCCTTGTTGGCCATTACCACGATTTTGGTGGACGCCTCGACGAGACGCTCCATCACGGCGCGCTGCGCAGCGCCCGGCTTGGCCAGCACCGTGTGCAGCGTTGTGATAACAGGCATGTGGAGCCGCGAAAGCAGTTCGAGAATGTGGGCGCCGGCTTCGCCGCCAAAAATTCCAAACTCGTGCTGTAGACAGACGACGTCAAACTCGCCGGCATTGAGGAAGGCCGCGGCACGCACATAGTCGTCGATCGTGTCGTCCTTGATCTGAAAGACGACCGACTTGGGGTAGTCATAGGTTTGCCCGTGGTCGTTCATGGCAACGATGCACGTCTCGACGTTGGGCCGTGAATTCGAAACCGCTCGCTCCAGATCGGTCGTGAAGGTGGCGATGCCGCAACGACGGGGCAACGAATTGCCGATGAAGGCGATGCGGCGAAGCGGCGTCATGCTTGCATCTCGGCGGGTCCTGCAAATTCGGGCATCGCGGAAGCCACCGGATTGGCGTGGTTGCCCTCACCGAGCCTCTGCAACAGCGAAGCGACGGGGCGGCTTGCCGGATATGCGATCAGCGCCTTCAACCCACCGCTTCCTACCTCGATGCTGCTGCGACCGCCGGCAACGAAGATGGCCTCCCCGACCGAGGCCGCAGCCAATCCAATGGCGGCGTGTCCGTCGAGAACGAGCATCCAGGTCTCCGGTTCGGCGAGCAGTGCCCAGCTTGAACCTGCCGGCAACTCAACCCGCTCGAGCACGAAATGCCGGCTGGCGACCAAAACCGTTCGCTCGGCCGTGAGCTGGGTCGGATGGCAGGGGGTTCGAAGCGGCCATGGGTGGGCTACCGCGACGCCGTTGTCTTCGTGCAATTCGCGCTGCCGGCCGTAGTCGAACAGGCGGAATGTCGCGTCGCTACGCTGTTGTATTTCAGCCAACACGATGCCGGCGCCGACGGCGTGGATGGTGCCGGCCGGAATGTAGATGACGTCACCGCCAACAACAGGCCGCCAGTGAACGAGATCCGTGATCGAGCCGTCCTTGATCGATGCCCGCAATTGCTGGGGGGTTACCTGGTGCTTCAATCCAACGCCGATCTGCGCGTCCGGTGTGGCTGAAAGGATATACCACGCCTCGCTCTTGCCGTTCGGCATCCCCATCGCGCGCGCGAACGTGTCATCGGGGTGAACCTGGATCGACAAGGGTTCGCTGGTGAACAGCAGCTTGAGCAGCAACGCCGGCGTCGGAGCATCCACGTCGGCGCGCTCGAACCATAGCTCGCCGACGGCCTCACCGGACCCGTCGACACTGCTCCAGGGTTGCAGATCGCGGCTCCCCCAGGGTTTGTGAACGACGCGCACGGTGGCATGTTCGGTAGGCATGGAATGTCCTGACCCGTGACGGCGCGTCGGGGCGACGTGCCGTTGTTCGATGTCGTCTGCTGGATATTATGTGGCTAATGCGCAGCGCTCGGGGCGGTTCCGTCTTGAAGCGCCCGGCGCACTACTTCATCATATGGGAACTGCAGCCCCCGAAAGCAACCCGAAAGCAACCTCCGAGCGAAATCCGAGATTTCCCTCGACATTCGGAGATAAAGGGCATCTGTTGAATCATGACACCACAACGCTGCCCGGATCCGTCACATTCCACGGGCCTCTGTCAGTGTGCGCTCAAATGCTCCCAGCATCCGGTCCGCTCCAGCACCGGCCGCAGCGCCGCCCTGCTCTCCATATCAAGACCTGCAAACCTGTCGCGAAGCTGCTGCAGGCATTTCACCTGATATTTGAACGGCGCCAGCGCGTAAGGCAGCCCCCAAACCTTGATCTCCAGCCGGTCGAGGCCGTCGGCAAAGGCCTTCGCATTGGCGACTAGGAACGGCACATAGAGTTCGCCGGCAATTTTCAAAAGCGCCTCGGCCATACCGCCCAGCGCCTGCTCACGCGGATACCAATCGCCATCGACGCCGGAGGCATCATCCAGCCGCCGCACCCAGTGATCGGTGAAGGGCGCGTTCGCGCGCATGATCCGCATCGGTGTCGGGTCGGTCGCCATCTCGCTGAGCTGGCCGAACCAGGCGAAGTCGGCGAGCGACGGCCGGCTGCCGAACAGGTAGTGGGTCATTCCGATATGCGGCTCGAAAGCCGCAAGCGAGCGCAGATAGCTCTCCTCAAGCAGCGGCTTGTTTTCCGCCGTGGCGCCGAGAATGACCATGCGTGAAATCTGCCGTTGGCGAAACTGCTCGATCTCCTCGGCGCTGCCGGTCGCAGCTTCCGACACCGACCATTCCTCGCCGGCCCAGCGCGAGACATAAGCCTGGTCCTCCGGATCCCACCAGCGATACAGAAACAGCGGCTTGACCGCCCATTCGTCGGCGAGGTCTTCCAAGAGATCGCACACGAACGCCACCGCCTTGTCCTCCGGAATAACGGAGCGGTCGCGGTGCCGGCGCTCCAGATCGTAGGCCAGCATCGTGGTCTCGCCGCGAAACGTGCCGTCGGGATATTGCAGTACCGGAATAAGATTCGGGCGCAGATGTTCGGTCGCCTTGCGCAGCGCCTTGGTCATGATGACCCAGTCGAACGGAATTCTGCGGTAGCGCAACAGCGCGCGCAGTTTTAGCGCATAGGGCGACGCGGTCGAACCGATCAGGCGGTAGCGTCCTTCGGTCATGGCATTCACTTGATCATCTCGCTGCAGAAATCGATGAAGGCCCGCACCTTGGCCGGCACGTGATGGCGCGACGGGTGAAATACATAGAGCGGAAAGGTCTCATCCGGCCAGTCCGGAAACAGTTCCACCAGCCGGCCCCGGTAAAGATAATCCATCGCGCCGAATTCCATCACCTGCGCGATGCCCGCGCCGGAGACACAGGCCTCCAGCATGGTGCCGACATCGGTCATGACGAAGGGGCCGCTGATGTCGACGTTTATGATTTTCCGCTTGCGGTGAAATTCCCAGGGAAACGGCCGCCCGGTCAGGGGATCGCGGAACTGGATGCAGGCGTGGCTGGCGAGGTCGGCCGGCGCTTTCGGCGTGCCATGGCGCTTGAGATAGGCGGGCGAAGCGACCGTCAGGATTCGGGTCTTCAACAATAGCCGAGCCACCGGGGACACGCCGGGCGGCGTCCCGAACCGAAGCGCGAGGTCGATAACTTCGGCGACGAGATCGCCGATCCCGTCACGTGTCAGTAGTTCGAGCTCGAGTTCCGGGTAACGCCGGGATAGTTCCGCCAGCCGCGGCGCCAGCATCAGCCGCGCAAAGAACGGATCGACATTGATCCTGAGCCGGCCACGCACCACGGCCGCTGATCCGGAAGCTGTGCCCGCCGCATCGTCAATGCCTTCGAGCAACGGCCCGACCTCGCGATAGAACCGCGCGCCGGCATCCGTCAGTTTGAGGGATCGCGTGGTGCGGTCGAACAGGCGAACGCCCAGCCGCGCCTCCAGCCGGGCGATCGCGCGGCTGACGCCGGAAGCCGACAGTCCCAACGCGTCCGCTGCGCGGACGAAGCTGCCGCCCTCGACCGCCGCGGCCAGCACGCTGACGCCAGCCAGCAGTCGCCCGTCGAATGCCATCGGATCTACTCGTGATTATTGGTCATCAATCATGTGACAGAAGCGCGCTTCAGTCAAATATAGCAAGCCGCTATATCGCCCTCATCCCGATGCCGATGGAGAGCGCGATGTATGCCGTCACAGGAATAACCGGACAGGTCGGAAGCGCCACAGCCAACAGCCTGCTCGAAATGGGTCAACGGGTCCGTGCCGTGGTCCGCAATCCCGAACGCGCCAGGGACTGGGCGGATAAAGGCTGCGAAATTGCACAAGCGGATTTTGCCGATAGCGAAGCGCTGGTGCGCGCCTTTAGCGGTGTCGATGGCGTCTTCATCCTGATCCCGCCGATGTTCGATCCATCGCCGGGTTTTCCCGAAGTGCGTGCGGTCATCGCCACTTTACGAACCGCGCTTGAAACGGCACGGCCGCCAAAGATCGTCTGCCTGTCGACGATCGGCGCGCAGGCCACCCAACCAAATCTGCTGAACCAGTTGGGTCTTGTCGAACAGGGCCTGTCGACGCTGTCTTTCCCGATCGCGTTCCTGCGCGCGGCCTGGTTCATGGAGAATTCGCGGTGGGATGTCGCGTCGGCCCGCGAGGGCACGATGCCGAGCTTTCTGCAGCCGATCGAGAAAGCCGTTCCGATGATCGCCACCACCGACATCGGAAGGCTGGCCGCAAAACTGTTGCAGGAGAGCTGGACCGGCCGCCGTATCGTAGAACTTGAAAGCCGTCACCGGGTGACGCCGATCGAGATGGCGGCGGCCTTCACCACAATTCTCGGTCGCGAAGTCCACACCGAGGTCGTCGCGCGTGAAACCTGGCACGACCTGTTCGCCGCCCAAGGCATGAAGAACCCGACGCCGCGGATTCAAATGCTCGACGGATTCAACGAGGGCTGGATCGCGTTCGAGCGAGACGGCACGGAACACGTGCTTGGTGAGACGCCGTTCGAAATGGTGGCGGCGGAACTGGTCAGACACGCAGGCTAAAAACGCTCAGACTGGAAACGCCGGACTTCCGTAAGGATAAAACTGCGTGAGATCGACGTTTTCATACGGCAGGCCTTCAAGGCGCGTGGTGCCGAGAAACGGCTGTTCCGGTTCGACCAGCAGGATCGTCTTGGCAAATCCGTTGTCGTCAAAGCCGCGTCTGAAATGAACGCGCGATTTGATCGCCATGACCTCGAATGAAGCGATGTCCAGCCCCAGCGCTTTCAGCGAAAACGGCTCCATGACCTGCACCAGATAGGTCGAGAGGATCAGCACGTTGTTGCGGCCGAACCCAATGCAGACCCAGAACTGGCCGTAGCCTTCGACGGCTTTCAGGATAGTGCCTCGGATGCGCACCGGTTGGCCTGCGGATTCATCCGCCAGCCCGCCGACCTCCATATCAAAGCTGTCGCCCTCCTTCGCGCCTCCGGCTTTGAGTTTCGCCGTGACCCCTGCGTCGGCAATGGTGGCGATCAAGGTGTTGGCGACGTCTTGCGCGATGATCTCGCGGAGCAGCCAGGTCGCCGAGCCGGAGCGGTCGGAGTGATCGGCCAGCACCACCGGCGTGGCGCCGCTAGCGACCGCCTGCTTTGCCAGCGCGACACCTGCCGCAATGCTGTGGATTTTCGTGGATTTCAGCAGCGCCTCGCGCACCCGCCAGATGGCGCTGGAGATATCGCGGCCGACGCGCTCGGCCAGTTCGGGATTGCCGTTGGTCAATACCTGCACCGTCATGCCGACATCGGGCACGTCGGCAAACGGAAAGCCGAAGAAGATGTTCACATAGGTGTCCGGCTCGCGCGCCTCCCAGGTCAGCGCGCGCTGCACCAGGTCCATCCACGGCGAAGCGCCGGTCCATTGCAACACCGTCGGCGAGATCACGGGAACGCGCAACGTAACATGCGTGGGCTTGTAGTCGCCGCGGATCGCCCGCACCAAAATTCGCGCCGCGCGTTCGCCCTGCAGATACTCGTCGTAATGCGGGAAGTACTTTACGGCGAACGCCATGTCGGCGTGCTGCAGGAACGCTTCGTCCTCGTTGCCGTGCAGATCGAAGGTCGCAGCGATGAACACCTTCGGCCCGACCGCTTCACGCACCCGCCGCGCCAGCTCGGCTTCCGGCCGCGGCACGCCCCGCACCGCCATCGCGCCGTGGACGCAGAGATAGACGCCGTCGAACGCCGCCTCGGCCCTGATCCCCGCGATCATCCGGCCGACAAAGGTCTCGAACGCCTGTTCGGTGACCCAGCCCGACCCGATCCCGGTTTTGGGCCACAGCGGCGATTCAATGCCGGTCAGTTCGACACCATCGAACTCCCGCGCCATCTTCACGAAGCCACCCATATAGGATTTCGGATACGCCCCCAACAGCGCCTCGCCTTTGGCTGGCGACCCCGGATAGATGAAGTCATCCAGCGTGGTGTCGTTGTTCAGGAAAGTGACGGTTTCGTGGGAAAAATGCAGGACGGCGATACGGATCGCAGGATGGTGCATTGCGGTTCGGCCCCGGTCTTCGCGCTTTGCCTCATACTGGCACCGAAGCGGATTTGCGCCAACCGGCGCATTCGGATTTCACCCGCCAGACCTGCAATAACGCCTGCTTGGCTCGCCTTGCGGCGCAGCGAATTTTGCCTGTATTCTGGCCGCAAATGAGCGGGCCTTCGCCGGCCCGATTTGTCACCGGAGAAGCGCCATGAATCCTCCCGCCAGTTCGCCTGCCATCAAGGTCGTCAAATCGGTTCGCGAACAGGTCAGCGCCGAGGAGTGGCAGGCGCGGGTCGATCTGGCGGCCTGCTACCGCCTCACCGCGATGTACGGCATGACCGAGATGGTCGCCAACCACATCTCCTGCCGAGTGCCGGGGACGACCGATCAGTTTCTGATCAATCCCTACGGCATGCTCTACGAGGAAATCGACGCCTCCTGCCTGATCAAGGTCGATGTCGAAGGCAACACGCTGTTCAATGAATCCGACTACGACGTCAACGTCGCCGGCTTCGTGATTCACAGCGCCATCCACATGGCCAAGCACGACATGGATTGCGTGGCGCATACCCACACGCCGGCCGGCATGGCGGTCTCGGCGATGGAATGCGGGCTGCTGCCGCTGGCGCAGACCTCGATGCGGTTTCTCCACATCGCCTATCACGACTTCGAAGGCATCGCCGACGATGTCGACGAGCGCGCGCGGCTGGTCAGGGACCTCGGCGATCACGAGGCGATGATCCTGCGCAATCACGGACTGCTCGTCGTCGGCCGTACCGTGCCGGCGGCCTTCAACGTGTTGTTCCGTCTCGAGCGCGCCTGCCAGGTGCAGATCATGGCGTTGTCCTGCAACACCAAGCTGACCTATCCGCCGAAGGAAGTGCTGCAGGAGACCTATGACAAAATGCGGCCGCATCCGAACCGGCCCGCCCGCAACGGCGATCTCGCCTGGCCGGCGCTGCTGCGCAAGCTCGACCGCACCGATCCATCGTATCGCAACTGAGGTTCGGGGCGACACGCATGACTTGACTGGGCTCCGCACGAAGTTTGGGCGAAGCCTGCCTGTAATTTGATCGCACGTACCATCGTCAAATCGCCGATGCTAAAGTGCCGGCGTAGCGATCAGGTTCGTCCCGATGAAGACATTCATTCGCGTGGTTGAGCTGTGGGTACCCGACCGAACCCGTACGCGGCTGGAATTCGGCGGCGGCCTGTGTGGCGAGGCGTATTCGGAATTCAAGGCGCTCAGCGAAAACGCGCTGTTCGCCTATGACGAGGGGTTGCCCGGCAAGGCATGGGCCAGCGGCCATCCGGTCATCCTGACGAAATTCGCCAACACCTATTTCAAGCGATCCGACGAGGCGGTCGAGGCAGGATTAACCTGCGGCGTGGCGCTGCCGGTGTTTGCCGGCGAATTTCTGATGGCCGTCATGGTGCTGTTCTGCGGCGCCGACGAGAAGCACGTCGGCGCCATCGAGCTATGGCACAACGACCCGGACAAATCGCACGAGATGGGGCTGGTCGACGGCTATTACGGCACCGCCGACATGTTCGAGTTCAATTCCCGCCACACCAAATTTCCGCGCGGCTTCGGCCTGCCCGGCCGCACCTGGAAGGCCGGGATGCCCTTGATCATCAAGGACCTGCACAATGCCAAGGGATTCCTGCGCTGGGAGGAAGCCTCCGAAATCGGCATCAACTGCGGCGTCGGCATTCCCTACACGACCGGCGACCAGACCTGGGTGATGACGTTGCTGTCGGCGCAGGCGACACCGATCGCCAGGCGGTTTGAAATCTGGGTGCCGGATACATCGCGATCGGTGCTGACGTTTCAGTCCGGCGATTGCTCTGAGAATACCGACCTGGCGACGCTCTATGCGTCAAAGACCATTCGCAAGGGCGAAGGCAGCATCGGCGGCGCCTGGGCAACCGGCATGCCCGCGATCAACGAGCATCTGAAGCTCGACGAATGCATCGCATCGCAGCTCGCGCGCGCGGCGGGCATGAACCAGGTCGTGGTGCTGCCGGTCATTGACAACGCCCTGCTCAAGGCCGTGCTCGCCTGGTACCTTTAGCCGAAAGCACCTTGCGTATCAGTTCCCCGCCGACGACAGCCGCCCGCGCAGCGTCCTGACCACATCTGCATCGACCCGCGGCGCGGCGTTGCCCCAGCTATTGCGAATGTAAGTGACGACGGCCGCGATCTGGTTGTCATTGAGCCGATAGCCGAGCGACGGCATCGCGGGCGATGTCGGCCGCGCTTCGGTGCCAGTCGCCCGCGCCCCGGTCAGGATGATGTGCACCAGCGACGAAGGATCATCTTGTTTGACGATGGCGTTGCCGGCCAGACGCGGAAACAGCCGTTCGACGCCGGTCCCGTTGGTCGCGTGGCAGGCCGCACAGGTATCGGTGAAGATCGCCTGCCCGACCACCATCTGCGGATCGCTGGTCGACAGCGGCACGGGCGCCGGCGGGCCCGAAGCGCCGCGTTCCTTCAGGTAAACTGCGATCGCCTTGAGATCGGCGTCCGGCATCTTCGACGTCGAGTTCTCGATCACGTCCTTCATCGGTCCACTGGCAAGGCTGGAGCGGGTCTGGCCGTTCTTCAGGTACTGCACGATGTCATCGACGGACCAGTTGCCGAGACCGGCCTGGGAATCGTTGGTGATGTTGGGCGCGATCCAGTTATCGATCGGGTTGCCCTTCAGGTACTGATCGGCCTTGTTGGCGCCGAAGACGTTGAGCGGCGTGTGGCACGCGCCGCAGTGGCCGAGACCTTCAACCAGATAGGCACCGCGGTTGAATTCCTCGGAGCGACCAGGGTCCGCAGCGAAATAGCCAGGCGTGAAGAACAGCGCGTTCCATCCCAACATCGAGGTTCGGATGCTGAACGGAAACGGCAACGTCCTGCGATTGACGACGTTCGACACCGGCGTCAGCGTCCGCAAATAATCGTAGATCGCGTCGGTGTCCTGCCGCGTCACCTTGGTGTAATACGGGTATGGAAACGCCGGATAGAGATAGGTCCCGTCCGGCCGCCGCCCCTCGTGCATCGCGCGCGCAAAATTGTCCTTTGACCAGCGGCCTATACCGGTCGCCTCGTCAGGCGTCAGGTTCGGCGTCATGATCGCGCCGAACGGCGTCTGCAGCGCCAGGCCGCCGGCAAACGGCCGGCCGCCGGGCGCGGTGTGACAGGCGATGCAATCGCCGGCCGTGGCCAACGCCTTGCCACGCGCGAAGTCGATGTAATTATCCTGTTCCGCCAGCGCCGGACCGGCCGCGATCAAAGCGACAAACGCGATAACACTTCTCATCGCTGGCCTCATGTCTGCACCAGCGGTCCGGGCGACTTCAGGTACTTCTTGATGGCGTCGAGCGACCAGTAGGTCAGCGCGCCCACCGTGCCGGTCGGGTTGTAGCCTGCATTTTGCGGGAACGCTGACGCGCCCATCACGAACACGTTCGAGACATCCCACGACTGCAAATAGCGGTTGAGCACGCTGGTCTTGGGATCGGCGCCCATGATCGCGCCGCCGGTGTTGTGCGTGGTTTGATACGGCACCACGTTCCAGGGGACATTGAGACGGTTGACCTGCGTGGTCTTGGCGCCCATCGCTTTCGCGATCTCGTCGCAGCGATCCGCCATCCAGTTCGCCATCTTCTTCTCGTTGTCCTGATAGTCGAACGTCATCCGCATCAGCGGACGTCCCAGCGGATCCTTGTAGGTCGGATCGAGATCGAGATAGTTGTTGCGATAGCTCATCACGCTGCCCTGCGCGCCGACATTGGTGACGCGCTGGTAGGTTTCCTTGACCGCCTTCTTCCACTGGCTGCCCCAGGTCGGCGTGCCGCGCGGCACCGGATGGTACTGGATCGGCCGTCCGTTGGTGTAGGCGCAGGTGATCGAGGCGCCGCCGACAAAACCGTGCGGCCCGTGGTCGAAATTGTCGCTGTTATAGTCGTCGAGCGCCACCCCCAGTGAACCTGCCGCCGCGAACGGGTTGAACTTGGCATCCTCGAAGAATGCCGTGGAGCCG
Source organism: Bradyrhizobium ottawaense (assembly GCF_900099825.1). Classification (NCBI taxonomy): domain Bacteria; kingdom Pseudomonadati; phylum Pseudomonadota; class Alphaproteobacteria; order Hyphomicrobiales; family Nitrobacteraceae; genus Bradyrhizobium; species Bradyrhizobium ottawaense. The sequence continues at coordinate 5,743,896 of NZ_LT629693.1, read as the reverse complement.
GAGCCGGTCTGGTAGGCATAGTTGCGCCCGACCGTGCCCTCGCCGGTGGCGGGATCGTAGGGCTTGCCGATGCCCGACAGCAGCAGCAGGCGGACGTTGAAGAGACTGTAGGCGCAGACCAGCACGAGGTCCGCCGGCTGCTCCCATTCCTCGCCGTTGAGATCGACATAGGTGACGCCGGTCGCGGTCTTGCCATCCTTCGCAAGATTGACTCTTGTCACCTCGCTGTCAGTGCGCGCCTCAAAGGTCGGCTCGCGCACCAGCGCGGGCAGCACACAGGTCTGCGGGCTGGCCTTCGAATAGTTGGCGCAGCCGAAGCGTTCGCAGAAACCGCAATAAGTACACGGCGCCATGCTGCAGCCATACGGGTTGGTATAGGCCAGCGAAATGTTGGCGGACGGACGCGGGAACGGGTGCAGGCCGAGGTCGCCGGCCGCCTTGGTGAACAGCGTCTGGGCGTAGCCTTGCGTCATCGGCGGCGTCGGATAGTCACGCTCGCGCGCGCCTTCGAAGAAATTGCCACCGGATTGCTTCGCGCCCTTGATGTTGCCGGCCTTGCCGGAGATGCCGGCGACATATTCGAACTTGTCGTAATAAGGCTCGAGATCTTCGTAGCTGACGGGCCAATCCTGGATGTGATTGCCCTCGGGCATGATGCCCTCGCCGTAGCGCTCGATCATGTGGGCGCGGATGCGGAAATCGTCGGGGAGGAAACGCCAGGTCTGGCCGTTCCAGTGCACGCCGGCGCCGCCGACGCCGTTGCCGGGCAGAAAGCTGCCCCATTTGCGGATCGGCAGCGCCGTCTGCGAAGGATTGTTTCGCATCGTCAGCGTTTCCTGCTTCGGGCGCAGGAAGACGTCATGGCGGACGCCATAGCGCAGCTCATCGGGTGCGGTGCCGATGTTGAAATCGGACGCGGTGTCGCGCCACGGGCCGCGCTCGATCGCGACGACATCCAGGCCGGTGCGGGCGAGCTCTAGAGCGAGGATCGATCCGGTCCAGCCGAGACCGACGATGACGACATCCTTGCGGGGAAGACGGCGGGCCATCAGTTTTCTCCCCACGCCGGACGGCCCTGCATCGCCACCGGCGGCAGCGTGTAGGCCTGGTTTGGTTTCGCCATCACGTCGCGGAAATCGTAGCGAGTGCCGGGAAAGCCGATCAGTTTCCAGCCCGCCATGTCGCGGTTGCCGCCATAGATCGGATCGGCGAAGAAGCCTTCCATGGTGTTGGCATAGACGGCGTTGAACAGCATCCGGCTCGAGAAGTTGTCGAACTTGACGTCGCCCTTCTCCATGCCGCCGAGCAATTTGTCCTTTTCGTCGCCATTGAGCTGGATGAAGCTGCGGCCGTTGAAATTCGCCTTGCAATAGGCCTCCAGCGCCGCAAGCCCGAGCCGGTATTGTTGGCGCGGCACCAGCGGCGACTGCAAGCCTTGCGTCGGCAACGGCGTCGAGGAAAACGGCCCCTGCATATAGAGCCAGTCGTGCCCGCCGAAGGGACCGGTGAGTTGCCGGTCGATGAAGGTGGTGACGCCTGAATCCTTGGCGCCCGGTCCGAGATCGTCGGTCGGGATCAGGCGATCGACGATGGCGTCGACCGCGGCGGCCTCCGCCGGGGTAAAGAAAAGATAGCCGCCCGGAATCACCGGCGGGACCGGATAGGCTTCGTTGGGTTGCCAGGGCAGCACTTTTGTCACCACCCGCGCGCTGACGCCTGAGGTCATGACCAGAAGGGCCGCGCTGGCAAGCAGGCTCCGGCGCGTGACGTGACCTGAATGTTTTGAGTTCGCTGGCTGCGCGGATGTGCGTCTGGTTCCCGGCAAATCACGGTCAGTCCGCATCCCAGCGCCTCCCCAATCTCGGACTATTGCAGTGCCCGATGTTCACTTTGAATCGCAGTCTGCACTTTTGTCCTGGCCTTGTCAGGAGCAATTTATGCAGGCCTCGCATCGCGAAATCGCTGTGGTTGGCACGAGACGGCATGGACCGAATCTGGCAACGGAATCCGATTTTCCTCGTGTTCATGCGCCGTCAACGCGCGCTCGATAAATCCGCGTAGTTTTAAACGATTGCCTGAACATCCATTCAGAAAAATGCAGTGAACCATCTCCATGCACGTCACGTCACAACAACACTTGGACGGTGCACAGCACCACAACACATGGAAGAAGAAAAACGATGTTTCGTAAAATGACTATCGCACTTGTTGCCGTTGCTTCGCTGAGCGCAGCGCTCACGCCTTCGATCGCCTCCGCGCACGGAATGGGCGGGCATGGTGGCGGCAAAATGGGTGGCCCGTATGGCGGGATCTACCCGAAGGGCAACTGGGGCAACAACGGCGGATACTGGCATGGTGGCTATCGCCACAGCCATTTCTTCGGTGGCTCGTCGTTCTATATCGGCGGAAGCGACGGTTGCTATCAGAAGCGCATCGTCGACACCTTTCGCGGACCGAGCGTCCGGCTTGTGAACGTCTGTTCCTGAGACCTGTCTGACGAAGAAGCCCCGGCTGATCGCATCAGCCAGGGCTTTCTTCTTGCCGCCCTTATCAGCCGGCCTTGCGTCCGTGATGGCTGTGCAGTTGCGACGAAAGCAGGCGACGCCACGCGTTGAAATCGTTGCTGGTGGTATCGCGCGGCCGCGGCAGGTCGATGATGTACTCGTTGTCGATTCGGCCCGGACCGGGCGACATCACCACGACGCGGTCGGCCAGAAAGATCGCTTCCTCGATAGCATGGGTGACGAACAATACCGTCAGCCCGGTGCGCGACCAGATCTCCACCAATTCGTCCTGCAACCGTTCGCGCGTCATCGCGTCCAGTGCGCCGAACGGCTCGTCCATCAACACCACCTCGGCGTCGTTGGCGAGTACGCGGGCGATGGCGACGCGCTGCTTCATGCCGCCGGAAAGCTGGTGCGGATAGACATCGGCGAAATTCTGCAGGCCGACGAGCTCGATGAAATGATCGGAGGTTTCGCGGATTTCAGCCTTGGTACGCCCGCGCGACTTCGGGCCGAAGCCGATATTGTCGCGGACGCTGAGCCAGGGAAACAATCCGTAATCCTGAAACACCATGCCGCGGCTCGGCCCCGGCCCCGTGATCGGCATGCCCCACATCAGGTTGTCGCCATGGGTCGCGGCCTCGAAGCCTGCGGCCATCCGCAGCAAGGTCGACTTGCCGCAACCGGAAGCGCCGATCAGGCAGATGAATTCGCCCTTCTTCACCTTCAGATTGGCGCCGCGCAGCGCCTCGATAGCGCGGCCATTTTGCGAATAGATCTTGCCGACATTCTTCATTTCGAGAATCGGAACGGTAGCTTCAGCCATGTGATGGACTCCAGGCCAGAAGCCGGCGTCCGATCAGCATCACGAGCTGATCGGACAGGAAGCCGAACGCGCCGATCACGATCATGCCGGAAATCACGATTTCGGTGCGCGAGAGCTGGCGCGCTTCCATGATGATGGCCCCTAACCCGGTCTGCACCCCGGTCATCTCGCCAACCACGATGACGACCCAGGCGAACCCCAAGCCGAGCCGCATGCCGGTGAAGATCGACGGCAACGCCGCCGGCAGCACGACGCGAAAGAATTGCGCCGGCCCGGTACAGCCGAGCATGGAGGCTGCCTCGAACAACCGCGGCTCGACCGAGCGCACACCAAAGATGGTATTCACCAGGATCGGATAGAACGCACCGAGAAACACCAGGAAGAACGCCGAGCGCGGCCCGAGCCCGAAGATGATCATCGCCAGCGGCAGCCATGCTGTGACCGGCACCGGCCTGAGGATCTGGATGGTCGGATCGAGTATCTGCCGGACGATTGGTATGCGGCCGATCAGCATGCCCAATGGCAGGGCTACGACCAGCGCCAGCGCAAACCCGCCATAGACGCGGCTGACCGAAGCCAGGAGATGAATGTGCAGGGTCTTGCTGTAGGCGTCGTCATTGATGCCGCCGAAAGCGAGATCCTGCAGTTCCTGCCAGACTTCGTAAGGCGGTGGGATCAGGCTGCCCGGCCGCCCGACGGTAGCAAAATGCCAGAACGCCAGCATCGCCAGCGGAAACGTCACCGCCAGCAGCACCGGCCGCAGCCGCGGCCACCAGATCGCCGCCCGCGGCACCTCGCGCGCCGGGGCGGCTCCCTCCTCGGTATCGGACGCCAGCGTGGTCACGGTCAGGTCGGCTTCATCGCATCGACGAAGCTGGCGTCGATGAAGGTCGCGAAATCCGGCAGCCGCTTGATCTGCTTCAGTGCCAGCATGTGATCGGCATAGATCCTGGATTGTTCGATCTGCTTGGCGTCGAGCCGCCAGGTCAGTTCGACATTGGGCACCGAAGCCTCGATCGCTTCCTTTTTCTGACCGAGCTTGCTAGACGCCATCGCGACCAGCGCGTCCTTGTTGGTCGCGGCGAAATCAGTCGCACGCTGGTGGATACCGAGCATGACGCGAACCAGATCCGGCTTCTCGGTGATCACGTCGCGGTGGGTACCGAACACCATGTTGAGCGACCCCATCGCGGTCGAATAGGGATATTCCACCAGTGTGCCGACGCCGCTGGACAGCGACACCCCAGGACCGGGCTCGGCGCCGACATAGGCGTCGATGTCGCCACGCGACAGCGCGATGTGCATTTCACTGAAGGAGACGCGAACCGGTTCGACGTCCTTGATGGTCATGCCTTCCATGCGCAACCGCTCGAGGAAGAAGACTTCCTGGGTCGTGCCCGGAAACACCGCGACGCGCTTGCCCTTCAGATCCTTGATGGTGGCGATGCCTGCATCCTTCTTGGCGATGATGGCCATGCCGCGGTTGCAGGTCGAGGCGATCACCACGACGGGCTCGCCGGCGGCGGCGCCGAGCAGCGCGGCGGCAATGCCGAACGCGCCGAAATCGACCGACTTGGTGACAACCGCGTTCTTGCATTCAGTCGGGGTTTCGAACGGCAGTACCTCGACCTTGTAACCGGCCGGCACGAACTGATCGTAGAAGTAAGGTGCGATCGAATGAATCAACTTCAGCGCGCCGGCGCGGATGACGATCGGCTCTCCCTCCGCCCGCACGATAGCGGGGGCGGCCAATAGCCCGGCACCAAGACCGGCAATGAATTCACGACGGCGAATAATGGTCATTAACGCAGCTCCTTTGTTGCCTGTTTGAAATGCAACAAACATGCCGCTGAGCCGGTTTTGGAGGCGATTTTGCCCGCGACGCCGTCACGTTTTCAGGGCTGAAATCCAGTCCGCGGACCTGAAAAGGGGCGCAAACAGCCGCTTTCAGCCCCGATGGACCGAAATTGAAGGGTAAACGATGTAAAAGCGAGCGCCCGATCAGCCGACGCGGCGACCGGGCCTGCCTGCGACTAACCCACCTTTTGGTGGTGCCGATAGAGGATTACCGCGAGCAACGCGGAGGCCAGAATATAGAAGATGATGACATCGACGTTCGGATGTCCTTCGATCAAGGCGAGCATTGAAACCACTCCCTGGCTGGTGTGGCTTCTTTTTCCCCCTCCGGGCGAGCCTTGATGGCCGGAGTCTAGCCGCGAGCCGGATGCTCCGATAGCCGACTTTATGCGGAGGGATTGCGCAGCGTCCGGAAGAAGTCCCGGACCTCAGGCACGAACAGCCCGGGCTGTTCGAACGCCGCGAAGTGGCCGCCCTTCGGCATTTCGCGCCAGTGCCGGATATTGGTGAAGCTCGGCTCCATCCACTTGCGGACCGGCGTCACGATTTCCTTTGGGAAGACGGCGACGCCGGTCGGCACCGTGACCTTGTGGGCGGTACGGCGCTTCGGGCCAAAACTTTCCCAATACAGACGCGCCGACGAGGCGGCGGTCGCGGTCACCCAGTACAACATGACATTGTCGAGCAGCTCGTCACGGCCGAGAATGTTTTCGGGGTGTCCGTCGCAATCGGTCCAGGCCCAGAATTTTTCCAGGATCCAGGCGGCCTGCCCGCTCGGCGAGTCGGTCAGCGCGTATCCGAGGGTCTGCGGCCGGGTCGATTGCTGCTTGGAATAGCCGGAATCCCAGTCGGCATAATAGTTGAGTCCCTGCAACGCCCGGGCTTCCTCTGGCGTCGGCTGGCCCTCCACATTGGGCCGCGCCCCCATCGCCAGCGTGATGTGAATGCCGGCACAATGATCGCCGTCCTGCGCGCCGAGCGCCGTGGTCACCGCCGATCCCCAGTCGCCGCCTTGCGCGCCGTAACGCGCATATCCAAGCCGATCCATCAGCACGGCCCACGCGGATGCGATCCGATCGACGCCCCAGCCTGATGCCGCCGGCTTCTCCGAAAAGCCGAAGCCCGGCAGCGACGGGCACACGACGTGAAACGCATCGGCCGCATCGCCGCCATGCGCGGTCGGATCGGTCAATGGCTCGATAACCTTGTGAAATTCGACCACCGAACCGGGCCAGCCATGGGTGATGATCAGTGGCATCGCGTCGGGATGCTTTGAGCGGACGTGCAGGAAATGAATACCAAGCCCGTCGATTTCGGTGGTGAACTGCGCAAATCGATTGAGTTTTGCCTCGCGCGCGCGCCAGTCGTAATCCTCGGCCCAGGTGCGGCAGACGTCCTTGATCCACTTCAGGGGTGCACCCTGGCTCCAGTCGTCGACCAGTTCGGCCTCCGGCCAGCGCGTGTTGCGCAGCCGCGACTTCAGATCGTCGAGCACCTCGTCTCCGACCGAAATGCGATAGGGCTTTATCTCTGCATTCATGGCCATTTCTTTCGATGCCTTCGCACGCGTGAAATCCTCAGGGCGCGTGAGCTTGATACCATGGGAGACACAGGGTCTCGCAAGCCATCGGCGATCAATTTTGCCGTGCCATCAGTCGTAGAGGCGCAAATCCCGCAGCTCCGGCGGAGGGGTCGAAGGACGGCAGAGATCCGACGATGGCGCATCGATGAGGCGGGCGACCTGCGGCGCGGCATTTGTGCTGTTGCCAGCCGAGCGCTCACCAGCGGCCGCGATCACCAGCAATGCCAAAGCTACGGCGATGAGGCTCAGGCCTGGATTGAACCAGAGCAGAATCGTGTTGACCCGAATGAGCCAAAGCGGAGGCGTTTTGAGATCAGCCACAACGCGATGCCTTGCAAAAATCGACTTGTTCGCTTTTCGCGCATCCGCCCCACCTGCACAATCCGGGATCAACGAAGCAGCCTTCGGCTGCACCGAAGACTGTCTTTCGCGACGCGAAAATGACAGCGTAGGCCGCCGCTACCATCGGTCACGCCGATCGCGGATCGATGCGATTTCGCGTCAGCTCACGAAGCAAGACGACTGGCAAAGAACGCCAATATCTCGTCGCGCGCGGCGATGGTCGGCTGTCCGGCTTCATCGATCAGATGGGCCGTCACCACGCTGTGCGGAGTCGTCACATGCTGTGCGAAGAACGGCGAAAGGTCGGTGTTGGCCGCGCTGTCTTCCAGCACCCGGGGCACGAAGCGATCGCCAAGCGCTTCGGAGAAAGCCGCGAAGCGCTGCGCCTGGCAAAACCGGTCTCCCCTGAACCGATAGGCCAGCACAGTGAGGTCGTCGCGATCGAGGCGCGCCTTGACGGCGGCGAGTTCCGCAGGTGCCATGCCGGTGCCCGCCGGATCGTTGAGCGGCAGCGACGGCTGCGACAGCACCGGCGCCAGCATCGATGGCTCCAGCATCATCGACAGCGCGAAATTTCCGGTAAAGCACATGCCGATGGCACCGACGCCCGGGCCGCCGCATTCCTGATGCGCCAGTTTCGCCAGCGCCCGAAGCCATTGCGTCACGGGGCTGCTTTCGTTGGCGGCGAAGGCCCGGAACTCGGCGCTGACACAGGCGCGCTGGAAGATCGCCGCCCCCTCCTCGGCTCCGGGGACGGCGCCGTCACGGCCGAACAGCGACGGCATGTATACGGTGAATCCGGCGTCGCGCACCCAGCGGCTGAAGCGGGCGACATGAGGGCTGATCCCCGGCATTTCCGTCATGACGATGACGGCGGGACCGTTGCCGGCGACATAGACCCGCTTGGTGATGTTGTTCAGCGTGATCTCTCGGGCGGCAAAATCCTCGAGCGCGTCGTCCTGCTTCATGGACCGATTGGGCATGCGAAGTGTTTCCTCTGTGATGAACCAGACGAGCGCGACGGGACCGGCGCTTTTCGGCATGCAGGGCGCCAACCCGTGCCGAAGGCCACCGCTTGTTCACGTCAGCGATTTACGACAAGATGCTGCAAGTGCCGGTAGCCGGAAGCGGCAGCGAAATCCGGCAGCTTCCACAAATTACCGCGCACGCCCCACATGCCGTCCTCGATCTCGTTGATGACAAAGGAAGTGGCGATCCTGCGCTTCTCGTCCGGAAGCGTGTCAACGGCCGCCTTGTGCAGCAGTTCGACAAAGCGGGCGCGGCTGTGATCGTCGAGGACCCCCTTGGGTATGTTCACCGTGGCATCGAACGACACCACCATCTGCGACAGGTCGCTGCCGCCGAACGTCAGATGACTGGTGACATTCTCCTCGATCGTGACCACGCACAGCGCGCGCATCTTCGGATCATCCGGTACCTGTTCGCATTCCGCGGCAGCCGCGCAAATGCCGTTGGCGAGCACGGACTTTGCTTCGTCCCCGAGAACACCGGCCGGAGCCTTGACAGTAATGTAGGGCATGAAAACCTCATATGAGTCCATTTAGTGGACTCAGCATAAAGACCTAGATCCATTTTTGCAACTCAGATAAAGTGACCGCATGACCGACGCCCCCCTCGTCCGCCGCTCGCCCGTCCCGCCGGATCAGTGCAATCTGTGGAAGGCATTCGGCCTGATAGGCGACCGCTGGACCCTGGTGATCCTGCGATCGGCGCTGTACGGCGTCCGCAGGTTCGATGATTTCCAGGTCGAACTGGAGATCCCCCGCAGCGTGCTGAGCCATCGCCTCGCCGCCCTGGTCGAACTCGGAATCGTGGAGCGCCGCGAATACCGTGACGACGGGCAGCGGGCGCGGATCGAATATCCGCTGACCGAAATGGGACGCGCGCTCGGCCTGCCGTTCATGGCCATGACCGAATGGAGCGACCACTGGATCGGCAAGGGTACGTCGCCGCTGACGTTGCGATCGAAGACGTCAGGTCAAAGGTTCAGGGTTGCCTTGATCGACGAAGGCGGCAAGCCGGCCCGCAAGGGCGACGTCGAACAGGTGGTCACGCTCGGCCCACGACAACAGGCGAAAACGGCCAAGAAAACGGCCAAGAGAACAGCCAAGAGAACGGCCAAGAAGAAAGCTGACCGCGCGACGGACGCCTGAACCTGACGCGCCTCGACAGGCCGCCTTCGACACGCAAAAAATCCGCCGGCAGCCATGGGCTGCCGGCGGATTTAAGTCAGCACGGGGGTCGAGGGAGGTAAACTCAGGCCGCCTTGGATTTTGCCACGTGGCTGGCGATCGCATCCATCAATGGCGGGTTCAGGCAATCGTAGGGCTCAAGCCCAAGCTCCTTGAGCCGAGACCTGATTCCGCTCATTTCTTCCGGCTTGACGCCAGACTCCAGTACGGACGACACGAAGGCCGCAAACCCCGGCGCCGCCCAGCCGCCTTCCTGGAACAGTTCGGGATGGATAAAGTCGAGACCATAGAACGGGTGTCCCTTGTTCTCGATGCGGCCGTACATATGCGTGCCGCACACCTTGCAGGCGTAGCGCTGGATCGTCGCCGATGCATCGACGATCTGCAGCTTGTCGCCGTTCTCGGTCACCTTGACATTGTCGCGCGGCACCACCGCGACCACGGAGAAGGTCGCCCCCTCCGGCTTCCAGCATTTGGTGCAGCCGCAGGCGTGGTTGTGGGCGACATCGCCCTTGATGACAACCTTGACCGGCTTGTCCTTGCATTTGCACACAAGGGTGCCGCCGGCAAAATTGCCTGAACCCTTTTTGACGCCGCCATCAATCGATGGGTGGATATGAACAGTCATGGACCTTTCCTCCTGTGTTTGCCGTTTGCAATTCAGAATACGACGACCGAACGAATCGATTTGCCTTCGTGCATCAGGTCGAATCCCTTGTTGATCTCCTCGAGCTTGAGGACATGGGTGATCATCGGATCGATCTCGATCTTTCCGTTCATGTACCAGTCGACGATTTTGGGAACGTCGGTGCGGCCTCGTGCGCCGCCGAACGCGGTGCCTTTCCAGACGCGGCCGGTTACCAGCTGGAACGGCCGGGTGGCGATTTCCTTGCCGGATTCCGCGACCCCAATGATCACGGAGACGCCCCAGCCGCGGTGACAGGCTTCGAGCGCCTGGCGCATCACATTGGTATTGCCCGTGCAGTCGAAGGTGTAATCGGCGCCACCGTCGGTCAGTCCGACCAGATGCTGGACGATGTCGCCGCCGACCTTGGTCGGGTTGACGAAGTGGGTCATGCCGAAGCGGCGGCCCCAGTCTTCCTTGGAATCGTTGATGTCGACGCCGATGATCTTGTCAGCGCCCACCATCTTGGCGCCCTGGATGACGTTGAGCCCGATCCCGCCAAGCCCGAACACCACCACGTTTGAGCCCGGCGTTACCTTCGCGGTGTTGACCACGGCGCCGACGCCGGTCGTCACGCCGCATCCGATATAGCAACTCTTGTCGAAGGGCGCGTCCTCGCGGATCCTTGCGACCGCGATTTCCGGCAGCACGGTGAAGTTGGAAAAGGTCGAGCAGCCCATGTAGTGGAAGACCGGCTTGCCCTGATAGCTGAAGCGCGAGGTGCCGTCGGGCATCACGCCCTTGCCCTGGGTGGCGCGGATTGCGGTGCACAGGTTGGTCTTCTGGCTCAGGCAGCTTTTGCACTGGCGGCATTCCGGCGTGTAGAGCGGGATCACATGATCGCCCGGCTTGACCGAGGTCACGCCCGGACCGACCTCGCGAACCACGCCGGCGCCCTCATGCCCGAGAATCGACGGAAAGATTCCCTCGCTGTCGAAGCCGTCGAGCGTATAGGCGTCGGTGTGACAGATTCCGGTCGCCTTGATCTCGACAAGGACCTCACCGGCCTTCGGCCCCTCCAGGTCGAGTTCGACGATTTCAAGCGGCTTCTTGGCCGCAAAAGCGACAGCGGCACGCGTCTTCATTTCATACTCCTGTTTCGCTTCGCACGGCCGTCAGGCATGCTTCGATCCGCGGGTCCATGCATTCAGTCACTTTCCCATGCAACTGGTTTCAGCCTTGGCGTAGGCGTCGGTCTTGTCTTCGTGCTTTGCCGGCCGCACGCGCCCGACCGCATCGTTGGCGCGGGCGCGGAGATAAACGTAGAGATCGTCCATGTAGCAGGCGACGTTCGGGTTATCGCCGAAGGCCGGCATGACATTCTCCTGCGACGTGGTGACGTTCTTGCGGCCGCTGGCGACGACGCCGAGGAAGTCGGGATAGCTCATCGTCTTCAGCGAATCCTTCAGCGCCGGCGCGTAGGTCGAGCCCATTCCGTCCGGGCCATGGCAGACATGGCATTCGGAATGATAACGCCGGTATCCGGAGTAGGTGTACCAGTCGACCGCTCCGTCGGCCGCGACCTTGAAGGTCGGGCTGCCGTCCTTGTCGAGATACTTGCCGTCCTCGGATTTTACGGACGTGGGATCGGCCGCATCTTCGGCGCAGGCAATTCCCCCGGATGTCACAAAGACGATCGCGGCAGCCACAAACCAGATGTTACGCAAGAGCTTGTTCCTCGACATTCGGTGGCAGTCGAACCGGCGCATGGACCAGGCCATGCGCCCAAACGAGGTTGACATCAGCTCACTGCGGCAGCGCGAACACCGTCAGGGCTCCGCCGAGCGCGGTGTAGTTGCTCAGCGCAGCATAGCCACCGACGGCGCCGAGGCCGGCTGTCGGATCCGTCAGACCGGCGGCAAGGCCGATACCCGCCCAGCCGCCGACGCCGGACAGCACGGCGATGTACTGCCTGCCGCCGTTCTCATAGGTGGTGACGTTGCCGATGATGCCGGACGGGGTCTTGAACTTGTAGAGTTCCTTGCCCGTCTTGGCGTCGACGGCCTTGAGGTAGCCTTCGAGCGTTCCGTAGAACACCACGCCACCGGCGGTGGCGAGCGCGCCTGACCAGACCGAGAACTGCTCGTTGATCGACCAGACGATCTTGCCGGTCTTGCCGTCCCAGGCAATGAAGTTGCCCATGTTGGTCTCGCCGGGAGGCGGATACATCGAGAGCGTGGCGCCGACGTAGGGCTGGCCCGCGGTGTAGCTTACCTTGAACGGCTCGTAGTCCATGCAGACGTGGTTGGTCGGCACGTAGAACAGCTGCGTATCCGGTGAGTAGGCGCCGGGCTGCTCGTCCTTGGAACCGAGCGCGGCCGGGCAGATACCCTTATTGTTGTGGTCTTCGCCCTGCTTGTCGGTCGAATACTGATCGATCACCTTCGGCCGTCCATAGGTCGGCGAGCTCTTGTTCATGTCAACGCCAGAGGTCCAGTTGACCTTCGGGTCGAACTTGTCGGCGACCAGCAGTTCACCGGTGACGCGATCGAGCGTATAGCCAAGACCGTTGCGGTCGAAATGCGTCAGCAGCTTGCGGGGCGCACCATTCATCGTCTGGTCGCTGAGGATCATTTCGTTGACGCCGTCGTAGTCCCATTCGTCATGGGGCGTCATCTGGTAGACCCACTTGGCCATGCCGGTGTCGGCGTCGCGCGCGAAGATGGTCATCGACCACTTGTTGTCGCCGGGACGCTGCTTCGGATTCCAGGTCGAGGGATTGCCCGAACCGTAATAGACCATGTTGAGCGCGGGATCATAGGACATCCAGCCCCATGTGCAGCCGCCGCCGATTTTCCACTGGTCGCCCTGCCAGGTGACCAGGCTCGAATCCTTGCCGACCGGCTTGCCGAGCGCCATCGTCTTGTCCGGGTCGAACATGATCTGGTCGTCCGGTCCTTCGGAGAACGCGCGCCAGGCCGGCTTGCCGGTCTTCATGTCGTAGGCGGTGACGTGGCATTGCACGCCGAATTCGCCGCCGGAGATGCCGACCAGCACCTTGTCCTTGACCACGAGCGGCGCGGAAGTTCCGGTCGAGCCCTTGCTCGGATCGCCGTTCTTCACCGTCCAGGCAACCTGCCCGGTCTTGGCATCGAGCGCGACCAGCGTGGTGTCGGCCTGATGCAGGAAGATCTTGCCGTCGCCATAGGCTACGCCGCGGTTGACCGTATCGCAGCACATCACCGGAATGACGTTCGGATCCTGCTTCGGCTCGTACTTCCAGACGATCTGGTTGTCCTTGGACAGGTCAAGCGCATAGACCTTGTTCGGGAACGGGGTGTGGACGTACATCATGTTGCCGATGATCAGCGGTCCGCCTTCATGGCCGCGCAACACGCCGGTCGAGAATGTCCAGGCGACCTGCAGCTTGCCGACATTGGCCGCGGTAATCTGGTTGAGCTTCGAATAACGCGTATTGGCGTAGTCACCCGCGGGCATTACCCAGTCCTTCGGGTTTTGCGCCATCTTGTTGAGTTCGTCATTGGCAGCGGCGGGGCCTGCGGCAAACGCCGCCATGGCGCCAACCCAGGTCGCGAATAGCACCTTGCGCATAGTGGAATCCTCCCAGATACGAGTTTTGGGTTTCCGTGAAGACGGCCCATTTTTTACATTCTTGGTCCCTATCCCTATCCCGTTCGGAAACGGGAAACTTGCCCAAGAGCGAACCGGTGCTTGCTCAAAAGCGAAACACGGCAAACTTTTTCGAACCATGCTCCACGGCCCGGTCAACGCCTGTCATCGATGGTTTTATGTTGCGGAGCATCATTCGGCCGGCGCGCGTCACACGCGTCACAACAGATTTCTGACGACTACTAACGCGCGACCCTGGGTTGAGGTTCCCCTTGACGCGGTCACAACTAAGTCGGAGGATTGTCAACGGGATATCGGGAAGAATCTGCGCGCGCTTCCCAACGACCGCCTTAAATTGGACCGATAGTGCTTTTGCGCGACCGGAACTTCGGGTGAGGTCGCGTCCTGATCTCTAAACGGTGGCTGGATCATGTCCGATACAATCCGCTCACTCAGCACTGCCGGATTGTCGCCGAAGAAGCAGGTTCAGATTTGGTCAGATGCACTGACTGATCTGTGCGGGCAATTCGACATCGACCCGATGGCAGCCTCGTCGTTCGAGGCCCGGATCAACTACACCACGGTTTCGCAGTTGAAGCTCTGTCAGATCGAGGCGAGCCAGCATCGAATTGCCCACACGGTTTCGCGCACGAAATTGAGCGAGCATCCCTTCGTCAAGATCCTGTTCCAGACCTACGGGATTTCCCATTTCGAACAGGCCGGCCGCCGTATCGACATCATGCCGGGCGACTGCTTTGCCTACGACGTCTCCTGTCCGCACACCATTGTCAGCCCGTCGCTGACGCGGCACGAGGTCGTCATCGTGCCGAAGGAACTGCTTCGCGAACGCGGCTTCCACTCGACGAAAATGTCGCCATGCAAGCTCTCGGCGCGTAACGGCACCGGCCGCATCGCGCACGACTTCGTGCTCGCCGCTTTCGATGAAGCGAACAGCCTGTCCCCCCACAACGCCACCGGCGTCGCCGATTCGCTGATCGACCTGCTGCTGCTGCCGCTGCGCGAGGCCGACACGATGTTCGATCGTGTAGGCCCCGAGGCGATGTACATCCGGGCCCAGGCCTTCATCCGCGAGCATTTGCGCGATCCGGATCTGTCCATCGACCAGATCTCCGCTGCGCTCGGCTGCACCAAGCGCTATCTGCACATGCTGTTCAGCGACAAGGGCATGACGGTCAGCGACCACATCTGGCGGGCCAGGCTGCTGCACTGCCGCCAGGAACTCGAAACCCAGGCCGGCAAAACCATCACCGATGTTGCCTTTTCGTGGGGCTTCTCGAGTTCGTCGCATTTCAGCCGCGTGTTCCGGAAGCATTTCGGGTTCGTTCCGTCCGCGATCCACAAGGCGCAGCACGGCGGCCCTTCCCTGGATGTTGTCTGAGACTTGAATTTCCGCCTTGCACCGGCTCTAGAAGGTCGCCTTTAACCCGACATAGAACGCACGCGGCCGTGCCGGGCTGACCGAACGCGCGTCGGTAAACGATACGCCGCCATTGGCGAAATTGGTGGCCGGTCCAGCGGTGAAATTGGGAACCGCCCCGGTATTGAAGAAGGTGCCGTAGGTCGCATAGCGGTTGTCGAAAATATTGTCGACGCGCCCGTAAATCTGGAATCTCTTGTCGATCTGATACGAGGCATGGGCATTGAAAACCGTGTAGGACGGCAGCCTCTGCGCCTGGTTGGACTCGTCGCCGACGAAATACTGATCGCTGACGAACAGCGCATCGCCGCCGACCTTGAGAGCATCCGTGATCGCATAATCGAAGCCGGCCTTGATCCGGTTGCGCGGGATCGCGGGAATTTGGTTGCCGGGCGAAATCTGAACGTTGCCGTCGACGTCGGCAAACGGGCTGTTGGAACCGACCTTCAGCGTGTCGAGGAACCGCGCATCCACGAGCGCATAGCTGGCGTAGAGCTGCAATGCCTTCGATTGCAAATTGACCTGGGCCTCGATGCCCTGCCGGCGGGTCGAACCGACGTTCTGGAAGTAGCCAAATCCCTGCAGGGCCGGGCTCGGAATCGCCAGGATGTCGTCGCTGTTGGTGGCGCGGAAGGCGCCGAGCTTCCATCCCAACGTTCCGATATTGAGCTCATGCGATCCGCGGAAGCCCGCCTCTACCGTACGGGATACCACCTGCTTCAACGGCGGATCGGACACCAGAAACGCCGCGATGATGCAGGGACGGGCCGGATCGGCGCAGCCCAGTTCCAGCGGCGTTGGCGCGCGGTTGGCCTCGGAATATCCGGCATAGGCCGTTACATCCGACGTGAGCTTGTAGGTGCCGCCAATGATCGGATTGAACCGGTTGAATGTCTCCCTGCCGTTCAAGGCGGTGCCGATTTGGTCCTCCAGCGCGATCTGGGCGTTGTTGAACCGCCCGCCCGCCGTGACCGAAAAGGCTTTCGTAACGTCGAAGGTGTCGAGCGCGTAAAGCCCCGTGTACTGGTTGGTGGTGCGCAGCGCGACCGGGCCGATCGACACCGGATCGCCGGACTGCCCGAGAAAGACTCCGCTGCCGCTGACCACGTAGTTTGTGCCGATGGTGCCGAGCTCGGCGCTCGCCCCGAAGCGGGTCACGCTGTAATCAAAGCTGGTTCCGACCACCAGATGGTTGTTATGCCCGAACAGTTGATCGTTGTTGGTGGCCTGCAGCGAAAACCCGCCGGTCGTCGATCGGGTGGTTGTTCGGTCGATTTCGCCGAGTACGGCGGCGGGATCGAAGGGATTGGCGAGCTGGGCCCCGTTCAGGCCATTCGCCGGCGCCGTATCATTGCCGAAGCAAAGCAGGGTCGCATCGGCTGCACACGGCCGGGTTCCGGTCGGATTGCCGTCGGTCGCCTTCTGGTCGAAGACCCGCACATGGGCCGAGCCCTCGATCGTCCAGGTCGGCGTGGCCTCGACCTTTCCGGTCAGATTGACATAGCCGACGCGGTTATTGGTGGTCTGCGGCGTGGTGTAGGTGGCGCCCCAATATTGCTGCAGCAGTTCGATCGGCACAGTGGTGGCCGCGCCGAACTTGTTATCGGCGACGCCCATATTGACGTGAAACTCGCTGTTTTCGTTCTTGTAGCCGACATCGCCGTAGAAGCGGCGCACGTCGGAGGCCGAAAAATTCCGAAAACCGTTGTCGTGCAGGCCTTCGAGGGCGCCGTAGACGGCGAAATTGCCGTCGACCTGCTTGCCCCATTGGGCCGAGCTCTGGATCCGGCCGAACGAGCCACCCATCGTGTCGACCTCGGCGCCGTGATAGTTGAAGCCGTCCTTCATCTGCACGTTGACCGCCCCGCCAAGGGCATTGAGCCCGAAGGCGGGATTGTTGGTCACGACGCTGACCGATCTGATCGCGGCGGTCGGAATCAGGTCCCAGTTGACGGTGTCGCCGAACGCCTCGTTGATGCGCACCCCGTTCTGGTAGACCGCGAGGCCCTGCGGCGTCCCCGCCACCGGTGAAGCAACAAAGCCGCGAAATTCCACGTTCGGCTGAAACGGATTGCCGGCCACCTCGTTGATGCTGACGCCCGGCACCTGCTGCAACAGCGCGTCGGTGATATTCATCGATCCGGTGCGCGCAATCCGGGCCGCGTCGACGAAATTGACGCTGGCGGGAATCTTGTCGACGTCAATGCTGGAGCCCGAGCCGGCGGCGGGCGTAGTCGAGTACACATAGACGACGCGGGAGGGCTTCCGAGCCGTGCGCGCAGCTTGCCGGCTGGGGCCCCGTTTGGCGCTCACTGCCGGCGCCGATACCACGATCGGTGGCAACGTCTGGGCCTCGCCGGGCGCACTTTGGGCAAAAGCCTGTTCGGTGCCGGGAACCAGGCACATCGACATCGAAGCAATCACAAGGGCGCGAGTGCCCATCCGCGTCATCCCCACTCCCCGCCGGCCGTTATGAACCGCCGGTCGGGTTGTGGATGATCCTAATGCGATGCCGGGATTGCGCTACCTGCAAAAGGTCCGGTCTCGGGTGCGCTATCTTTCCCGACATGTCGCGGGAAAAATTCCCGAAGCGATGCTGCGCAAGCCGGATTTGCAGGACGGATTCAGGCGCGCGCGCCGTTGGGAACCAGCGCTTCCACCGTCACGCCGCCCTCGTCGGACACGATCGTGAGCGTTCCCCCCAGCGCCAATATCCGTTCGCGCATCCCGGTCAGGCCGAAGCCGAGCTTGTGATCCGGTTTCATGCCGCTGCCATTGTCGCGGACGCGCACCCGCGCGAAGCTGCGGTCCGGATGCAATCCCGTCGGCTGCTCGGCTGGCTCGACGCTGACATTGACGGAGGTCGCGCCGGCATGGCGGAAGACGTTGGTCAACGCTTCCTGAATGACGCGGTAGATCGTCAGCTCGGCGGTTTCTCCGGTCTCGCCGAGCGCGGGCGAGATCGTCGTTTCGATTTCCATGTCGGGATGCGATTCGCCCCAAAGACGCAGCAGGGCGCCGAGCGCCTCGCGAAGTCCCAGCTCCGCCAGCCCCACGGGGCGAAGCCGCTCCAGAATCCGGCGGTTGAACTGCTGCAGCGCATTGACCTGCTCCAGGATCGCGGCGCCGTGCTTTCGCAACGCGTTCGCGTCCGGCACGCCGACGTCCGAAAGCCGCATCAGCGCACCGGCATGTGCGCGCAGCGCAAAAAGATAAGGGCCAAACTCGTCATGCAGCTCGCGCGCGATCTCCTTGCGTTCGACATCCTGGAGCGAGACCGTACGCTCGGCGAGACGCCGCTTTTCCTCGACGGCATCGCCCAACGTCGCCGCCAGGTGGTTCAACCTGGTACAGATCGCCGCCAGTTCAGGTGCGCCTCCCGGCGTCACGCGCGTACCGTAACGCCCTGACTCCAGGTCCGTCATGGCCTGCGAAAGCGCCTTGAGCGGCGCCAACGCGCGGCCGACGACCGTCATCGTGATCAGAAGCAGCGCCACCGCGATAGCGGAACCGACCTCGAGCTGGGTCACGATGCCATCCCAGATTTCGGCCATCTCGTCATCGGGATGCGACGTGATTACAAGCGCTTGCGGCCTGCCGTGGATCGTGATCGGCACGCTCACCGAGGTTTTGTCCGGGTGAACCAGGGCTATGAACCACGCCGGCGCCGAACGCGCGTCCTCATCGCCATCGGAACGGGTGGATGGCCTCAATATCCCGGCCGCATCGTCCTGCCGCGCAATACTGACATGACGCAGCCGGCTCAGGTCGCGCACGATCTGGTTCAGCCGCGCCTCGGGATCCGGCGCTTCGTTCAGGCCGGTGACGATCGTTTCGACAAACTCGCGCGCCAGCCGGATGACACTTTGATCTTCGGCCTGGACACGGGGCGTTGCTTCGACCACCAGCCGCGCAATGTTGATGGCCAGACCGAGCGCAAGGACGAATGCCAGAAGCAAATTGATCCGGGCACGCAGGGATAATTTCTGCCACATGACGTTTGTCCAAATGTTTATCCGAGACCGCGTTGCATCCGGTTCCTCACCAAGAGGAACGTTGACAGACGATGAGGCGGCCATCTAATGGAAGCGTACAGCAACATCGCTCGGGTTGCATAATCGGTTGACGGCGAGCCTGACACCGACGTTCTTGTAACTGATGCGGTGCAGCAACGCGACACGTTGCGGGACGCATCGGAGACTGCCATGCGCATTCTGATCGTAGATGACCATCCGATCGTAGCATCCGGCTGCCGCGCCGTTCTCGCCGACGAACCCGCGATCGTGTTACTGGAAGCCTGCGACGCCGAGAGCGGCGAGCAGGCCTTCAACACCGAGCGTCCCGACATCTGCGTGATCGACATCAACCTGCCGACGGTGTCGGGATTCGAACTGGCGCGGCGCATTCTCGTCCGCGATGCCTCCGCACGCATCATCATGTTCAGCATGAACGACGATCCGGTATTCGCCGCCCGCGCGATCGAGATCGGCGCCAAGGGCTATGTCTCGAAGACCGGCGATCCCCACGACCTCGTCGAGGCCATCCATGAAGTCGGAAAGGGCGGAGAATATCTGCCGCCTGCGATGGCACGCAGCATTGCGTTCGCCGGCCCGGCCTTTGCCCGGAGCCCGCTTTCGAAACTGACCACACGCGAAATGGAGATCCTGCGCCTGCTCAGCGCCGGTAAAAGTCTCTCCGAGGTCGCCTGGCTCGTTCACTCCTCCTACAAGACGGTCGCCAACACCTCCTCGATCATGCGTCAGAAGCTCGGTGTACGGACCTCGGTCGAACTGGTCCGGTTCGCGATCGAGAGCGGCGTCGCCTGAAGCGCATGATGTCAAAGCCGCGAACTCCAAGACCTTGAACTCCAAAATCTTGAACTCCAAAATCTTGAACTCAATGGCGTGACCATGCAGACCGTCTCCCTCAATCGATCGTATGGCGGCACGCAAGGCGTCTACAAGCACGCCAGTCGCGAGACCGGAACCGAGATGGCTTTTTCGGTTTACGTACCGCCACACCCCGACGGCGCGAAGCTTCCGGTGGTCTGGTATCTGTCGGGACTGACCTGCACCCACGCCAACGTCACCGAAAAAGGCGAATTCCGCAGCGCTTGCGCGGAATTGGGTTTGATCTTCGTCGCGCCCGACACCAGTCCGCGCGGCGAAGGCGTGCCCGGCGATCCCGCCAACGCCTACGATTTCGGGTTAGGCGCCGGCTTCTATGTCGATGCGACGCAAGCGCCGTTTGACCGCCATTACCGCATGTGGAGTTACGTCACGGCGGAATTGCCGGAACTGGTTGCCGCACAATTCCCGGTCGATCCCAAACGGCAATCCATCCTTGGCCATTCCATGGGCGGTCACGGCGCGCTCACCGCGGCGCTGCGCCATCCCGACCGCTACCGCGCCGCCAGCGCCTTTGCACCGATCGTGGCACCCTCGCGCGTACCCTGGGGGATCAAGGCACTCGGCGGCTATCTCGGCGACGACAAGCAGGCATGGCGCCGGCACGACGCGGTGGCGCTGATCGAGGACGGCGCCAGATTCAGGGACTTGCTGGTGGATTACGGCGACGCCGATCCGTTTCTCACCGAACAGCTTCGCCCCGAATTGCTGCAGGCCGCCTGCGACAAAGCCGGCCTCCCCCTCACCTTGCGCCGTCAGGCCGGTTACGATCACAGCTACTACTTCATCTCCACCTTCATGGGCGATCACCTGCGCTGGCACGCCACGCGCCTGAAGGCTTGAGTTCGGTTGAAGCCGTTGAGGTCGCAGCGTGCGCACCGATCGCGCCTCCATTCCGTGGGGATGAACGGCGCTCTCGAAAGCGTGATCTCTCACACTGACGACAGCAAGCTGGCCAAGGTGGGGTTGCAAGCTGCGAGAATTCGGTCATGTTTCAACTCAAGCGCCCCACCGTCAACCGATGAGGCGTATCGGGAGGAACCATGATCCGATGGTTGGTCGCTGCGATCGGCTTCTGCGTCGCGGCTACCCCTGTGTTCGCGGCTGACCCCATTGAGATCGGCATCGGCTATCTCGGTCACGCCGGCGTCAAGGCAAAACTGTCGCTGGTCGAACAGCCGGCCGATAACGACGGCGTGGCGGGAGCGCGGCTCGCCATCGAGGACAACAACACCACCGGAAAATTCCTCAATCAGCATTTTACGCTGGAAGAGGTTCGACTCAAGGACGGCGACGACGCGGTCAAAGCAGTAACAGCACTCGCCGACCGCAACGGCTTCATCATTGCCGATCTGCCGGCGGATGAATTGCTGAAGGCCGCCGACGCCGTGCGCGAACGCGGGACAGTGCTGTTTAACGCCGGATCGATCGACGACCGTCTGCGTGAAACCGACTGCCGCGCCAACATCGTCCATGTCGCGCCGACGCGCTCGATGCTCGCGGACGCACTCGCCCAGTATCTGGTGTGGAAGCAGTGGAAGCGCTGGCTGCTGGTGGCGGGGTCGCATGACCAGGACAAGCTCTATGCCGACGCGCTGCGACGCGCCGCCTCGCGCTTCGGCGCCAAGATCGTTCAGGAGCGGACCTTCGAGGACACCGGCGGCGCCCGCCGCACCGACAGCGGCGTCACCCTGATCCAGCGTCAAATGCCGGTGTTCACGCAAGCTGCGCCGGCCTACGACGTTCTCGTCGCAGCCGATGAAAGCGAGGTGTTCGCTTCCTATCTGCCTTACCGCACCTGGGACCCGCGACCGGTCGCGGGCTCGGCGGGCCTGGTGCCGGCCAGTTGGGACGCCGCGCAGGATCAATGGGGCGCGGTGCAGATGCAGAACCGGTTCATGAAATTGAATTCACGGCATATGACCGCGCTGGACATGCAGGCCTGGACGGCAGTGCGCATGCTCGGTGAGGCGACATCGCGCACCAGTTCCGGCGACTCCAAAACGGTATTCCACTTTCTGAAGGGACCGGACTTTTCGGTCGCGGCCTTCAAGGGACAGCGGCTGACGCTGCGCGACTGGAATTTGCAGCTTCGCCAGCCGATCCTGCTGGTCGACGGTCGCATGGTCGTCTCGGTTTCGCCGCAGGAAGGTTTTCTGCATCAGACCTCGGAACTCGATACGCTCGGCGTCGATCGCCCGGAGACCAAATGCAAGCTGCACTGAAGCAAGCTGCACTGAAGACGGAGAGGTTTGGCATGTGGCGCGGTTGTCTGCTCCCGGTGATGGCGATGTCGCTCGCAGCCGCCTCACCCGCTCACGCCTTCATGGCCTACGTGTCGAACGAGAAGAGCAATACCGTCTCGGTCATCGACACCGATAGCTGGACCGTCACCAAAACCATCAAGGTCGGACAGCGGCCGCGCGGCATCGAGTTCACGCGGGACGGCAAGTTCGTGCTGGTCGCGGTCGGTGACGACGACAAGATCGAAGTCATCGACACCAGGACCCAGCAGGTGGTGGATTCCCTGCCCTCCGGCCCCGATCCCGAACTGTTCACCCAGGACGCCGCCGGCAAGACCCTCTATGTCGCCAATGAGAACGACAACACGGTGACGATCATCGATCTCGAGAAGCGCGTGCGCCTCGGCGACATCCAGGTCGGCGTCGAGCCCGAGGGCATGGCGATCAGCCCTGATGGCAAGACCCTGATCAACACGTCAGAGACGACCAACATGGCGCATTTCATCGACACCGCGACGCGCCAGGTCGTCGCCAATGTGCTGGTCGACTCGCGGCCGCGCTTTGCCGAATTCAAGCGCGACGGTTCCGAACTGTGGGTATCGTCGGAGATCGGCGGCACCGTGTCGGTGATCGACCCCGTCAAGCACGCGGTGACCGGTAAAATCACTTTTGAGATTCCGGGCCTGCGGCGCGAGGCGATCCAGCCCGTGGGCATCGGCATGACCAAGGACGGTAAGACCGCTTTCATCGCGCTCGGCCCGGCCAACCGTATCGCCGTCGTCGACGGCGCGAGTCATGCGATCAAAAAATATCTCCTGGTCGGCCAGCGGGTCTGGCACATGGCCTTCACGCCGGAGGAAAAGTATCTGCTGGTGACCAATGGCGTATCGAACGACGTCTCGGTGATCGACGTCGCCGCGCAAAAGGTCATCAAGACCATCCAGGTCGGCGAGCTACCCTGGGGCATCACGATGGCGCAACCATGACGACCTCAGCCGCACCCACTGCCGGACAGAATGCGCAGGACCCCCCTGCCCCCGCTTGCACAGCGGGGATACGGGCGCTGTCGATCAGCGGCGTCAGCCATAGCTATGGCCCGCGGCGCGCCCTCATCGATATCAACTTTGCCGTCGCGCCGGCGAGCTTCACGGCGCTGCTTGGCCTCAACGGCGCCGGCAAGAGCACGCTGTTCGCTTTGGTGACGCGGCTGTTTGGAATTCAGGCCGGCCATATCGGTATTTTCGGCCATGACATCGGGCTTGCACCGGGCGAAGCGCTGCGGCTGCTTGGCGTCGTGTTCCAGCCGCGCACGCTCGATCTCGATCTCTCGGTGACGCAAAACCTGCTGTATCACGCGGCCCTGCATGGCATCGGCCGGCGCGACGCGCGCTCGCGCAGCGGCGAGGTGCTGACGCAGATCGGACTTGCCGATCGCGCCGGCAGCAAGGTGCGGGATCTCTCCGGCGGCCAGATGCGGCGGCTGGAAATCGCCCGCGCCTTGCTGCACCGGCCCCGCCTGCTGCTGCTCGACGAAGCCACCGTCGGGCTCGACGTCAAGGCGCGCGCCGATATCCTCAGCCACGTCCGGCAGCTCGTCACCGAGCAAGGCATCGGCGTGCTGTGGGCCACGCATCTGTTCGACGAGATCACCGCCAGCGACGATCTCGTGGTCCTGCATCAGGGACGAATTCTCGCGCAAGGTCCGGTCGCGCGCGTCATCGCCGAAGCCGGCGCCGACAACGTCAACGCCGCTTTCATGCGCCTGACCGGAACCGCAGCTTTAGCCGGGAGCCCCGCGCCATGAGCTCCACGACCGTCCGCCCCGCCGAACGCGGTTTCTCGTTTGCGGAATATCTCATCTGCCTGAACGGCATCGTGTGGCGCGAAGCGCTGCGCTTCCTGCACCAGCGCGAACGCTTCGTGTCGGCGCTGGTGCGGCCTTTGGTGTGGCTTTTCATCTTTGCAGCCGGCTTCCGCCAGGTGCTCGGCATTTCCATCATCCCGCCGTACGAGACCTACATCCTCTACGAGGTCTATATCGCGCCCGGACTGATGGCGATGATCCAGTTGTTCAACGGCATGCAATCCTCGCTCTCGATGGTCTACGACCGCGAGATGGGCAACATGCGCACTCTGCTGGTGAGCCCGTTGCCACGCGGGTATCTCCTGTTCTGCAAGCTGCTTGCCGGCACCGCGGTCTCGCTGCTCCAGGTCTACGCCTTCCTGCTGATCGCATGGTTCTGGGACATCGCCCCGCCGCCGACGGGCTATCTCACGGTGCTGCCAGCGCTGGTCCTCTCGGGCCTGATGCTGGGCGCGCTTGGCATGCTGATCTCATCCGGCATCAAGCAGTTGGAGAATTTTGCCGGCGTGATGAACTTCGTGATCTTTCCGATGTTCTTCGCTTCCTCCGCGCTCTATCCGCTGTGGCGGGTTCAGGAAGGCAGCCCCCTGCTCTACTACGTCTGCCTGTTCAACCCGTTCACCCATGCGGTCGAGCTGATACGCTTTGCGTTGTACGGGCAGATCAACTGGATTTCGCTGGCGGTCGTGGGCGGCTGCAGCGCCGCCTTCATGTTGGGGGCGATCTACGCCTACGATCCATCGCGCGGCCTGATCCGCCGCGGACCTGCCGGAGGCGAGACATGAGATGGCGAATCCCGATCAGTGTCGCAATCGCCGCGTTGCTTGCCATGGTGACGTCGGCTGACTTCTGTCTGGCCGCCGATCCGCGTTACCCGGATTGGCCGTGTGCCCAGGCCAAGGTGCCGGAGATATCGCTCGCGGCGGTCTGGGCGGGCCCGCCGCTCGACGACGTCCAGGACAAATGGAAGAACGATGCCAAAGTGAGCGCGCTGGTGACGAAACTGGCGGCGCGACGGTTGCCTCTCGACGACGCGCAAAAGGCGATCGCGGAATATTTGACCGCTGCTGCGGCCGACAAGGCGACCCAAGGCAAGCTGCTGTTCGCCGGCCTGTTCGATACCCTCAATGCGCAGCGCTCATCGGTCATGAACGGGCTCGAGCGGGTGATGCGCAAGCAGCGCGAGGCCGCGGAGAAAATTCGCGCCGATACGCTGGCGCTGCAGGCGCTGCAGGATGCGCCGAAGCCCGATCAGACCAAGGTCGAGGAATTCGGTAACCAGCTGGTCTGGGAAACCCGCATTTTCGAGGACCGGCGGCGCGTGGTCAAATTCGTCTGCGAAGTGCCGACGGCGATCGACCAGCGGCTGTTTGCGCTTGGCCGCACGATTCAGCAGGAAATGGAATAGCGCGGCCAAGCCGCGGAGACTAACGCGGCGTCTCTTCCGCGGCGCGCGGCTCCGGCTGAGACTCCACCAGCGGCAGGCCGGCGAATTCCCAGCCGTCGGTGCCTTCCGGGTACCACGCCACATCGCGATAGCCGTACGACAGGACTCGTTTCGCCGCATTCCAGGACATCCAGCAATCGGCCTGGCAATAGATCACGAGCAGCATGCCGTCGTTGCGGCCGGACGCGCGTTTCAATCCCTGCTTCAGATAGTCCTCGGTCGCGGCCGATAGCTTCCCGTAACCAGTGTCAGGCAACCATACGCTGCCGGGAATGCTGAACCGTGGCTTGTCGCGCCAGACCGTGTCCGCGGGAAGATTTTGCGGCTTCGGCGCACGCGGCAACACGTCGATGAAGACGCCGGTCTTTGCGCGCCAGATCGTCTCGGCTTCGGCGGTGGTCAAGACACGTCCGCCGGAAAGCGTCGCAGGCACCGGCGCGCGGTAATTCTCGGTGCGGTATTGTTCCGGTTCGGGAGCGCGTTCCTGCGCACGGGCCGGGATCGTCGATCCGACCATCGCCAGGACCAGGCCCGCGAATACCCTCATCATGGCAGTTTAGTAGCGGTCTCCGAACCGAGCGGCCGGTCGTTCTCGTCGAGCAGGGGAACGCCGTAGTCGAGCAGTATCTTGTTGATGGCCGGCTGATTTTCCTGGATCAGGCGATTGAGCAGCCGCTTCCAGTTCTGGTCGGCGCCCCGCACCCCCATGCCGATGCGAAACGTCAATCGAGGTCCCGTCGTTTCCTTGACGAGCGGCGTGACGTGGAGCTGTGGGTTGGATCGCTTGGCATAAAAGCCCGCCATTGGACCCCACAAAATCCCGGCATCGATCGTACCCGACATCAGATCGCCGATCATCGCTTCCGCCGACGAATCGAAGCGGGTATCGATCATCAGCGGATAGGGTTTTGCATTCATCATCAAACCGTTGGCCGCCATGTTGGTGGCGGGCGGCGTGCCGGCGACGATGCCGATATGCTTGCCCTTGAGACGCGCGTCATCCAGCGTGTTGACTTCGTCGAGGCCGCTGCCCGGCTTGGCGACCAGCGCATAGGCCGTGCGGTAATACGGATTGGTGCCCTGAACCAGTTCGTCGCCCTGCGGAAAGCCCATGATGACGTCGCAGCGATGGGCACCAAGCGTCATCCGGACGAAGCCGGTCGCCTGCGGAAAGTACATGTAGTCGAGCTTCTTCTGCAGCTTCTCCGCAAATAATTCGGCGAGCTTGTTCTCGAAACCCTCGCCCTTCTCGTTCGAGAACGGCAGGTTGCGCGGATCGGCACAGACGCGCAGGACTTTGGGATCGACAAGCTCGATCGATAGATCGCCGGTTTCATTGATCTGTGCAACCGCTGCAACGCGGCCGAGCAAGATGGCGGCGACAACAACCAGTGAAGCCAGCAGCCAGCGACGTCGTCCGGCATCCGTCATCGAGAGCTGTTGCACGTCGCGCCCACCATGTTGCCAACCATCCAT
This sequence comes from Bradyrhizobium ottawaense, assembly GCF_900099825.1. Lineage (NCBI taxonomy): Bacteria > Pseudomonadati > Pseudomonadota > Alphaproteobacteria > Hyphomicrobiales > Nitrobacteraceae > Bradyrhizobium > Bradyrhizobium ottawaense. The sequence goes on along the minus strand of NZ_LT629693.1, from coordinate 5,716,942 downwards.
CGGCGTCGGCGATCGCAACGAACCGAAGTTCAGGTGAGCCGCAGACAATCAAAATGCTATGCTTCCCAACCGGAGCGTGCAACAGGAATAATCCTTGTGAAAGTTTGCGTCTGTTGCGACGCAAACCAATCATGGCGACGGAACACAGATCGTTGATAACGCTTCGTGGTGGCACGGAGGCAAGACCATGGCTCGCTGCGTGTTGATCCTTGCTTCGTTGGTGATGCTTTGGTCATCGACGTTGACGCAAGCACAGCAACCAGCGTTGCCGGTGAACGAGATCGCTCCCGGCGTATTCGTGCATGACGGCCAGACCGCGCTGATGACGCGCGAGAACGACGGCGCCATCGCCAATATCGGATTTGTCATCGGCAATGACGCAGTCGCGGTGATCGATACCGGCGGCAGTGTTCGCGAGGGACTGCAATTGCTCGCAGCGATCCGCGCGCGCACCGACAGGCCGATCCGATACGTCGTCAATACCCACGGCCATCCCGATCACGTTTTCGGCAATGCGGCCTTCGTGGCTGATGGAACCGTATTTGTCGGCCACAAGAATTTGCCACGGGCACTGGCCACGCGCGGATCGTTCTACATCGACGCCTTTCGCCGCATCATGGGCGACGCGTTGATCGCTCCGGTGCGGATCGTACCCCCGACGCTTCTGGTCGACGGCACGCTCAAGCTCGATCTCGGTTCGCGCACCCTGCTGCTGCGGTCGTGGCCGACGGCGCACAGCGACAGCGACCTCACTTTGTTTGACGAGCAGACCGCAACGCTGTTCGCGGGCGACCTGGTATTCCTTACCCACGTCCCCGTGATGGACGGCAGCATTCGTGGCTATCTTGCCGTCATCGACCAACTTGCCACCCAGCCCGCGCAGCGCGTGATTCCCGGTCACGGAGCTGTAAGCGCATGGCCGGACGCGCTTGCCGACGAGCGCCGTTATCTCCAGACGCTGGCGTCGGACGTTCGCGCGCTGGTCGCCGGCGGCAAGCCGATCACGGCTGCCGCCAGTATCGCTGCCGCTTCCGAGCGATCGCGATGGGAATTGTTCGACGACTACAATGCCCGCAACGCAACCGCAGCATTCTCCGAAATTGAATGGGAATAGCCAGCGCGATGCGGTATATTGGTGTCGTTGCTTCCAGCTTCGCGAAGGGTACGACCATGTCCGGAACTCATTTCCGCCTGCTCTGCATCGCTGGCCTGCTTGTGTTCGGCGCGCAGCAGACGCCCGCGGCAACGTCGGAAACCTATGATCCGTGGCCCGGCCTGGTCCAGGATATCTTCAACAATCGCCCGATGAACGATGGCAACGACGTGATTGCGATCGAAATGCCGTACCGCGCCGAGGATGCCGCGATCGTTCCCGTCACCTTGAAAACGAAGCTGTCGCCCGGCGACGACCGTCGCATCGTGAGCATTACGCTGGTCATCGACCAGAACCCCGCACCGATGGCAGCGAAGTTTGAGCTCGGTCCGGACGCAAGGGTGTCGGAAATATCGACACGCGTGCGCGTCAACAATTACAGCGACGTTCATGCGGTGGCCGAGCTCAGTGACGGCAAGCTCTATGTGACGAAGACCTACGTCAAGGCTTCCGGCGGCTGCTCGGCGCCTGCCGCCAAGAATGCTGAAGAAGCCAACAACCGGCTGGGCCAGATGCGCTACCGGCAATTCGCAAAATCCGGCGAAGGTCCGACCAGCGGCGCCCGCGAGGCCCAGATCATGATCGGCCATCCCAACAATTCCGGCCTGCAGATGGACCAGGTCACGCAGCTTTATATCCCCGCGTTTTTCGTTAACGAACTGCGTCTCTGGCAGGACGGCAGCCCGGTACTGAGGGTGGAAGGCGGGATTTCAATCTCGGAAGATCCCAACATCCGCTTCACCTATGTCTCGAATGGCGCCAAGCGCTTTCGCGCCGAGGCCAAGGATACCGAAGGCCACGTATTCCAGCACGAATGGAATGTCGACGCGTCAGGCATTTGACGTCGGACGACGCGGCGCTGGATGGATTGCAGTGATGCCGCGCCTCAGAAACACCTGACCTCGGCTTCGGCCTGGGCGCGCCTGAGATCATTGAGCGCGCTTGCCGCCTGCTCGGAGGTACGGAACTGGCCGCCAAGATTACCCCTGACCTGCGACATGCTCAGCACGGTCTCCGCGGTGACGTAGCGGTCATAGGGCACGAGCGATGCGACGACATCGATCGAACAGGAACATTGCTCGATCGCCTGTCGCGTTTCGCCATTCGCCTTCAGGCAGCCGAACACATATTCGGAGCGGGCCGACGTGGGATAATCGTTGTCGTCGGCGCGCGTCATGACGACCGCCGACATCAGCACAGCCAGTGCGCCGACACTACGTCCGATCGATCCGGCAAACGTCATGGCCATTCTCCGACTGCCAAAGCTCGAAGCTATGCTATGATCGTCGCTCTGAAAAGAAGACGATCGCGAAAGCGGTTCAAATTCCCGGGGAGGCTACCATGTTGCGCGTGCGGACCATCGTCGCCGTCTCGTTGATTGCCTTGACGGTCTCTTTGCCGAGCCAGCTCGCCGCGCAAAGCAAGGGAAAAGGCATCCGGTTGTGGAACCTGACCACGGCGACCATTTCAGGTTTTCAGCTATCGCCCGCCGGAAAGACCGATTGGGGACCCAACCAGACCCTGAACGACAAAGACAAGGAAGTCGACCACGACGAACGTCTGCGCATCACCGGCGTTGAGCCCGGCCGCTACGACGCTAAGGTGAGTTACCGGGACTCACGGCAATGCGTGGTGCGCGATATTGAAATCAGGGCCGACGCGGTGTTCTCGATTGCGGACAAGGATCTGAAGGACTGCAACAAATAGCCCGTACAACAAAATGAACCTGCTAAAGCGATCCCGCTTCAGCTTGCGCGAGTTGGCTTGCCGGCATCCGCTTTGTCATTGGTGTGCGGATATTCGCAGCGCCATTTGACTGCGGTCCATTTCGGGTGGTCACCGACCCATTGCGCGATGTAGGGCGGCGCGGCCATGACGCATTGCGTCAGTGAGCCACTGTAGGAAAACACCAGATGGGTGTCCTCGCAGGTGGTTGGCGACAGTACCGCACATACCGTCACAATCAGGTCGATCGGATTCATGCCTGATATCCCTCCGATTGATTCGTCAAAAACTTAGCACGCCCAAATACGTAGCCGAGGAAGCGAGGTTTCACACCACCGTGAAAATGCGGGGATCAAGCCCGGTGCTGAATCCAGCAGAGCCGACAAGGCCTTAGAAGTTGACGCCAAACACCAGCCGGGCCTGGTGCCGCTCGAAATTGACGAGGTCGAGGGCGGCTCCCGACCCGGCCGGACGCCCCCATGCCTGAACACTCCAGCTTGCGGTCAGCCGGGAACGTTCCGACAACTGGAAATACGCCGTCGGGCCGACGAACAGCGCCTGGCCGGAAAATTCTTCCAGGCCTATTCCCTCGTATTTTCGTAAGTACCGCGCCTCGCCACCGAGCAGAAACCCCGGGCGCAACTGCGCCATCACGGCGAATGCGGCGCCGATCGTGGACTCCTGTTCCGCGGCTCCCGTCCCGACGAAGCGTGTCCATTCCGGCTGATAGATCAGGTTGAGCGCCGCGACCGCGACGTTGGGAACAATCTCCCGATCGAAAGCCAATGTGAGGTCCGTGCCATATTTGCGGACCGCCGCGGCCGTGGATTCATCGATGCGATCGGCATGCGGTTCGACCGCGACCGTCAGGCCGAACGGAGCTGTTTGCCGGTCGAGAAACCGGTAGCGGAAATCCACCGAGACCCCCTGCCATCCCAATTGGCGGCGATCGTCAAACCCTGGAACGCCGTTGATATCGTGCGCCGAAAACGTGCTTCCCAGCTCGATACGGAAATTTTTGACCGGCACGAACTCCAGTTCGACTTGCTGTGCGCCCGCCCGGTACGTTCCGCTGCTTTTGCCGAACCGTCCGGTCGTCTCGGTTTGAAACTCCCGCTCCCCGACACTGCCGACATCCGTGCCGATCATGAAGCCGAAGATATGCTCGGTATCGATGCCCTCTTCGGCCTGAACGGCAGCCGGAACCAGCGCCGCAAAACACACGACGATCGCCCGGACTGTTCTTGCGCAACTAGACATTCAAACCAGAGCCATTTCAAACCAGTCAAACCAGAGTCTTTTCAAACCAGAGCCTTGGAGCCGACGGAAGCGACAGCAGCGCTGACCGGACGGCACCCTAGCACAATCCGGGAAAGGTCGTGGGCCATCGCATCCGTCGAATCGGAGGCGATCCGGCGAGAGACATTCCGTGGCGGGTTCTGGGATCGTTGCAGACGGCGGTGGAACAGTGCTTCTTCGAAGCAAGCCTTCGATGCAAGTCCGACGGCCTCAACGCCATTGCGTGGGGGAAGCGGCGTGAGGGCAGCGCACGCCTGCCCGGCTCGAAACCGCGAATGTGCTGTCGGAGCCGGGCAGATCGTCTTGATGCTGTCTACTTGCGCGCTGCGCAGGCGTACATGTTGATTTCCATGCCCACCGGCACTTCGACAACCTTCGGAGTTTTCCAAGTCATAGAGAGTCTCCCAAGTAGTTTGGCGCGAGGTCCGCACCGGTGCCGAACGTAGGGCTACCCCAGATGCCGCGCAAGTACGCCGAGTGACGGCCAAGCATCCGAAATTTCTCTCTTGGACAAAGTTAGTTCTCTCTTGGACAAAATCGCGCGGGACAAAGGTACGCGGGGCGCGCGGAAGTGCTCGCACTCAACAACATTTTGAATGGACGTTGCAACGGATTCGGTTTGCCTGCCTCAACGGTATGTGGAACGCTCAGGCCACAATCCGATGTCGAGGTGCACGAATGCCAACGACGAACGCGGATATTGATTCCTTCGGTGACCGTGGTCCGCTGCTGCGATGGTTGGTGTTTACCGGGCTCTGCATTTTTGCGTTCATTCTGCTGTGGCGCTTCGGATTGATCCGGCAGATGGTCGCGAGCGATCGCACCTATATCTCTTCGATCATCGGCTTGCTCTATGTGGCGGCGTCGTTGCACTGCCTGTGGCGCACGATCGCGATCTCGCGCGAGGGCGATGCGGCACGGCGCGGCGGAGCCTTGATCGAAGCGGGATCAGGCCCGCTTCATCTCGACGGCGACGCCGTTATCGTCGAAGGCGCCGGCAAACTCCCGCGCTGTCTCGTCGCCGAACATATCCATGATCTGGCGGTCAAGGCCCGGCTGCAGGGACCACGGCGCATTGATCAGACCCTGCTGCTGCGCGGACTTGCGGGACGGCTGCGCGGCTCCAACCAGTTCGGCGCCTTCGCCAGCGATACGCTGATGAAGCTCGGCCTGCTCGGCACCATCATCGGATTCATCATGATGCTGGCGCCGATCGCAGGCCTCGATCCCGGCGATCGCAGCACCATCAGGTCATCGATGAACCTGATGAGCGACGGCATGGCGGTCGCCATGTACGCCACGCTCGCGGGCCTCGTCGGCTCGATCCTGGTCAGGATCCAGTACTACATGCTCGATGATGCAACCGCGAAGCTGTTCGCCTATGCCGTCGGCCTGACCGAAGTCCGCGTCGTCTCGGTGCTAGAAGATCGGCCAGAGGCAGCGGAATGATCGACGAATTCGAACTGATGCCGCAGGAGGAGCCGTTCGACCCGTTCGCGGTCATGCTGTTCAAGGCGCTTCAGGTGCTGGCCTTCCTGTTTTTCATCGCGCTGCTGGCGATCGCGCCCGAGGCCAAAGACGGCAAGATCGACAGCAAGGCCGAATTCCTGGTGACGATGAGCTGGCCCGACCAGCATCCGGACGATTTCGACATGTTCGTGCAGGATCCGATCGGCAACATGGTCTGGTACCGCCGGCGCGAGGCCGGTTTCATGCTGCTCGACCGCGACGACCGCGGCGGCGCCAACGATTTCATCGTGGTCAACGGTCGCAAGGTGCTGTCGCCGATCCGCCAGGAAACGGTGAGCATCCGCGGCATCGTCGCCGGCGAATACACCGTCAACGTCTACCACTTCATCGCGATGGGCCGTGAACCCGTGCCAGTCTCGGTGAAGGTCGAGAAACTCAATCCAACCGTTCAGGTCGTCTATTACGACACCATCATGCTGCAGAGCGCCGGGACCGAGCGCACCGCCGTTCGCTTCGCGATCGACGGCAGCGGCACGGTTACCGACGTTAACAGCCGCGAAAAATCGCTGCTGCAGACGCTGCGTAATCCACGCCGCAACGCAGGCTGATGAGGATGGGACTGCAGTCGCAAATCGTCGGTCTGTCGGTCGCCTATGTCGTGCTGGCGGCGTTGCTGCTCGTGATCGTCTTGCGCGTTCGCGCGCCGTGGCCGCTCAAGGTTGCCGCCGTTGTCGTCACCAGCATTTTTTATGGCGTGGCGTTCTTCCGCGTCGAAGGCCTGCCTGGATGGTCGGCGGCCGCACCCTTGCCGCCGCAGTTTCAACTGCTTTGGGCGCGGGTGGTCGATCCGAATCCGCTCGATCGCGATCCCGGCGCCGTGCATGTCTGGGTCGAGGAGCTCGACGCCGCCAATATTCCGAGCGGTCAGCCCCGCGCCTACCGGTTGCCCTATTCGCCGGCGCTTGCCGCCAAGGTGGAAGCCGCGCGCGATGAGATCCTGAAGGGCCATCCGCAAGGCGGCCGCGCGGCCGATTACGGCACCGGCACCGGACAGGCCGCGCCTGAAGGTCCATCCGACGTCACCAAGCTTCGCCCCGCCGCGGCGCCCGGCGGCGACCCGACCGGCGGCGGCCTGCTCGATCTGTCGTTCCTGACGGGTGAATCCGGCAACATCGAATTTTCAGCGCTGCCTCCGCCGGTGCTTCCGCCCAAGGACGCGCCGCCCTGACGGGCAAATTTCAGGTTTCGGGTGGCCGCGCAAATTCTGATGTCGTTTAGTCGAACACCACTGTTGAAACCGTGTCCTAAACGCTGGTTTGCGAGGCCGTCATGCGAACTTGGTACGGAGGATTACTTGGGATGTTACTCGTCGTCGGTTTGACGTCGGCAATATCTGCGCAAGACACGCGTCCGGACCGGGGCGCGCCGATCAGCACGTCGCCATCGCTGACCGGCAAGGAGCGGCTCGGCAGGAAATGGATGGACGAGCAACGGATCGACAATTGCAATGTCCCGATCGACAAGCGCGGCACCCGCCCGCGGCCAAGCAGCTGCGCGCATATTCCGACGGGATGATCGACAACGACGGCCGCGACGCGACGTCAGACGCCGCCGGGCTGAACGTAGCAGAACACGTACCGGGCGCGGCTCAGGAATACGATGCCGTGCCCGGTCGGATTCGATCTATCCCACTTGAGTTTGTTGTTGGGGATCTCAATTTCCGTTCCGATCTCGACATGGGGCCGGCCACGCGGCTCGTCCGGCCGATCGTCCGTCACGATCGCGTAGGTCTTGCCGTCCCTGACATGAACTTCATCGGCCCAATACGCATCGGCTTCGCCGCAGCATGACGCGTTGGGAACGTCGGGCTGCATCAGGGCCTGATACCATTGCTTGACCGCGGGATCGACGGCATCCCACTGTCCCAAATCGCGCGCACTCATACTCGCACCTGCGCCCAGGTAACCGAAAATACCCAGGCAAAGGACGATCCATCTCATCCCGTTGCTCCCAAAGTTGTTCCGGCAGGTTCAACAAAGCAAGCTTCGTGCCGCGGATGTCGCAGGCTTGAAAAATCGAGGTTGGAGAATGGCTTACCGTAGAAATACGGTTTCGACCGCATCCGGCGAACGCATCGGGCGGCGTCTACTTTGGCGAGAGCGCTGCTGTTTGCGGCAGCGGCTCGGACCTTGGCGCGTCGGAGCCGGGCCCTACCCGCCCGTGATAGCGGCTAAACCTTCTCGCGCCGGTTCGCCGCCACGGATTTTGCGGCACCACCCGGCGCAAATCCGTTCAGAAACAATTCGACCGCCATATCGGCGAATTCCTGCGGACCGATCGCGCCCTTGGGATCGTACCAAGTGTAGGTGAAGTTGATGATACCGAACAGGATCATCGTGTAGATCTTCTTGGTGCGCTTGACGATCCGGCCCTCGGCGTCGAGCCGCAGCATAAGATCGGTGACGATATCGACCAGCTGCCGTTCCAGATCCTTGATGGTCTGCTGCTCGTCCGCGTTGAGGAACGACAGGTCGTGAATCAGCACACGCTGTTCATGCGGCGATTTGGCATTGACCTCGACAATCGCGCGAATGACGTTCTGAAACTGCGTCAGCGTCGGGCCACCGGCGGCCACGGCGGTTTCGACGTGCTCGATCATTTCCCTGATATGTGCATCCAGGATTGCAAACAGAATGGCTTCCTTGGAGTCGAAGTAGTGATAGAGCGCGCCGCGCGACAGCTTGCAGGCGTCCGCAAGGTCGGCGATCGAGGCGCGCATATAGCCCTGGGCCGAAAACAGCCTGGCGGCATTGGTCAGGATACCCAGGTGGATGCCGTCGTAATTCTCAGAGCGTGTTCGCGCCATGGCCTGTCGTCCGCTTCATTTCAGCTTTAGCTCGTATCCGAAGGGCATGCTTAGCTGATTCAGCAGCCTTTATTCAGGCCGGGCAGCTTCGTTTCGAAAAACGCGGGCGCGCCGGGTCCAAATCCGCCCTGCGACCCCTTATCGCAAAAAATTATTTGAACGGCCAGTCGGATTATAATACAATGATCTAAATCAAGGACAGCCCGGATCAACCGGGCAGCACGCTTTGGGAGGTGGAATGACGGTCGTTCGGGCAGATGCTGTCGTAATCGGGGCCGGCGCCGGCGGGCTCTGCGCCGCCGCGCGGCTGGCCCATGCCGGGCTCCATACCCTCGTCGTCGATGACAAGGACCGGATCGGCGGCCGTGCCTCGACCGAGCAGATCGACGGTTTCACCGTCAATATCGGCGCCATCGCGATCGAACTGGGCGGGGTGTTCGAGGAGACCTTCAATACCGTCGGCGCGCCCCTCGATATCCGCACGCCGGAGCCGGCCAGCTCCTTCTTCATCGACGGCAAGCTGATCGATGTCGGCCGCGGCGGCTGGTCGCTGCTGCTCGGCCAACTGACCAAACAGGCCTCGCGCATCCTGGAGAAATTTGCCGACGCCCGCTCCGGCAACCTCCCCGATGGGCGGCAATCGACCGAGGACTGGCTCAAGACCTACACCAGCAATGCGTCGGTGCACGCGATCTTCCGCAACCTGTGCGCGGCGATCTTCGCCTGCAACGCCGACGAACTGCCGGCGCGCGCCTTCCTGACCTATTTTACCAGCAAGGGCGCCTTCAAGCGCTTCGGCTTTTGCCCGCAAGGCACGATCGGCGTCTGGAACGCGCTGGCAACCGCCATCAAGCGCAACGGCGATATCTGGCTGTCGACGCCGGCAGTCGAGATCCACTCCACCGACGGCCGCGTCGATGGCGTGACCGTCCTGCGCGATGGCCAGAGGATACGGATCGAGACCGCGCTCGTCATCAGCAATGCCGGCCCCAAGGCCACCGTGGCACTCGGCGGCGCAGCCGCTTTCCCGCCGGCTTATGTGGCGCAAGTGCGGACCGGTCTGCGTCCGGCCGCGAACATCGTCATCAATATCGCCAGCCGCGAGCCGCTGATCTCCCATCCCGGCATCGTCACCTTCGGCAAGACGCGGCGGCTCTGCAACATGGCGAACCTTTCGGCCACCTGCCCTGAGCTCGCGCCGCCGGGCTGGCATCTCTATGTCGCCTATGCCGTGCCGGTCCCGGCGCTCGGCGATTTCGATTCAGATGCCGAGGTCGAACTGGCGCTGATGGATCTGCGCGAGCAATTCCCGAACTTTGCCCAGGCTAAAATCCTGTCGATCCGCGTCATGCGCGACGACTGGCCGGCCCAGCGCAGTTGCGCCGGATACGACCTGCCGCGCGAGACCGGCATCGACGGGCTATGGTGCGTCGGCGACGCCGTGAAGCAATATGGCAATGGCGGCACCCAGGCCTGCGCGGAAACCGCAAAGCTCGTCACCGACGCGATCCTGGCGCAGCGGCAGCCCCTGCCGCGGTCGAGCCACGCGTGATGCCGGCAGCCATCCCGACGCAGGCAACGATCGGCGGCGCAAAGGGAGCGCCCGATCCGTCATGCCTGCTCGAATTCCGCAATATCCGCATCGTCTATGACAACGCCATCGAGGCGATCCGCGACGTCAGCATTGCGGTTCCCGAAGGCGGCATCGTCGCTTTGCTCGGCTCCAACGGTGCCGGCAAGTCGACGCTGTTGAAGGCGATGTCGGGCATTCTCTACACCGAGGAAGGCGTGATCGAGAACGGCACGATCCGCTTCCGCGGCGAGGACGTGCATCACCTCGCGCCCGACGAGCTGGTGCGGCGCGGCATCGTCCAGGTGCCGGAGGGCCGCCGGGTGTTTCCGGCGCTGACGATCGACGAAAACCTGCAGATGGGCGGCTACACCAGGACCGCCGCCGAGGCGCGCGACCGCCGCGAAAAGGTGTTTTCGCTGTTCCCACGCCTGTTCGAACGCCGCGACCAGATCGCGGGCTACATGTCCGGCGGCGAGCAGCAGATGCTGGCGATCGGCCGCGCCTTGATGACCGATCCGGTGTTGCTCGCGCTCGACGAACCGTCGCTCGGCCTCGCGCCGTTGATCATCGATCGCATCTATGAAGTGATCGCCAAGCTGCGCGACGAGATGAAGATGACGGTGTTGCTGGTCGAGCAGAACGCCCAGCGCGCGCTCGATATCGCCGACTACGGCTACATCCTGGAGACTGGCCGCGTCGTCCTCGACGGCTCGGCAAAGAAACTCGCCGCCAATGAGGACGTACAGGAATTCTACCTCGGCGTCTCCAACGCCGGGCGCAAGAGCCTGCGCGACGTCAAGCACTACAAGCGGCGCAAACGGTGGCTGTCGTGACCTCCCTGCTCAGGATCGAAAATCTCAGCAAGCGGTTCGGCGGCCTGCAGGCGGTGGCCGATGTCAGTCTTGCGGTGACTACAGGCGAAATTTGCAGCGTGATCGGGCCAAACGGCGCCGGCAAGACCACTTTGTTCAACATGATTTCCGGCGTGCTGCGGCCGAGCGGCGGCCGTATCGTGTTTGACGGCACCGACATGGCCGCCGTCTCGCCCTCGCGCTTCGCTGCCAAAGGCATCGGCCGGACCTTCCAGAACCTCGCGCTGTTCAAGCACGGCACCGTGGTCGAGAACATCCTGACCGGCCGGCATACCCATCTGCGCTCCAACGTGCTCGATGCCGTGATCTTCTTCGGCCGCACCCGACGCGAGGAAATCGAAGCCAGGCAGCGGGTCGAGGAAATCATCGAATTCCTCGAGATCGAGCATATCCGCGACGCCATCGTCGGCACCCTGTCCTACGGCCAGCAAAAGCGAGTCGAGCTGGCGCGGGCGCTGGCCTGCGAGCCGAAACTGCTGCTGCTCGATGAAATGGTCTCAGGCATGAACCAGGAGGAGACCGAGGACATCGCCCGCTTTGTGCTGGATATCCGCGAGGAGCTCGGCATCACCGTCCTGATGATCGAACACGAAATGCGGATCGTGATGGATATCTCCGACCGCGTGCATGTGCTGAATTTCGGCCGCAAGATCGCCGAAGGCACGCCCGCCGAGGTTAGGCGCGATCCGGCCGTGGCGGAAGCCTATCTCGGCGGCCACCGCGCCGAAGCGGCAAAGGTGGGCGCGTGATGTCGGTCCTCGAAAGCCCACGCACCGAACATCCGCCGATGCAATCGAGCTCGGCGCGGACGCCGTCCAGCGCCGACATGAGTTCTTTGCAGATCGCGCTGAAGAACGCCGCCATCACCATTCCGCAACTGCTGCGTCAGCGCGCTCTGATGCACGGCGACAGACTGGCGTTGCGCGAAAAGGAATACGGCATCTGGAATCCCTATTCCTGGGACCATTACTACCAGACCGCACGCGCGGTCGCTCTCGGCCTGCTTTCGCTCGGCCTCAAGCCGGGTGACCGCGTCGCCATCGCCGGCGAGAACACGCCGGAATGGTTTTATGCCGATCTCGGCGTCCAGATGATCGGCGCGGTCGCGGTCGGCATCTATCCGACCAATCCCTGGGTCGAACTGCAATACATCGTCCGCCACTCCGGCGCTCGCGTCGTCATCACCGGCGATCAGGAACAGACCGACAAGGTGCTGGACGCGCTCGCCAACAATGACGGCCTGCCGGCGCTCGAGGCCATTGTGTGCGTCGACACCAAGGGCCTGCGGCAGTACCGGCAACAGCAGTTGATGTCGTTCGAGAAGCTGTGCCAGCTCGGCACGGCCTATGCCCTCGAAAACCCTGAGGCCAACGCAACCCTCGACCGTCTGATTTCGCAGGCGTCGCCCGACGACGTCTCCATCCTGGTCTACACGTCAGGCACGACGGGTCCGCCAAAGGGCGCGATGCTGACGCATCGGAACCTGGTCTATGCCGCCTATATCTACGCCGAAGCCGTCGGGATCGCCGACAAGCCGTTCGAGGCCGTGAGCTACCTGCCGCTGTGCCATGTCGCTGAACGCTGCTATGGCGAGGTCACGCATCTGGTGCTCGGCGGCACCGTCAGCTTTGCGGAATCGATCGACACCGTCGCGCTCAACATCCGCGAGATTGCGCCTACGTTTTTCGTCGGCGTTCCCCGCATCTACGAGAAACTGCAGCAGGGTTTCCTGTTCCGGCTCGGCGAAAGCGGCGCGCTGCGCCAGCGCTTCGTCAAAGCCTGCCTCGCCTGGGGCCGCAAGCTGTCGGACCGGCGGCAGGCCGGGACCGCGACGTCGCTCGACGGCCTCGGCTATGCGCTGCTGTATCTCGCGTTGTTCCGCAACATTCAGCGCCATCTCGGCTTTGCCCGCAGCCGTCACCGCCTCTGCGCCGGCGCCTCGATCTCGCCGGAGACGCTGCGCTTCTTCGACATCGTCGGCCGCCCGGTTTCGCAGGGCTACGGACTGACCGAAAGCGGCGGGGTCGCCTTCATCCAGACCGGGAGCCATCACCGGCTCGGCGGCTGCGGCTTGCCGCTGCCGCTCACCGAATGGAAGCTCGACAGCGACGGCGAGATCCTGCTGCGCAATCCAGGCGTCTTCAAAGGCTATTTCCTCGACGAAAAGGCTTCGACCGCCACGGTGGAACCGGGCGGCTGGCTGCGCACCGGCGACATCGTCGAGGTCCTGGATAACGGCGAGATCACGGTGGTCGACCGCAAGAAGGCGATCATCATCACCGCGGGCGGCAAGAACATCGCCCCCTCCGAGATCGAGAACGCGCTCAAGGACTCCGAATTCATCAAGGAAGCAATCGTGGTCGGCGAGGCCAAGAAATATCTCGGCGCGATCATCCAGGTCGACTTCGACAATGTCGGGCGCTGGGCCCGCGACAAGGCCCTGCCCTACACCAACTACAAGTCGCTGTCGCAGCTTGCCGAGGTGCACGAGCTGGTCGAGCGCGTCGTCAACGAGACCAACAAGCGCTTCGCGCGTGTCGAGAACATCCGCCGCTTCGCCATCCTGGAAAAGGAACTCGACCACGACGACGGCGAGCTGACCGCCACGCAAAAGGTCCGCCGCGCCTTGATCGAGAAGAAGTTCGCGCGCGAACTCGCCATCATCTACCAGGCGGAGGGCTGATGCAGTATCTGATCCAGCTTCTGGTCTCCGGCCTTGCGGTCGGCGCCATCTATGGCCTGATCGCGATGGGCTTTGCGGTGATCTACAAGTCCACGGGCCTCGTCAATTTCGCACAGGGCGAAATGACCATGATCACGGCCTATATCGCCTGGACCATTTCGACCACGGTCAGCGGCAACGTGGTCGTGGTGGCGCTCGGCGCCATCCTCGCGGCCGTCGTGCTCGGCCTCGTGATCGAGCGGCTGGTGATGCGGCCGATGCTGGGCGAGCCGGTCTTTGCCACCGTCATGGTGACCATTGGTCTGGCGGTGATCTTGCGATCGTCGATCAACTTCATCTGGGATGCCTACCCGCACGGCCTCGACATCGGCGTCGGCCGCACCATCGTGCGGATCGGCGGGGTCGGCGTCCGCACCGGGCAAATCGCCGTCATCGTCACGCTTCTCATACTTCTCGCCGCGATCTGGGCATTCTTCCGTTACAGCAAGATCGGCGTCGCGATGCGCGCCGTTGCCGCCGACGACCGCACCGCGCTCTTGATGGGCATCAGCGCAACAAGGGTGCATGCGATGGCCTGGGCCGCCTCCTCCGTCATCGCCGGTATCGGCGGCGTGTTCTTTGCGCTGTCCTATGATCTCTCGCCGGCAATGTTCCAGCTCGGGCTCAAGGCGTTTCCGGCCACGATCCTGGGTGGCCTCGACGCCGTGCTCGGATCCGGCCTCGGCGGGCTCCTGATCGGGATCACCGAGAATCTCGCCGGCGGCTATGTCGGCTCCGGCATGAAGGAAGTCGCGGGCTTTGCCATGATCATCGTGGTGCTGATGATACGTCCGTTCGGCATCTTCGGCGAACGCGACATCGAGAGGGTCTGAGATGCGTACCGGAGATTTCAAGCAGACCTACGGCGAACTCGTCACGCTGGTGGATTCGCCGCCGGTATGGCTGTGGTCGGCCGCGCTGGTCGCGGCGCTGATCGCAGCACCGTTTGTGCTGAACTCCTATGCGCTGTCGTTCCTGATGATCATCCTGATCACCGGGGTCGGCGCGCTGGGACTGAACATCCTGACCGGCTATACCGGGCTGATCTCGCTCGGCCATGTCGGTTTCCTCGTCACGGGCGCCTACGCCTATGCGGTGCTGGTTTCGAAATACCACATGCATCCGCTGATCGGCTTCCTCGGCGCCGGTATCGTGCCGGCGCTCGCCAGCCTCATCGTCGGCGCGCCGTCGCTGCGACTGAAGGGACTTTATCTCGCCATCACCACGCTGGCATTTTCCTTCATCATCAACACCGTGATCCTGGAAGCGCGGTGGCTGACCAACGGCGCCCGCGGCATTTCGGTGCAGCGGCCGGAAATGTTTGGCCTCAGCTTCGACGGCGATGCCGCCTTTACCTATCTCTGCCTCGGCTTTGCCGTGCTCACGCTGTTCGCCACCCTCAACATCCGCCGCAGCCGCGTCGGGCGAGCGTTCGTCGCGATCCGCGACAACGACACCGCCGCCCGCGTGATGGGCATCAACCTGCACGCCTACAAGCTGTTCGCCTTTGTCACCTCCGCCTTCATCACCGGCCTCGCGGGCGCGCTGTACGGCATCTATCTGTCGTTCGTCAGCGTCGAAGGCTTTCCGTTCCTGCTCTCGATCGAGGCGCTGGCGATCCTGATCGTCGGCGGGCTCGGCTCGGCGCTCGGCGCCGTGCTCGGCACCATCCTGATCGTACTGCTGCCGGAAGCGACGCGGCTGGTGTTCAGCCTGTTCAGCGCGCAGATGGACGCTGTGTTCACCACCGGCGCGCAGGAACTCAAGAGCATGCTCTACGGCCTCGTCATCATCCTGTTCCTGCGCTTCCAGCCGCGCGGGCTGGTCGGTGCCTGGCACGATCTCAGGCGAATGTGGGTGAACTGGCCGCTTCGGTACTGACAAAAAAGCAATCCATCAGGAGGAGGAAACAATGATCAAATATCTGGCGACCGCGTCGCTGTTGCTCGCGGGCGCGTATCTCACGACCGGCCCCGCGCTGGCCGCCGATCCCGGGATCACCGACACCGAAATCCTGATCGGCGACGTCGAACCCTTGACCGGCCCACCGGCGCTGCTCGGCGTGGCCGCATCGATCGGCCACAAGATCGCGATCGCGGAAGCCAACGCCGCCGGCGGCATCAACGGCCGCAAGATCAAATATGTGCTCGAAGACGACGGCTACGTCACCGCCCGCACCATCCAGGGCGCCAAGAAGGTGATCGACGTCGACAAGGTGTTTGCCATGCTCGGCATCTCCGGCTCGGGTCAATCCATCGCCGTGATGCCGGTGCTGGAAAAGGCCGGGATCCCCACCGTCATCGACGTGGCGCCGGTCAAATTCCTCTGGGAACCGCCGCGCAAGAACGTGTTCGTGGTCGGGCAATCCTACGAGGAAGGCATCATCCACCTCGTCAACTATCTCGCCGACAAGAACCCCGGCAAGAAATGGGGCCTGATCACGCAGGACGACGATTACGGCATCACCGTGCGCGACGGCTTCGACACCGTGGTCAAGGCCAAGAAGCTCAACGTGGTCTACAGCGGCAACTACAAAAAGGGCCAGCAGGACTTCTCGTCCGACATGCTGCAGCTGAAGGATTCCGGCGCCGAGGTATTTCTGGCCGGCGGCATTATCGGCGAGAACATCGCGATGATGAAGGAGCTGGAGAAGCTCAACATCAAGCCCGTCGTCGGCATCTTCTGGCCCGGACGGGTCGAGCCGGTGCTGAAGCTGATGGGACCTGCCGGCGACGGCATCTACGCCGTCGATTACGTCGAGCCGTTCGCTGGTCGCGCCGGCAAGGCGTTTCTGGAGAAGGCCAAGGGCCTGCTTCCGGAAGCCGAAATGAAAGGCATCAACCGCTACAGCATGACCGGTTATGCCGCCGCCAAGGTCTTGATTGAAGCGATCGGACGCTGCGGCAAGGAGCCGAGCTGGGCCTGCACCATCGCGGAGCTGGAAAAGACCAAGAACGTCGAAACCGGTGTCATGGCGCCGATCAGCTTCGGCCCCGGCGTCCGGTTCTCGAACCAGAAGCTGCAGATCATGCAGTCCGAGTTCTCGACGCTGAGTTTTAAGCCGGTGAACTGAGGGTCGGGTCGGACCCGCTCACACCGCCACGACGGCAGTGGGCTCCCTCTCCCGCTTGCGGGGGAGGGTTGGGGTGGGGGTGCCGCCGCGAGTCAGACCGTTCGTGTGGAGAGAGTTCCCCCACCCGGATCGCATCTTCCGATGCGATCCGACCTCCCCCCGCAAGCGGGAGGGGTGAAGGAACGGCATCCCTCACATTCGCTTGGCGACCTCTTCCAGCATGACCTCGGTGGCGCCGCCGCCGATGGTCAGGACCCGCGCATCGCGCACCATCCGCTCGATCGGCGTTCCCCGCATGAAGCCGGTGCCGCCATGCAGTTGCAGGCAGCCGTGCACGACCTCGTGCAGCACTTCCGGCGACAGCGCCTTCACCATCGAGACTTCGCGCGGGCACGGCTTGCCGGCCTCGACGAGTTCGGCGGCATGATAGGCGAGCGCCCGGGCAGCCGCGGCCTTGGTGGCGAGCGAGGCGAGCTTGAGCCGCACCGCCTGCTGGTTCCATAGCGGGCCCCCGAACGCCTGGCGGCTCTTCACGTAGTTGGTGGTCAGTTCGATCGCCTTGGCGGATTCGCCGGCGCAGATGCCGCCGATGCAGATCCGCTCGTTCTCGAAGGTCTCCATGATGCCATAGAAACCGCGGTTCTCCTCGCCCAGCAGGTTTGCGGCGGGAATGCGGACATCCTGGAACGCGATCTCGGCGGTGTCGGAGCAAAGCCAGCCGTGCTTGTCGAGCTTGGTCACGGAGATGCCCGGCGTCGTCCGCTCGACGATGAACAGCGAAATGCCGCGGCTGCCCTTGGCGGCGGGATCGGTGCGCGCGGCGACGATCAGGATGTCGCCATAGACAGCGTTGGTGATGAACATCTTCGCGCCGTTGATCACCCAGTCATCACCGTCGCGACGGGCCCGCGTCTTCAGCCCGGCAACGTCGGAGCCGGCATCGGGCTCGGTGACGGCGATCGAGCAGATGGTCTCGCCTCGGATGATCGCGGGAAGATATTTCTGCTTTTGCTCCGGCGTCCCGCGCAAGGTGATGTGAACGGCCGACATGTCGGTGTGAACCAGCACCGACGAGGTGAAACCGCCGAAGGTCGAACGTCCGAGTTCCTCCGCCCACACCATCGACGCCAGCGGCCCCATATCGGTGCCGCCATATTCGGCCGCGTGACGCATGCCGAGGAATCCAAGCGCGCCCATGCGGCGGTAGATCTCGCGCGGGATCTTGCCGTCGCGCTCCCACTGCTCGCCATAGGGTACCACTTCCTTCTCGACAAACCGGCGCACCTGCTCGCGCAGCATCCGCAGCTCCTCGGATAACTGCGGCTGCTCCGAAAAATGGAATTCACTATCGGAATGAGTGCGGGGATCGGCGGCCCTGACGTTCATGATGATGCCCTTTCGGCCTTGATATGGAGGTGTCGGTCGAGAAACATGGCGATCTCTGCAATAGCCCGGTGCGCCTCAGGAAGCTCCGCACCGAACATCTGGAAGACGTGGATCATGCCATCCCAGACCTGCAGATCAACCTCGACACCGGCGACGCGCGCCTTGTCGGCAAACATGACGGAATCGTCCAATACGGTTTCGCGGTCGCCGGCCTGGATCAATAATGGCGGCAAGTCGGTGAGATCAGCGTAGAGCGGCGATACCAGGGGATCGCAGGGATCGCCCTGCCCGCCCAGATAGGCCTGGGCCAGCGCCAGGATCATCGGGCGCTGATGGATCGGGTCCGCTTCGGCTCGGCTCACGTAGCTCGCGCCGGTCGCCGCCAGATCGGTCCATGGCGACATCAGCACACCCGCCGCAGGCAGCGGTAGCCAACGCTCGCGGAGGCTTACCATCGCAGCGAGCGCAAGATTGCCGCCGGCGGAATCCCCGGCAAAGGCGATGTTGCCGGGCTCGAACCCCTGGCCGAGCATCCAGTCATAGGCAGCCTGCGCATCGTCAAGTGCGGCTGGAAAACGATGCTCCGGCGCCAGCCGATAATTGATGGCGAGCACGCGGCAGCCGCTCGCAACCGCGATCTGCGCGATCAGGTCGCGGTGCGAGGCGACCGAGCCGACGCGAAAGCCGCCGCCGTGGAAATAGAGAACGGCCTTGTCCTTTGGCGCATTGGCCGGCGATATCCATTCGCCGTCGACGCCACCGGCCGAGACGCCTTCGCATGTCACGGGAGCGGTTGTGCCGCCGAAGGCCGCATCCCAGTCGCTGCGCATCCTGGCTATCGTCGTGTCGCGGTTCCAGCTGCGGTAGACTGCGCGAATTCGCGCGATCGCTCGATCGATCGGAGCTGGCGCGATATCTTCAGCCGCACGTGCCATCTCAACCGCCCAATCCCATGCCGCCGGATACGCCGATGGTTTCGCCGGTGATATAGGCCGCCTGATCGGACGCCAGGAAGCGCACGGCGGCGGCGATTTCCTCGGGCTCGCCGAGCCGCTGCAACAGGGTGGCATCGGTCATCGCGTGCAGGATCTTGTCGCCGCCCTTGGCGACGGCCGCTTCCAGCATCGGCGTCCGGATCGGTCCCGGCGCGATCGAATTGGCTGTGATCCCGAAGCGTGCGTTTTCGCGCGCGATGCTCTTGGTGAAGGCGATCACGCCGCCCTTGGCCGCCGAATAGACCGCGCCGCCCTTGGAGCCCAGCCGCGCCGCCTCCGAAGTGATGTTGATGATGCGTCCGAAGCCGGCGGCCTGCATCGACGGCAACACGGCGTGGGTACAGGCAAAGACCGAGACCAGGTTGACCGCGAGCAACCTCGCCCAATCTTCCGGCGTGGTCTCGGTGAAGAACGCATGCTGGTCAACGCCGGCATTGTTGACGACGATATCGAACGGCCCGTGCTGCGACATGATCGCCTGCACCATGCCGGCGTCGCTGACATCGAGACGTACCGCGGTCGCACCGATCTGCGCTGCAAGAACGGTCGCGGTTTCGATATCGAGATCCGCGATCACGACGCGGGCGCCGGCCTCGGTAAAACTTCGCGCGATCGCCGCACCAATGCCTTTCGCGCCACCGGAAACGAAGGCGCTACGGCCATCGAGCCGCCCGAAAGGCCGGGTGCCAGCGGCTGGCATCGTCAGCGTCCCGTAAACTTCGGTTTGCGGCGCTCGATGACGGCGGCCAGACCTTCGCGCGCGTCGGCCATCCCGGACAGTTCGGATACGGTGCGCGCCTCTTCCGACAGGCACTGCTCGATGCTGAGCGCCGTCCCGGCCCAGACCAGCCGCTTGGTCGCGGCCAAGGCCTTCGGCGCGCCATCCGCCAGTTCCCGCGCCATCGCGAGTGATGCTTCCGCAAGGTCGGCATCTGGAACCACCTTGGTGACGATACCCATCGCCAGCGCCTCGGGCGCCGAGATCACCGGATTGGTCAACAGGATCGACATCGCGCGGCGCAAGCCGACCAGCCGCGACAGTGTGACAGACACACCGGCGTCGGGCGCCATCGCGACCCGCGTCGCGCCCGCCAGAAATTTGGCGGACTCGCCGGCGATGACGATATCGGAGGCGCAGACCAGACCAAAACCGCCGCCACCGGCGGCAAACCCCTGAACCGAGGTGACGACGGGGGCCTCGAGCCGCAACAGCCCGGTCACCGCGTTCTGCAGGTAGGCGGTGGCCTGCCGGATATAGTCGGGCAGTTTTTCGCCCTTCGATGCAAACGCCCTGACATCGCCGCCGGCGCAGAAGTTCGTGCCTTCGCCGCTCAGCAGCAGCACGCGCAGGTCCGGTTGGCCGTGGCAGACCATGATGGCGTCGCATAGCGCGCTCAAGAGTTCGGCGCTCATGCCGTTGGCCGCATCCGGGCGGTTGAGGCGCAGCCGCGCGATGCCGTCGGCGATATCGAGCAGCACAGGTCCCTTGTCGATCATGGCTTGTTTCCGCCCACTTTGTTTTGACGCGTTTTCTTTACGTGAACCGGTACCCACTTCACTTGAAAACGCTCTAGATGAGGAACGAGAGCGTAAACAGCGCTTTCTCGTTGTTGACCAGGATCACCTTCTTGTACGCCATCCGCAGTTCACCATCGACATAGCGCAGCCGGTATTCGTTGCGCGCGGCCCAGACGGTGTCGTCGCGCAGGCTGGATTCGAACACAAGGCAGTTGCTCGCGACCGAAATATCGCCGCCCGGCTGTTGGTCCATCAATTCGATGTTGGATACCAGGCGCCGCAGCCGCGATTGCGGCGTCTGGGTGTGGCGCTTGCCGGTCAGCAACTGCTTGATGCGAAGCGTAATCCGCGAGCGGTTGTCGTAGATGATCGACATCTGCTGTTCGGGATCGATATCGTCGCCATTGGCCGGCACCCAATAGATGCCGTCATCGGTCCAAAGCGCCTCCCAGGCCTCGTATTGGTGCTCGTCCTGGAACCGTGCTTCCTTGTAGATGAAGGCCGTCACGGCGCTCATTAGGGTAGCGCTGCTTTCGCGCGACAGCATCACACCGCCTCCATCAGCCGGCGATAATGGCTCCAGATGCCGCGCGACGGGACTTCGTCGGTGACATGGCCGACCTTGAATCCGAGGTCGTCCTGACGCTCGCGCCGTTCGCCGCGGCCGAGGAATATCCATTCCGGATTGCGCGCCAGCACACCGCGATGGCAGCGCTCGTACATTTCCGAATCGTCCGCGAGCAGCAGGCCGGCCGGGCCGACCGAACCCATGGTCTGCTGGCGCAGCCGCCGGTTCATGTCGGGCGCGCCCTTGAACTGCAGCGCCGTGACATGCTGCACGCTGTCATCAACCGCGAGCGGCTGGATCACAAACATCTGAATTTCGGCAATGAACAGGTTCGGAAAGATCATCACATGCGGCGAGCCGTCGATCATGATCTCGCGCGCGGTCTGGTCGCCATAGGCGGCCTTCATCCGCGCGGTATAATCTGGCAACCGCGCTTCGGTGGTGCCGAACCAGCTCATCGGCGCGTCGCGCTTGCGGAATTCGGGCCGCAGGTCGATCTCGGTATGGCCGTTGCCGTAGTCGCGCGTCACCGCGGTCGACGCGCCGCCATAGAGCTTGCCGATCGCGCTGTCGGCCACGCCGAAGATCGAGGAATGCACGAAGGCCGGATGATAGCCGTCGCATTCGTTCTCCAGGATGAATTTCCAGTTGGCCTTGACGCGATGCTTGAGGAAGCCGGCCGTTACCTCGACTTCGCCCTCCGGCGAGAACCGAACCAGCCGGTCGATGGTCTCGGCCGCGCCGCCGAGATGCTCTTCCAGCGTCGGGCCTTCGGCGGCGAACGAGCCGAACACGAAACCGCGATAGGACTGAACCCGCGTCACGCGGCCGAGCGAAAGCTTCGACTTGTCCTGGCCTTCATAGCCGTCGGGAAACGCGTAGCCGACCAGCCTGCCGTCGTTGGCGAAGGTCCAGGAGTGAAACGGGCATGTGAAGGAACGCGCGTTGCCCTTGTCGTAGGAACAGACCTGGTTGCCGCGATGCGAGCAGCGATTGAGCAGGAGGTTGACCTTGCCCTGCTCGTCCCGGGTCATGATCACCGATTGCGGGCCGATCGACTTGACGACGTAGTCGTTGGCGTTGGGCACCTCGCTCTCGTGCCCGACATAGACCCAGGTCCGGTACCAGATGTTCTGCAGTTCGGCTTCGAAGATCGCGGGGTCGCTGTAGAGCGAGCCGTGCACCCGGTCCGGCCGGATCAATTCGCCCCACTGTGACGCGCGCGGCACGACGTTCATCGCTGCATCTCCCATGGCTGGCCCGGGCTCTCTTCGCGGAGACCTGAGGTTTGTCTAAAAATAATCCGACTGACCGTTCTAATAATAGCACCGGCGTTTTCAGGCTTCAAGGGTCTTTTCGCGCGGACGAAGCCGGTGGACTGGCTGATGTGGATGAAGCTGATGGAGAGAAGCGGCGATACTGAAGCAAACCGCGGCTGGTTCGCGCGTTTTTCAGACCGCTAAGTTCTTGAAAGGCTTGGTGGGCGCACCAGGGCTCGAACCTGGGACCCGATGATTAAGAGTCATCTGCTCTACCAACTGAGCTATGCGCCCGGATCTTGGTCCGGAGAAGCCCTGCAAGAGGGCGTCGTTTAGCAAAGCGACTCCGCGATGTCCAGCAAGCCGGGATGAGTTTTCCCGGCCTTTGGCGAGCCCCCGGAACGGCAAAAAGCCGCTGAATTTCAGCGGCTTCCGCCGTTACCGGGGTCGACACGCCGAAAGCTGCTGCCTAGAGCCGCTCGGGGCCGCCCCGATCCGGGCCGCCGTCGCGGTCGTAGCGATTCCGATCAAGTCCGCGACCCCGGCCGCCATCGTCGCGGTCACGGTCAAAGCCGCGGTCCGGGCCCATGCCGCCCGGCCCCATGCCGTCGTGATGGCGCCAGCCTTCGCCGCCGCCGAACCGGTGTTCCATGTGGGTCAGCACGGCAAGGCGGCGCTTCTGGCCGTCATCCAGCGTCTTGTAGAGCGGGTCGGCGGCATCGGCGATTTTCTTCATGGCCACAGCCGAGGTTGCCATGTTGTCGGCGCGTTCGCGCAAGCGCGCGACCGGGTCGTCCGGCTTCTGCTGGCTGGAGTCGTCCTTCTCCGAATTCATCCGCGCATTGGCGCGATCGATCCGCAGTTTTGCAAATTCCTTCACCGCGGCTTCCACCGGCGGCCACAGCTTTTCCTGATCGGCCGAAAGCTTCAGCCCGGCATGAACGGCTGCGATCCGCGCATCGGCGAACGCCGCCCTGTCCTCCGGATTCATCCGCATGTGTCCGTAGGACCAATGACGGTGCTGGGCGTAGACGGCAGTCGAACCGGCGATCGCGAGTACGGCAACCGCGGCGATGGTGAACTTTCTCATGCGAACCTCCTGTAAAGGTTGCCTGAAGATGGGCCCACATCGGCCGGGGTTCAACTTAACTCTTGGAAAGAGAGCTCGCTCTTACCAAGATGTAATGTGACGCCGTTTTGATCCACCGCAATGCCGATCCTTCGCAAGGGATGGCCAACTGCGGCAAAATCTAGATCATTCCGAGCAGCCGCGGCAACCACAGCGATATTTCGGGCACATAGGTGATCAGCCCGAGGAAGACCAGCATCGCGCACAGCCACGGCAGCACCGCGATCGTGATCTCGCTGATCCCCATCTTGGCGATACTGCTGGCGATGTAGAGGTTTAGGCCGACCGGCGGATGACACAATCCGACCTCGGTGTTGACGATCATCAGCACGCCCAAATGAACCGGATGGATGCCGAGCTTGGTCGCCAGCGGAAACAGGATCGGCGCCATGATCAGGAGGATCGACGACGGATCCATCACGTTGCCGGCCAGCAGCAGGATGATGTTGACGACCAGCAGGAACATCCAGATCGAGAAATTCTTGTCGATGATCCACGCCGCCATCTCCTGCGGGATCTGCTCCGACGTCATCAGGAATGAGAACAGCACCGCGTTGGTAATGATGTAGAGCAGCATCGAGCTCATGCTCGCGGCCTGCAGCAGCACCCTCGGCACTTCCGTGAGCTTCAGTTCCTTGTAGACGAACACCGTGATGAAGAAGGCATAGACCGCGGCAACTGCAGCCGCTTCCGTCGGCGTGAAGATGCCGCCATAGATGCCGCCGAGCACGATACCGATCAGCAGCAGGCCCCAGAGGCTTTCACGGAACGCGGTCCATTGCTGGCCGAGGCTGGCCTTCGGCATCTTCGGATAGCCGTTGCGCAGCGCGACAACGAAGGTCACCGCGGCGAGCATCAGCGCGAGAATGATGCCGGGCACGATGCCGGCCATGAACAGCGCGCCGATCGAGGTATTGGTGGAGACCCCGTACAGCACGAGAATGATCGAGGGTGGGACCAGGATGCCGAGCGCGCCTGAGGTCGCGATCACGCCGACGCCGAACCGGCGCGGATAGCCATGCTCGACCATTGCCGGCATCATGATCGAGCCGATCGCCACCACCGTGGCCACGCTCGATCCGGAGATCGCGGCGAACATCGCACAGGCCGCGACGCCGGCGAGACCGAGACCGCCCGGGAAATGTCCGACCAGCGAAGTCGTGAACGCGATCATCCGCCGCGCCACGCCGCCACGGGTCAGGAAGGTGCCGGCCAGGATGAAGAACGGGATCGCCATGATGCCGAAATTGTCGAGGCCCGAAAACAGTTTCAGGCCGACGCTTTCGATCGGCACCTGTGTCATCGTGAACAGGAATGTCAGCACGGTGAGGCCGAGCGAAATCGAGATCGGCATGCCGGTCAGCATCAGCGCGAACAGCAGTCCGAAAATAATGGCGGCGCTCATCACGCTTCTCCGAGCGCGATCGGCGCGGTCTTGCTGGTTTCGACGCCATCGACATGGGTGGCGTCATGATGCGGCAGTTCGTCGGTCCGCCAGTAGGTCCACACCACCTGGAGAAAGCGGAAGCACATCAGATACGAGCCGAGCGGAATGCAGGCGTAGACGATCCAGCTCGGTATCTCCAGGTCGGGCGAGGTCTGGTCGGTCGACATCAATTCGATGACGAATTTGGCGCCCATGGTGCCGACGATCGCCGTGAACAGCGCGCCGCCCATCAGGCCGAACAGGATGGTGACCTTGCGCCAGCGATCGTTGAGCCGGTTGATCAGCACATCGACACCGACATGGATGCCGGTTCGCACGCCGTAGGCGGCGCCGAACTTGGCCATCCAGATGAACATGTAGATGCACAGCTCCTGGGTCCAGGCGATGTGAATCTGGATCAGATACGGATAGAGAAACGGAATGCCGGTGCCAAACCGGTGCACGACGGCAACGAAGATCAGCAAGGTCGCGGCGCCCATCAGCGTGCTGATCAGGATTTCCTCGAGCCGATCAAGGATACGAAGCATCTAACCCCCAAGTGCATTCGATAGAATTCAGGTGCGGCCGCGAAGCAACTTCGCCTCTCCCGCTTGCGGGGGAAGTCGACGCAACGCGCCGGTGGGGGAAATCTCTCCACACTGACAGTGTGACTCGCGGCGACACCCCCACCCCAGCCCTCCCCCGCAAGCGGGAGAGGGAGCGTAACTCTCCCGTTCTAGTGGCCCGCCTGGCCGGTCTCTTTCATGAACTCGTCGATCAGCGGCTGGCCGACGCGGGTCGCGACATCCTTGTAGACCGGCTCCATCGCCTTGCGCATCGCGGCGTCCTGTTCCGGCGTCAGCGTGACGATCTCGGTCTTGCCGCTCTTCTTGATCAGCTCGAGCGCGTCCTCGTTTTCCTTTGCCGACTGGCCGTTGCCGAAAGCGGTCGCTTCCTTCATGGCCTTGTCGAGCTCGCTGCGGATGTCGGCCGGCAGGCCGTCCCAGAACTTCTTGTTCACGACCACGACGTAACCGATGTAGCCGTGGTTGGTGACGGTGGCGAACTTCTGCACCTCATGCATTTTCTGGGTGTAGATGTTGGACCAGGTGTTCTCCTGGCCATCGACCACGCCGGTCTGCAGCGCCTGATAGACTTCGCCGAACGCCATCACCTGCGGGATCGAACCGAGCGCGCGGAACTGGGCCTCGAGCACCTTCGACGACTGGATGCGGAACTTGACGCCCTTGTAGTCGGCGGGGGTGACGAGCTTCCTGTTGGCGCTCATCTGCTTGAAGCCGTTGTCCCAGTAAGCGAGGCCGGTCATGCCCTTGGAATCGAGCAGCTTGAGCAACCTGGCGCCGAGCGGACCGTCGGTGACTTTGCGCAGCGTGGTCAGGTCGGGAAGGATATAGGGCAGATCGAACACCTCGAATTCCTTGACCCCGATCGGGCCGAATTTCGAGTTCGACGGCGCCAGCATCTGCACCGCGCCGAGCTGCAGCGCTTCCAGCTCTTCCTTGTCCTTGTAGAGCGTCGAGTTCGGGTAGACTTCGACCTTGACCTTGCCGCTGGTGTATTTTTCGGCCAGTTCCTTGAACTTGTCGGCCGCCTTGCCCTTCGGCGTGTCGGAAGCCACCACATGGCTGAACTTGATGACAATCGGCGCCTGGGCCGCGGCCGGACCGGCCAGAGCCAATGCCGCGACCGATGCCGCAGCCAAAATCAATCCACGCATGTTTCCTCCCGCGCTATTTTTGCAGGACACGAGAATGGTCCCGGTCCCGAACCTTGTATGCCAGCCGCACCAATACAGAGAAGCGAGCCGGATTGCCATTGCCCCTTTAGCAGGGGCCCTTCATTCGGTTTTGTTGCACTGCAAAATGCGACATTCTGTCTATACGCGGCCGGTCTGTTCGATCGGCAAACCGCTTTCGCCCTGCGCGCCGGACGCTGTGCGCCGGGTTTCGCGGCGGCGTCCAGTAGAGGTTGGCTCATGCAGGGTTCGCAGTAGCAGAACGGTGGATGCTTACCTTGCATCCCCGGGGGAGTGAACTGCCGTGGCCCGCCTTCCCCACGTCATCGCGAGCGAAGCGAAGCAATCCATTCTTTCTTTGCGCGGCGCGACGGATTGCTTCGCTGGCGCTCGCAATGACGACTGACATGCGCCCGCGTTCTCGCGGCGCTGATCGCCCGAAGTTTTGCAAAAAACCTTGCCCTCGAAATCAGAGGGCGCGGGGAAGACCGGGTGCGCGCTGCACCCGCGGTCTCGCAGGCATGATGCACAAGGAAAGTGCGCCCACGAGCATACAGGTTCAGCGGTGAACACACCGGCCTCCCCCACGCAATGGCTTTACGGCTTATACGATTTCGTCCTGGTGACCGGCTTTATTGCCACCATCATCAACGTCAGCTTTCGCTTCCGCCAACTTGACGCCAGCACCGGGGCGTCGAACCCAAACGATTTCGCCGTACGCAAAAGCCGCGCTCGTCAGTCGCGCCCCTGCGTCCACCGCATCTCACCGCACGGTCGTGACGATCGCGATCGCCCCTCTTGGTTGCCGCGAGACGGGCGGAGTTAGACGTCTGATTTGCCCGACGCTGCAACGGAAATATTTTTAGCGGAAGCGCTGGACATACTTTTGGTGATTTGCCCGTCGCGCCAATTTGTCGCACCTTTCGTCATTGCGGGCGACGCGACTCGGCCATCGTAGCTCAACGAGCGAAGGCGGAAGCATCCATGGCGCGGCATGCTGAAACATGGATTGCGTCGCCGCGTTGCCTCGCAATAACGGAAACACCTAGCCACTATCCCGAAGGACGAGTTCAAATCCGAGATCGATATGACGCGGCCCTTCCCGCGCCAGGATCAATTTTGCAGCGGTGCGTCCGATCGCATCGCCATTGACGCGGATGGTGGAGAGACTTGGCGCGATCAAACGGCCCATTTCGAGATCACCGAGGCCGATGATCGCAACCGGCTGCTCCGCGGCCGGGCCATTGCGCAACAAGCCGGCCGTTCGCAGACCGGACATGAAGCCGATCGCATGCGCATCGTTCGCTGCAAACACCGCGTCGATACCGGGTAACTCCGCGAGCGCGACGACACTGCCGGAGGCGTTGCGGTCCAGCACCAGCCGGCGCGGCGCCTTGGCGCCAAGCGCTTGTGCGGTGTCGTTGAACCCATTCCAGCGACGGGTAGCACGCGGATCGTCGCCGCCGATGAACGCCAGGCTGCTGCGGCCTTGCGCGACCAGATGGCGCGCCACCGCAACGCCGGCTTCGTAATTGTTGAAGCCGGCGACAGCGTCGATCGGCGCCGCCGGAAGATCCCACGTCTCCGCGACCGGAATTCCCGCGCGCCGCAGCAACCGCGCTCCGTCTTCGGTGGCCGGCGAGCCGACCATGATGATCGCCTCGGGGCGCCGCGACAGCAACGCCGAGAGCATGTGATCTTCGCGCGCAGCGTCGTAGCGCGACTGCGCCAGGATCACGGCATAGCCGAGTGGCTCCAATTCGTCGGACAGGCCCTGCACCGTATCGGCGAAGATCGAGTTGGCGATCGTTGGCACCAGCACGCCGATCGAACGGGTGCGCGCCCTCGCCAGTCCGACCGCGAGCTGGTTCGGCACATAGCCGAGTTCACGCATCGCGGCTTCGACCCGGCCCCTGGTTTCCGGCGCCACCAGATCCGGCAAGCGCACCACGCGGCTCACGGTAATCGACGATACGCCGGCCAGTTTGGCCACAGCCGACAGGGTCGGCGCGGAATGGGGCTCTTCGGGGCTTGTGATGTTCATCTGGGCGGACATTAGCGAGTGCAGGTCAGGAATGCACGATTCGACTTGAATATGGCAAATGACAACGTTAACATCTCAAATGACAACGTAAACATGGAGCATAAGCCCAGATGATCTCAGAGAAGGATGTGCAGACTTATCAACGCGATGGCGTGATCGTGGTGCCTGAGGTCCTGGGGGCCGACACGCTCTCCCAGATTCGCTCGGTGATCGCGGAGTTGGTCGCCGGATCGGCCAAAACCCTCGAACACACCGACGTCTATGACCTGGAGCCGGGCCACACCGCGGAAAGCCCGCGCGTCCGCCGCATCAAGACGCCGCACAAGGTGCACCAGCTGTTCGACGAGATCGTGCGCAGCGAACCCGTGCTCGAGATCCTGAAAAAGCTGCTCGGCCCGGGCCTGCGGCTGCACGGATCAAAACTCAACATGAAGTCGGCGCAGTATGGCTCGCCGGTCGAATGGCATCAGGACTGGGCGTTCTATCCGCACACCAATGACGACGTGCTCGCGATCGGCGTGTTGCTCGACGATTGCGATCTCGCCAACGGGCCGATGCTGGTGACGCCGGGCACGCACAACCGCGAGGTCTGGAACCATCACGGCGACGACGGCTGCTTCGCCGGCCTGATCGACCCCGACACCATCAAGGACGAAATCGAACGCGCGGTGCCGTGCATGGGCAAAGCCGGCAGCATGTCGTTCCACCATGTCCGCGCCTTGCACGGATCGGCCATGAACACCTCGGATCGCCCGCGCAATCTCCTGCTCTACGAAGTCGCCGCCAGCGACGCCTGGCCGCTGATGGGCGTGAAGGATTTTGACGAGTTCAACGGCCGCCTGCTGTCCGGCGATCCCGTCATTGCACCGCGGATGACCAACGTTCCGGTGCGGCTGCCGCTGCCGCCGGCCAAGCGGCAGGGATCGATTTACGAAACCCAGTCCGCGGCGAAGAAATCCTACTTCACCCGCGCCGCCTGAAGCTTGCGAATGCGCCCGTGCCATGCACGGGCGCCGACGAGACGACGTATCCGACACGACTTATCCGACAAGACTCGCGACGATCCAACAAAATGACAAAAAATCAAAACGGGGGAAACGATGACGGAGATTACAGCCAAGACTGACAATCGCTCGCGTTTGCGCGTGATCCTGGCGGCCAGTATCGGGTCCGCGCTCGAATGGTACGATTTCTTCCTGTACGGCACCGCCGCGGCATTGGTGTTCGGCGAGCTGTTCTTTCCCAAGAGCGATCCCGTGGTCGGCACCCTGCTGGCGTTCCTGACCTTTGGCGTCGGCTTCGTGGTGCGGCCGCTCGGCGGCGTCCTGTTCGGTATCATGGGCGACCGCTTCGGGCGTAAACCCGTTTTGGTGGCGACGCTGTTGATGATCGGCGTCGGCACCACGCTGATCGGCTTGCTGCCGACCTATGCCCAGATCGGCTATTGGGCGCCGGCGCTGCTGGTCGCCATGCGCGTCGTCCAGGGATTGGGAGCCGGCGCCGAATATGGCGGCGCGGTCATCTTCCTGGTCGAGAACGCGCCACCGAAGCATCGTGGCTTCTGGGGCAGCTTTGCACCGCTTGGCGTCTCCGTCGGCAATCTGCTCGCCGCCGGCGCCTTCGCGCTGGTGACCCTCTTGCCGCGCGAAGACCTGATGTCGTGGGGATGGCGTATTCCGTTCCTGGCCAGCTTCCTGCTGATCATGGTCGGCATCTACGTTCGCCTGAAGATTACGGAGACGCCGGTGTTCACCGAAGCCGTGCTCGCGCGCGGCAAGATCGAGCGCAACCCGGCGATGGAAGCGCTGAAGCGGCATCCGCGAAACTTCTTCGTGGTGCTGGGGGCGCGGCTGGCCGAAAACGGTCTCGGCTATCTGTTCCCGGTGTTCGGCCTCAGTTATGTCATTACAACCCTTGGGGTGCCGAAGTCCGAGGCGCTGAGCGCGCTGATGCTCGCCTTCGTCATCGAGCTGTTCACCATCATGGGGTTTGCCGCGCTCTCCGACCGCATCGGACGACGGCCGGTCTACATGTTCGGCGCACTCGCCGGCATCGTATGGGCGTTCCCGTTCTTCCTCCTGGTCGGCACCAAGGAGTGGATCTGGATCGCGGTCGCCTTCATCGGCGCGCGCGCCGTGGTGACAGCGGCGATGTTCGGCCCGCAGGCCGCCTACTTCGCCGAGCTGTTTCCTCCGCAGCGGCGTTTTGCCGGCTTCGCGTTTGCGCGCGAACTCGGCTCGCTGCTCGCCGGCGGTCCGGCGCCGTTCCTGGCCGCGGCGCTGGTGGCGTGGTCGGGAAGCTGGTGGCCGGTCGCCTGCTACGCGGCCTTCCTCGCGGCGTGCACGGCGTTCGCGATCTGGTGCGGTCCCGAGACCTATGAGGAGAGCATCACGGTCGACAACACCACGGATGGCGTCGCCATGCGGGCGGCGGCGATGCCGGCGCGGGCCTAGATCGGGTCCGGGAAACAGGTCGCAGTCATGGCGCAGCAGTTGCGCATCCTGCAGTCGCTCTGGGCGATGGAGCGGCGGCGGACGGATGCGGCGGAGTGGCCGCTGCAGACCCAGCTTGCGATGATCCGCGACGCCGGCTTCGACGGCGCCGGCGTCCGGTTCATCGATCCTGATTTCGCCGCGGAGGTCACTTCCTTCCTGCGCGACCACGGCATGATTTGGCAGGCGCAGTGCTACCCGACCAACGTCGACGACCTGAAACCGGTGCTGGAGCTGGTGGCGAGGCTTGGCGCCGACCACGTCAACTTGCAACCCAACGTGCGGCCGCAGCGGATTGAAGCCTGCATTCCGCTGCTGGAGGGCTGGCGCCGCCTCGGCGAGCAGGCCGGCGTCGCCGTGCATGTGGAAACCCACCGCGACCGCATGACCACCGATCTGTTTTTCACGCTGCAACTGCTGGATTGCTTTCCCGACCTGCGGCTCACCGCTGACGTCTCGCACTATCTGGTCGGTCGCGAGTTCGCCTGGCCCGTCGACGAGATCAATCATGCGATGATCCACCGCATTCTCGACAACTCCTGGGGAATCCACGGGCGGATCGCCAGCCGCGAGCAGGTGCAAATCTCGCTCGGCTTTCCGCAGCATCAGGGTTGGGTCGATCTGTTCATGAGCTGGTGGGAATATGCCATCCGCTCCTGGCGCAAACGCGCGGGCTCCGATGCCGTGCTGACCTTCCTGTGCGAACTCGGCGCGCCGCCCTATGCGATCACCGGACCGGACGGCGCGGAATTGTCGGATCGCTGGCAAGATGCACTGCGAATGAAGGACATGATCAGGGCGCTATGGCAGCGAATCGCGGAAGAGGATGCGCGTCCGCGATGACACAAATCCGAACGATGCCTGCAGCGGGCCGGCCGGATGCCGGAACCAAGCCATGGCTTTATCGGCCGCAGTTCCAGACCGGCCCGATCGGCGTCTGTGTCCAGCACGGGCCGAAGCTGCCGCCATTGTAGCGGCCGCCGTAAAAGCCGGGTCGGCCGAAATAGTGCCAGTCGCCATCGTAGCCGTAATATTCCGGGGTCCGATCGATATACCAGGGTCGCCGGTTCTGGCGCGCGTAGCGCGCTACGCCAGCTTTCTGGGCATAAAGCGGAAGGGTGTTATTCAGGGGCTGCTGATAGCCCGGCAGGAAGCCGTAACCGTGCCAGCGTGAGGCTGGTCGTTTATGGGCCGGCGCAGCGGGCGCGAGAGCCGGCAGCAGCGAGAGGACGATAGCAATCAATAGAAACACGAGGCGCGACATGAGCCCTGTATAGACGGCCGAGTATCGGGACGCGATTCAAATATAAGTGCACAGTCCAGCGCAACGCTTCGCGTTCGCCTCGACCGCTGGGCGCCAGAATCTATCACGCCTTCACCGCGCATTCGCCGGCGCGTGCTCCGGCCAGAGATCGGCGCGCCAATGCAGCGCGATCGCCGTCATCGCGATGAACCCCGAGACCGCATAGAGGGTGCCGGTCGCCGAATAGCCGATCAGGTCGATCAGGCTGCCGGCCGCGAGCAGGCCGATCGGCAGGCCGTAGATCACCATCATCCGCACCCCCATCACCCGGCCGCGAAGATGCGCGCTCGCGGTACGCATCAGGATCACAGCGGCCGCAATCATCGACATGCTCTGGGCGATGCCGGCGAGTACCAGACAGGCCATCGCGACCGGCATGGTTCTGAGCTCCACGAACACCAGCAGCATCGCGTACCAGGCAAGCGTGGCGCCGATCAAAAGCCTGGCGATGCGCAAGCCGCCCGCCAGACTGACCGTGATCGAACCGATCAGCGAGCCCACCGCAAAACTCGCCGACAGATAGCCGAGACCGGTCTGGTCGGTGTGGAAGATTTCACGGGCGACGTAAGGAAGCAGTCCGTTGGTCAGCGGGAACGCGGTCAGATTGGCGAGGAACGCGACGCAGAGCGCTGCACGCATGCCGGGACCGCTCCAGGAATAAACGATGCCCTCTTTCAGGTCCCGCAGCAGCGAGGACCCGAGCAGGCCACTCGACAGATGATCGATCGAACCAACCGATTGAGGCGGCCGGGTCAGGCACAACATCAGGATGGTGGCCGCGATATAGAGACAGACGATGACGACATAGGAAAACCCAATGCCGAGAGCCGCAAACAGTCCGGCACCGGTCAAAGCACCGGCAATGCGCGCGCTGTCCTGCGTCGTGCGCGCAACGCTGATCGCCCCGACCAGTTGTCCTGCCGGCATGATGTCGGCCAGCAGCGCACCGCGCACGCCGAGGTCCGAGGGCCGGATCAGGCCCATGATTGCAACGATGATCATGACATTGAGCGGAGACAGATATCCGGTCAGTGCGAGCGTCATGGTGATCGCGGAGAGCGCCGTATAGGCAAGGCGCATCACGGCCAGAAGGTCCCGATGCCCCATCCGGTCCCCGATCATTCCGAATATCGGCGCGATCAGCGTCCCGACATATTGCAACGATGCGAGCACGGTCAGCAGCAGCACCGAGCCGGTCTCGACCATGATGTACCAGCCGAGCACAAGCGTCTCGATCTCAAACGCCCAGGAGGTGAGCAGATCGGAAGGCCATTGAAAGCGGTAGTTGCGGATATGGAATGGCGCGAGCACGGAAGTCCGCGCGGGTCCTGTCAAGACGCTATGACGCGTTTCACGGCGTGCCCTGCCCTTTTCTTCGTTCTTTTTGGGAAAGCTTCCCGGTTAAGGCCAAAGTAACGCAGGCGATACTGGTGTCAACCCAAAGCGCGGCATGCCGGAAGACCATTGCTGCGGATGGCGCCTTGGCGCGCGGCACGGCCAGATCCCGATCGACGAAGCGCTCGCGTTTCAGTGATCGCGCGTGATGAAATAATTGCGGGCGTTCACCGCACTTGGTCTCAGGAGCCGAGCTTGTTTGGCTTCGATCACTGCGCGGAGAGAACCATGACCAAATTGACCTTCGTCGCCGCAGCCCTGGTTGCGGCAGCCACCTACACCACCGAGGCCTCGGCCGCCCGCGGCAATGCCGCGTCGCGGCACACCCAGCCTGCGATGGCGACCAATACCGCCGCCAATTGTGTGCGCGCGCCGAACGTCGGCGCGTTCGCCTCGGCGCCTTATTCCGTACCGCCTTGCATGCCGGACACAGCCAACTGACGGTGCGAACGGTCGGGTTGGCGGGCTTTCAGCCAGCCCGATCGTCGTCGCCCATACTGATGGCCAGGCAACGCCCCCGTCACATCGAGCTGTAACGCGTCGCGCTTCTGACCGCGTCGTCGATCTCAACCGCGAACTGGTCTTCGCCCATCTGATGGAGATCGGCCGCCAATGACGACGCCTGCCCGGTGTCCATCGAGAGCGGCTCGTCAGCGTCATAGCTGAACTTGATGCGCCAGACTCCGCTGCGGTTTCGATGAGGTTCGACCAGCAGCACGGGAAGGTCGGGTAACCCGTTCTGGAACAGCAGCAACGACAGACTGGTCATCGCAGCCGCCCGCCGGGTCGATCGGATCTATTCGGACCCGGGCCTGCCTCAACCCGGCTCTGCCTCTTGTCGCGTTCGGCGCGCACATGCATCGAGTTACTCTCAACCGGGCTAATTTGATTCTGGCGGCGACGGACGTCAGGGAACCCCGACCATAGAGAACCCCGGCCTGAAGATACAGCCAATAAAGCCGATTTGGCCGACGCTCCCGCCTCGCTATTGGGCGGTGGAGTTGCTATATGCTCGGTATCACCGCCCGCCCCCGGCTGTTATCGGTGACTGAGAGCGTTGCGCTCCCGCCTCAACCAAGCAGGCGGTTCGATGCCCAATATCGCAAAATTCGACATTCGTGAGTGGCTGGTGCCGCCGGTGCTGCTGCCGATCTTCCTTGGATTGCTGATCGCCGCTGCGGTGGTACTTCAGCGGTAGTCCGTATCGATTAACCTGCGGCAACGACATCCGCGCATGGCGGACGGGAGACGAGATGGCAAATACAGCAACCATCAGAAATTCGAACGGACTTCCCGCCACCTTCGTTGGATCGAAGACCGGGCAGGATGATGCGCCATTTGTTTTTATCAAGGTCGGCGACGAAGAGCGCCGCATGCGATGGGCCGAATGGGACGCGCTTCCGGCCTGGACCGGTCCTCGTCCTTCGCGCGCAGCCCGTGACTAGCCGACGGTCATCGCGCCCGTCGGAGGGACGCCAGCACATCGCACACTACCGGGCCTACGCCGTTGGATTCGACGGCGACTTCGATGGCTAGGAGTCTCTCAGTTGCGCTGACGACGACGAAGCCATCGGCAGAGCTGTACCCCTCTCCAGCAGTAGCGCCATCGAGCTTTGGACCGGCGAGCGCTTCGTTACCCGGCTGGAACGCAGTCGAAGCCATGCGACCCGCAGCGTGATGGAGACTTCAAAACCATTGCGTTAAGGCTGCGTCAGTTGATCGGCTCCGTAATTCTTCCCTTGCCGGCACAGGCCTCGTACTTCCGGAACCGGAACTTCCGGACAACGCCCGGCCAGCTTAAACATGTTCCAGAAAAGATACGCGGTCTGATCGGCTAATCGGTGTACAACCGGCTGGTCTTCGTCATACCTGAATTCCTTGATGTTTCAGGGTGATGGCCGGCCAATCAAATCCGTCCGATGATTTGTGGGTTAAAAGCGAGCTTATTGAGGTGCCGTTCGATTTTGCATTTTCGGCCATGGCGGCACGGTCCGACGAGGCACCCGCCCGCTGGCGTCGTCCCCTTCTGAAATGGCTCGACGGGGTTGAGCGAGGCTGGGCGGTGCCGCTGCTGCTGGCCGTGTTTGCCGGCCTATGGCTGACGTTTCTTTGCATTGCCTATCTGAGCGGAGATCTTCACCCGGATGTGCTGGAGACCTGGACGCTGGGACGAACCTTTGAGTGGGGCAATCCGAAGCATCCTCCGCTGATGGGCTGGGTGACCCGCGTATGGACATCCGTATTCCCGCTGACCGACTGGTCCCTGCAATTGATGTCGATGGTCAACTCGGCCGTCGCATTGTGGTGCGTCGACTTGATCACCCGCCGCTTTGTGAAGGGCGACAAGCGGATCATCGTGTTGCTGCTTCTGATGCTGTTGCCGACCTACCAGTTTCATGCCCAGCGCTTCAACGCCAACGCGGTGCTGCTGGCGATCTGGCCGCTTGCGACATATTGCTTCCTGCGATCTTTCGAGAGCCGCCATTTCGTTTGGGCGGCCGCGGCAGGCGCAACGGCCGCGATCGCAATGCTCGGAAAATATTACTCGATCTTCCTGATCGGAAGCTTCGTATTCGCTGCGATCTGCCATCCGCAACGCCGGGCCTATTTCGGTTCGAGCGCGCCGCTGGTCTCTGTGGCGGCGGGACTCATCGTACTCGGGCCGCATTTGCACTGGCTGGCGACGACAGGCGCAGCACCGTTCGGCTATGCGCTCGCTCATGCGGGCTTCCGCTTCGGGCCGGCACTCGATGAAGCGCTTTTCTTCTTTCTGGGCATCGCTGCCACCTTGGCCATACCAGCGGCAACCTGGGTAATGATTGCCGGATATCGCCTGAAACGATTTCCACAGGACTTCAGGAATATGAACGACGGCCTCCGGTTGCTATCCCTGATCGCCGTTGGAACCATTGTTTTCCCGATGGTCACGGCCGTCGTTCTTGGTACCGACATGCCCTCGCTTTGGGCGCATCAGGGCCTGTTCCTGCTGGGTGTTCTGATTGTTTGCGGGACGAGCTACCCGATCGAACGGTTTTACACGGTCAATGTCGCGGTCATGACGGCCGGCATCGCGTTGATCGCCGTCGTCGTCGCCGCTCCGATACATGCGGTCTACCGGAACAACCACGCGTACGAAGAAGGTCGCAATTTTTACCGGTCGGCCGCCCTGGAGCTGACCAGGCAATGGCATCAACACACCGACATGCCGCTGCCGGCGGTGAGCGGCGATGATGCGCTGGCGTTTGCGACGGCCTTCTACAGTCCCGATCATCCGCGTTACGCAAGGCCGTTTGCCTACCAATACAGCTGGGGCTTGCCACGTCAGACCACCCTCAAGCGGGGCTGGGCGGGCTTGTGCTTTGAGGGAGACGCGCACTGCATCGAATGGATGCAGAAAACCTCCGCCCGGGCGGCTCAATTCGTCACCTCGCAGTTCGTCGTTCAGTCGACGCTGTTGGGAATGCCCGGAGCGAGCCGGCGCGTGATCGCCTTGATCGTGCCCCCTGCCGCTGAAGATACGGTCACGCCGCCAACTGGCCAGAGCAACGAAGATCTCAGCGCGCAAAAGCGGATGCAATCCCCAAGCCCGGACAAGTAACCTGTCTGGTTTTGACGCCGAACGGAATCGACCGCGCCTGGCGCCAAAAACGGTCATTCGGCAAAGAAACCCGTCTCGCTCAAATGACGTTACAGATCCGATGTTGCCGGCGTCGAATGGGATGAATTCCATTTTCGGCAGCCGTCGCCCGGTGCTTCCCAACCTTTCTCACACACGATCAACGTATCCTCGAGCTTGATGTAGCCGCGCGCGGGATGCAGCAGCGCGGTTTCGACCGAAATCACCATTCCGCTTTCCAGCGCGCGGTCGGCATCGTAGGGCGCATAAGGCACCGGCCCGGTCGCGGTGAGGCGCGGTGCTTCGTGGCTCACAAGGCCGATGCCGTGCGCGGTGAAGTCGAGCGCCTTGCGATGGGTGGAAGACTTCGCGGCGGTTTCTCCCGCCGCAATGATGTCGCCACCGAGCGCGCCCGGCTTGATGACGCGCCGGGCGGCCTGCTGGATGGTTTCGACTTGCTCCAGCAATTCGCAGAGCTCATTGTCCGGCTCGCCGAGCACGCCCATTCGGCTGAGATCGCCGATGTATCCCTTGTAGTTGCCGCCGGAGTCGAGCGAGATCACATCACCCTGCTCCAGCCGCTGGCTGGACGGCGCGCGATTGTGGCTGGTGCCCGCGGCGATCAGGCAATATTCGAACACCAGATCGCGTTCGTGCTCTTCGCGCTTCAGGTGCTCCACAATGTCATGTTTGGTCATGCCGGGTGCACAAGCCCTGAAGGTCGCAGCCATCGCATCCACGACGCGCTCGGACGCTTGCCGGATCAGTTCGATTTCGCCCGGCGATTTCACGGCACGCAGGCGTTCGAGCACGAAATGGGCTTCGCGCAGCTCGAAACTGTTGAGGCTGGCCAGTACGTCCTTGGCGTCCGACGGCATGAAGCCGGCCTCGATACCCACTCTCCTGGCGTTGCCGCCGAGCTTTCGCACATGCTCGACGGCAAGCCCGATCGCGTCGATCGTTCCCCATGACGCCGTCTTGACGACCGGGGTCCAGATACTGCCGAGTTCGCGCTCGAATCCTTCCATGCGGTTGCCGATATAGGCGGCATTTTCGGGATGGCCTTTTTGATAGATGAACGCCGGCAAATAGCGGCTGGTGCCGATCGCTTCCATCACGTCGAAGAAGAAGAAGCGATACCCGCCGAGCAGATATTGCACGTTGTGACGCGAGGTCGCGATCAGGACATCGAGACCCGCCTCATCCATCAGCCGGTCGAGCTTATCCGTGTCGAACGGCGCCTTCATTACGGTGGTGCCAGGCATCATGTTCATGTCATCGCCTCTCATCTCAGGTCACGCCGCGGTTTTTGCCGTCATCTGTTCCGGTGTCGCATTCGCAGCCCGGTTGCCGCCGAACAGCGCGACCGGGCGCCCGTGTGGCTCAACACCGAGGAACGTAAAGGCGAGACCGACCAGAAGGCCTGCGCCCGCAAGAAAGACAAACGCCGGCATCACCGCCGATGCGGTCGCCTGCGGATGCACCAGATTGTCCGCGCCTGCGATCAGCGCCAGGCACAGCGGACCGACGATCTTTCCAACGCCATTGGCGAATTGGGCCAATCCGACGGCGCGCCCGCTGAGCTGAACCGGGAAAATCTCCGCCGGATACGGGCCGAGATTGGAGAACCCGCCGTCGAAGAACAGCGCGCCGACGACCAGGAAAACCAGGAACAGCGGCACCGAGCCGACAAAATCATTGTGGAAGTAGGCCGCGAGCGCCAGCGAAATGGCGGTGCCATATCCCATCAACTGACCACACGGCTTGCGGCCGACCCGATGCGCCAGAAAGGCAAAGCCGGTGCGGCCGAGTACGCCGGCAAGGCTGACATAGATGAACATCTTCGCCGCATCCTGGGGTGCGACACCGAGCAACAGTGCTACGATCGTCGGTCCCCACAGGAAGACGCCGTAGTTGGCCGTGCTGGCGCCGAACCAGATCAGCACCGTCAGCCAGAACCGCCGCTGTTCGGCAAACAGATCGGCGAACCGCGCGGGGCTCGCCGCCGGAAGCGTCGGCAACGCAAAGGATTGATCGCCGACCCGGTAAAGCTTGCGGATACTGGTCTGCGCCTCCCTGACGCGGCCCTTGCTGATCAGCCAGCGCGGCGACTCCGGCATGATGACGGCGGTCAGAACCGCAAGGATGATGGGCAGGAAGCCGACCGCGGCAAGGCCGCGCCAGCCGACCAGCGGCAGCAGATAGCTCGCCGTAATCGAGGCCGACAGCACGCCAAAGGCGACGGGAACGACCACGAGACTCGTGATCAGCGTCCGGTGACGCGTCGGCGCGAATTCGACGATCGCCGGTACCGCAGCCGCCGCACCCGCCGCGAGGCCAAAGCCGACGAAGAAGCGCAGGCCTGCGAAGAAGATCCAGCCGTCTTCCGGTATCAGCGCGATCGCGCCGGAACTGAACCCGCAGATCAGCACACCAATAACCGCTAACGGCTTCCGCCCGAAGCGATCGGCGAGGAAGCCCGAGGCCAGTGCGCCCAGCATGGCCCCGATGCCGGCGCTCATCAGCATGATCGAGGTCTGCCCGAAGGTCAGATGCCATTTCGGCGCCAGCACCGACACCAGAAAGCCGACCACGAAGAAATCGAAGAAATCGACCACGCCGGTTACGGCGAAAAGGATGATCGATAGCCAATAGCGCGTCGTTACCGGCGCTTCGTCGAAAGCCACTGCGCTCGCCTGGTCAGCCATGGTTTCCCCCTTTTGTGTTGTCAGTTCGTATTTTTACGAATTCAGAAATGCGATCTCCGCCTCCGCCACACGTTCCGGCGCCTGGATCGACGACACATGACCGACCTGCTCGATCACGCGCGTCTCGGCGCGCTTGAGATCGCGCGCGATCGCAAATGTCTCGACGTTCGGAATCAGGCGATCTTCGCTGCCGGCCAGCAGAAGCGTCGGACGCTCGAATGTTGCGAGATCAGCCGCGACCGGTTGCGCCAGGATCGCGCCGCGCCGCGCCTTTTGGCCGTCGTCGCGGCTGTTGCCGCGGAAGATATCGATCAGTTCCGGCCGCGCACGCAGACACTCCGGCGGAAAGAAGAACTCGGCGATCTTCGGCGCGTTGCCGGCAGTGTCGGCGCGGTAGGAAGCCAGGGTGCGGAACGCGTCCGGATTCACCTCCAGCAGGCTCTTGTTGATCTTCCAGGTGCTGCTCAGGATCAGCCGGTCGATGCTATCGGGATGCCGCGCTGCCAGCGCCTGCGCGATCTGGCCGCCGAGCGACGTCCCCATCACATGGGCCCGGTCATGGCCGAGGCCGCGAATCAAAGCGGCGGCATCGTCAGCGAGATCAGCCAGCGAATAGGATGCAGGCGGATTCCGCGTCGCGCCGGAGTCGCGCTGATCATAGGCGATGACCGTGAAGGCCCCATTCAGCGCGCGCGCAAGGCCGTCGAACATCGCGTGATCGGCCTCGCCGCCGTGCAACAGCACGAGCGGCGCGCCGTGGCCGGAGGTGTGATAGGCGGTCGTAACACCATTGGCTTCGAAGAATTGCATCGGAGCTCCCCGCTAGTGCAGCAGCGTCGACAGCGCGCCGGCGAGTTCCTTGGCCGGATCCGACGGCAGCCACGGCATCCGCCACGCCACATGGCCGTCAGGGCGCACCAGCACCGCACCGCGCATGCCGAGTTGAAACCCTTCCGCGGGATCGGCCGCCGGCAACTGCTTCAGCGAGAGCGACACGCCGGTTTTCTCCGAAACCTGCCGCCCCGCTTCCAGCCACTCGTTGCCGAGCGGACCGGTGACGACGGAAAATTCCTTGTCGAACCAGTCCAGCGTCGAATGCTTGCGCGACGAATCGAGCCACATGTGCGGGAAGCGCGCGCCGGGGCGATCCGACGGGGTGTAGTAGCGGGAGTTCAGCGCCTTCGCGACGGTACCGTCGGGAATGACCGCGCCTTCTTCATAGTTGTGGCCGAGATTCTGGCCGATGCTGTGCAGGTGGTTGTCCATATCGTTGATCCAGAACTTGATCCGGTCCGGATTGCGCGATCGCACCGCGTCGTCGGTGAGGCCGATCCGCAGCCGGTTGCCGAAGCTGAAATTGGCGTTGGACTGCGCGACCGGACGCCGTTCGCTCGAATAGCTGTCGAGCAGGCGCTCATCGGCCCAGCCCTTGAGAACGAAGGCCAGCTTCCAGGCGAGATTGTGCGCATCCTGCACCCCGGAATTCAGGCCGAAGCCGCCGGTCGGCGGAAAGCGGTGGGCGCAGTCGCCAACCAGGAACACCCTGCCCTTCCGAAACGTCTCCGCGACCTGCATGCTGACGCGCCAGATCGAGCGGTTGAGCAGCGTCACATCGAGGTCCGGAATTCCGACGTGCCCGCGCGTGATTTCGATGAACTCCTGATCCGTCCAAGGCCGCTCGCGGTCGTCCTTGGTCAATCCGATCTGCGTCACCGTCAACCAGCGATCCCGGCCATTGGTGTTGAGGATTCCCGCGCGCGGCAGGCCGGGCCGATCGGGGATGACCATGAAGCCCGCGGCCTCGCGCGCGATCGGCAGACTGGACAGATCGGCCCGCCAATATTCGTTCGACATGACCGCCAGCGTGGATGGTCCGACCATTTCGATGCCGGCGCTGCGGCGGGTCCGGCTGCCGGCGCCATCGGCGGCAATCAGGTAGGTCGCGCTCCACTCGGTGATTTCACCGGTCTTTTCACATCGCGTTTTGACTCGGACGCCGCTGTTGGTTTCCTCGAACGACACACACTCGGTGCTGAACAGCACGGTGGCGTGCTTCGATCGCTCGACGACGCGGAGGATCTCCTCCTCGACCGCATCCTGGGCGACGAGGCTCTTCCAGGCCGGGGTGTGCCCGGCATTCGGCTCGGGGCGGGTGCGGCCGTACTCATGTCCCGCGATGCTATCGAGGAACACGAACATGTCAGAATTTTCCTGCAGGCCGCGGTCGCGGATCGCGGTCTCGATCCCCCACTGCCGGAAGATCTCCATGGTGCGAACCCAGCAGCCGCGCGACTTCGGATGATCGGTTGTGGTCGGGCTCTTCTCGACCACGACGCAGTCGATGCCGAAACGGTCGAGCAGCAGCGACATGGCGAGGCCGACCGGACCGCCGCCGGCAATGAACACTGACGTCTGGCGCGTTGCGTCCGCAGCGATCCCCATGCGCGTCTCTCCCTGTTTTGTTGTTGGCCAGAGAGTGATCTAATTTTTGTATCTCACAAGAATATGTTTAATATGGTTGCTATCTCGGTTTGAGATGGAGGCCAGAACATGGACCTGCGACAGCTTCGCTACTTCATTGCGGTCGCCGAACGCGGCGGCTTCGCAGCCGCAGCGAGCACGCTCAACGTCGCGCAGTCGGCGCTCAGCCGTCACGTCAAGGAACTGGAGCATGAACTCGGCGGCAAGCTGTTTGAACGCGGCGCGCGCGGCGTGTCGGTCACGGAGTCAGGCAAGGTGCTGCTGGCGCGTGGCCGCTGGCTGCTGGGCACCATCGACGATATCAAGGCCGAGGTCAGGACGGAAAATCGCGAGCCCAGCGGCACGGTCCGGCTCGGTGCGCCATCGAGCCTTGCCGAAATCCTCTATGCGCCGTTCGCCCAATTATTCGTGAAACGGTTTCCGCGGGTGCGACTCGAATTGAGCGAGGGTCTGACCGAAGGGATGAGCGACCGTCTGCTGCGTGGCGAACTCGACCTCGCGATCGTTACCGCGCCGCAGCCCAACGATCATCTCGACTACGAGGTTCTGGTGGTCGAGCAGGTGTTTCTGATCGGTCCGCCCCGCGATCCCCTGCTCAAGCGCGGCAAGTTGACCCGAAAGGAGTTCGACAACCTGCCCTCTGCCATCCTGCCACTCAGCCGCAACCCGTTTCCGCCGACGGTGCCGTTTTCATTGCGCGTCGACAGCAGCATCCCGTTGAAGCGGATCGTGGCGTCCGGACTTGGATACGGGCTGCTGCCGTTTTCCGGCATT
Organism: Bradyrhizobium ottawaense; assembly: GCF_900099825.1. NCBI lineage: Bacteria > Pseudomonadati > Pseudomonadota > Alphaproteobacteria > Hyphomicrobiales > Nitrobacteraceae > Bradyrhizobium > Bradyrhizobium ottawaense. The sequence goes on along the minus strand of NZ_LT629693.1, from coordinate 5,673,339 downwards.
CATGAGGAGGTAGCCGCAGGTGCGCTGTCGGCAGCCCTGCTGCCCTGGATGGGCGCCGACCGCGTGTTAGCGTTGCCGCGCGGGCGTCCTGTGAGCCGGGCAACGCGGGAAGCGGTCGTGGTCTTGAAGGAGGCCTGCAAGGATCTCGTTCGCGAAGGCAAGATCCTGACGGTGTCACAACGCAGAACGGTCACCGATTTGTCGATGCGTGAGACGCGCTAGTCCAGTGCTCAGTGCGACGTATCAGGTACGAAGACATAGCCCTCCATGATGCGGCGCGCGGTACGCCCCAGTGTCGCGCGTCGCACGACGTATTCACCGGCCCCGTTCTTCTCGACCCGGGTTTCGGTCTCGATCACGCCTGCGGGATGTCCGATGCGCACCGTGTCCGCCCCGCGCATTTGCAGCCGTGTCACCTCGTGCACGAGGGTTCCCGCCAGCCGGCTGGCGACGCCGGTACACACGGTGCTGGTCCCGGCATAGGTCTTGTGGGTCTGCTGCATGAACATCAGGCGGGAAACCAGATCGACCTCGTTCTCGTTCACAACGGTGCCACCGTTCTCGTCGCGATAGGACGCCGGCGGACTGACGATGCCGAGAATGGGGGTGGCGGGCGACTCTTCGCGCGACTGCGCCGCGTTTGCGATCATGCCCATGCGCTCGGCTGCGGCACCCCGGATACGCTCGAGGCGTGCACGCAGCTCGTGGTCGGCATCAAGCTGCGCGGCGCCTTCGGTGCCGCGCAAGCCCAGATCGCCAGCGCGTACGAACACGTGCGCGTTGCCGATATCGACCAGCGAGACGTCGATCTCGCCGTCGTCGGGAACATTAAGACGATCGACCGGCCGTCCGGTGGGAAGCAACGCGCCGGTGGCGGCGCCGGCGGTGTCGGAAAAATCGATGAGTATCTTCGCGCCCGTTCCGGGCACACCGGGGACCGAATAGTCGCCTTGTTCAATCGGGCGCCCGTCCAGCACCGGCACCTCGATCGTCAGCACCCGCGACAGATTGGTGTTGAACACCCGCACCTGCGTCATGGGCTCGCTCGGCGTCACATACCCCTCGTAAACCGCGAAGGCGCCCACCGCCGCACTGATATTGCCGCACAAGCTCAACCAGTCGATTTCGGGATGCGCAATCTCGACCTGGCCGAAGGTGTAGGTGAGATGCGTGCCGGCCGCGCGCGGTTCCGTCGTCCGGACCGGGCCGATGATCGCGAGCTTGCTGGTCAGGGGATCGGCGCCGCCCAATCCGTCGATCTGCCGGCGATCCGGCGACCCGAAGATGGAAAGGATGGTGCTGTTACGTTCGACTTCGTCGACCGGAAGATCGCTCTCCCTCAGGAAAACGGCCTTGCTGGTGCCTCCGCGCATCAGCACGCATCTGATCTGACGGACCATTGAACTGATCTCCCGGTTGCCGATTTGTATCGCAACCGGGTCGTCAACTGTCAACAATTTGGCTATACACCGCGCGCGTCGGGAAGAGCCACCGTGGCGCCTTCCCGCATTGCCGGGCTCACGTGCGCGTCGGCCGCCTGTTCCTTCGCCTCCGCGCGCCAGCCGGGCGGACCGACGACATGCATTAGCCGCGCGCGCCAGCTGCGGGCCTGCCAGAGATCGCGGGCCATCGCCGCCCATTCGTGAAATCCAATCACCAGCGGGTTGTTCGAGAGCAACGGCGTTACCAGGCCGTAGCGGCAGGGTACGTCGTCGCGCTCGCTGACGAAGGTTCCGAACAGGCGGTCGAACACGATGAAGATACCGCCGTAGTTGCGGTCGAGATATTCCGGATTGGCGGCGTGATGCACGCGATGATGCGAGGGCGTGTTCAGCACATATTCGAGCCAGCCGAGTTTCGGAATCCATTCGGTATGGATCCAGAACTGATAGAGCAGGCCAAAACCGGCGGCGATGAAGACCGGACCCGGTGCGAAACCGAGCCAGATCATCGGCACAAAGAAGACCCCGGCGCCGGTCAGCCGCCCGGTCCAGCCGAAACGATAGGACGCGCCGAGATTGAGTTCGTTGGATGAATGATGCACCGCGTGGCTCGCCCAGAACCACCTGATACGGTGACTGGCGCGGTGGAGCCAGTAATAACAAAAGTCCTGGCCGATCACGAGCACCACTACCGCCGTCGCGGTATCGAGCGGCACGGTGAACAGGCGGTGCTCCCAGGCCAGACGGATCAGCGGCGTCGCAAGGCTCGCCGACAGGAAAACGTACACGATGTATTCCCGGCCCAGCGCATCGGCGAGCGAGGCGAAATAGGCCCGCCAGTTGTAATCCCGCCGCATCACGACGGCGAGGAACAGCGCTTCGAGCGTCGCGATCGCGATCACGGCGGGAAGAGCGAATTGAAGGATTTGGACGAGTTGCTTCACGGCCGATCTCCTGTCCAGCAAAGGCGCCAGCCCTTCAGGGACTCGCGCTGCCTTGGGGATCAACGTGACATCGGAAAGGTTTGTCGGCTCGCCGGTTTCCAGCCGCTTCTGGCCGAATCCTACGACCGGCTGGCCGATTCCGGAATCGGCAACGGGGCATCGACACGGGTGCGCCGATATTCGGTCGGCGTCAGCCCGGTATGGGCCTTGAACGCGCGATTGAACGGCCCGATCGAGCCGAAGCCGGCGTCGAGCGCAATGGTCAGGATCGGCACTTCGGCCTGGCCGGGGTCGGCCAATGCTGTTTCCGCCTCCGTCAGCCGGTAGCCGTTGACGAAGGCGCTGAAATTCCGGTGACCGAGTTGTCCGTTGATCAGGCGGCGCAACCGGTATTCCTGAACGCCGAGCGTTTGTGACAGCAAGGTGATGCTCAGACCGTCGTCGCGGTAGGCCTTGCCCTCCACCATCAGCTTGCGAAGCGCCTCGAGCACGACGGCGTCCTGCCCGGTGGCTGATGGCGCCTGCCGCGGTCCTGCGCCGATGAGCGGCGCCGAGCCGTCCTGTGGCGACGCCGGCGCGAACTGTTGGCTGATCAACAGGGACAGTCGTAGCCAGGCGTACACAAAGATGAACGCCATCAGGCCGATCGCGTTGAAGAGACTGTAGGGAGGTTTGCCCAGCGTGCCGGGCCAGATCCGCTGCGATACGATAATGGAGGCGATATAGAGCGCCGTGATCACCGCGAACTCGACGCGGAGCTGACGCCGCCATTCCACCAGATCCCCAGCCCGGCCGGCCAGCGCATGCCAGACGCCGAACGCGACGAACAGCAGCGACGAAGCCTCCTGAACGGCCACGACGGCAGACGGCCAGCCATACATTTCCCGCCAGGCGAGGCCGGCGAGCCAGAGCCAGGCGAGTGCGTGATACCAGCGTGCCTTGAAGTCATCATCGAACAGCGCCGCCGCCATGATCCAGAACACCGCCGGCGTTGCGATGCAAAGAACATGGATCGGAATTTTCAGACGCATGTCGAGCGTCCAGAAGCCGGGCGCCGAATCGATCACGAACGCGGCGGTGCCGAGGAAGAGCAGCGCGGAGTAGCGGCTTAACCGGCTGGTTCGCAGGTCGCGGGCGACGAGAAACACGATGAGGAGGAGAATGGCAACCGTCCCTCCTCGCAATGCGGCTCAAGGGTCGACATTGAAATGATGGCCGGTTGGTTGTCCGTGTCGGGGCAGAGAATCTCACTCTGTCGCAGGTGTCAACAAACCGCAGCGGAGATGCGATCCGTCCTGCTAATTCCGCTAGTAGCACCGCACGATATTGACGGTGTGGTCCTTGCCGCCGGCGCCGGGGACCGTCACGGTCTCCGCGGGGCACTGCGTCACATAGGCCCGGGCGGACGGCACGACATCCGGCGGATACCGATGCGCCCAATCCCAGGGAACGTCATTGGTGTAGGTGTAATGGATGTCGCTCGAGAGCGGCGGCGGAACGTCGGCAATGGCTTCGCCATTTGATGGCCCGTCGTAGTAGCCCGCCGGCCAGTACGCCCCGACATTTCTCCGGTGATGCAGCCGGCCAAATGGCGAATGAGGGATCGCGCGCGCCGAGACAAAACCTCCACCGTGCACGCCGCCTGACCTCGCGAATGTCTCGTCACCGGCAAACATCAGCGCGATGACGGCAAGCGACGCTGCAAGCGCTCCGTACCTTCCATATGCCATGGCACGCACCTGTTTCCCGGGTTGCGAAGCGATATCCCGGCCAAGGCTAGGCCCGGCCTCCCGGACCAGCAAATATAACCTTAACTATTGGTTAATGCGTCCGCGGTGGGTCACCACGCCGGTCGGCGTGGCAAAGCCTTCCAGCGTCCTGATGCGCTTTTCGAGCCACCAGCCAAATTCGGGCGACCAGTCCTCGAAGCGCGCGTTGATGCCGAGATCGTGGGCCCAATGGTGGGCGATGTTGGGATTGAACTGCGACTGGCGGCCGATCGCGACGAGATCGGCTTGCTTGTTCTGCAGGATCGCCTCGGCCTGCTGCGCTTCGAGAATGATGCCCACCGCCATGGTCGTGATGTCGGCTTCCTTGCGGACGCGCTCCGCAAACGGAACCTGGAAGCCGAGGCTGCGCGGCACCTGGGCTGCGGTAGCTGCACCGGCGATGCCGCCGGACGAGCAATCGATCACGTCGACGCCGCGCGCTTTCAGTTCGCGCGCAAAGACCACGGTGTCATCCATGTTCCAGCCTTTCTGCGTGCCGTCGACGGACGAGACACGGACGAACAGCGGCATGGAGGCCGGCATTTCGCGGCGCACCGCTTCGGCGATCTCCAGCGGCAGGCCCATGCGCCCCGCGCGATCGCCACCGTATTCGTCGTTGCGGGTGTTGGACACCGGCGACAGGAACGAGGCCAGCAGATAGCCGTGCGCGGTGTGGATCTCGATGGTGTCGAAGCCGGCAGCTACCGCATTCCGCGCGGCTTTGGCCCAGGTGCCGACCATCGCCTTGCACTCTTCCGTCGTCAGTTGCCGCGGCGTCAGCCAGCCCTTGGCGACCGGCTCGGCGGTGGGCCCCACCGGCTGCCAAATCTTGTCGCCGGCCTTCAGATTTTCTTCCGTGAGCGGTCCCATGCCCTGCATGGCGGTTTGCGAGGATGACTTGCGGCCGCCATGGGCAAGCTGGATGCCGATCGCGGTCCCCTGACGCTTCATGAAGGCGATCAGCGGCTTGAAACTCTCGACCTGCGCCTCGTTCCAGATGCCGAGGTCGTGCTCGTTGATCAGCCCGATCTCCTCGACACCGGTCGCTTCGACAAAGACGAGGCCAAAACCGCCCAGCGCGTAGCGGCCGAGATGCACGAGGTGGAAGGTGCCGCAGGTATGGCCGGGGTCGCAGCGATAATGGACCATCGGCGGCACCACGAGGCGATTTTTCAGCGTGAGGCCACGGACCGCCAGCGGCTGGAACAGCATCGGCGATGGCATCTGGCCGCCGTTGGTCGAACCGTCCATCATTCGCACATCCCCCTTGCGGATTGTTGTTATTCGCTGTGCCGCCCGATCGGCAAGCCGATGCCGCCAATTAAAAATGCCAGGCGCAATCGCGTCAATGCGCCGTTTCAGCCGGAGGCCTGCACCGGGCGCAGAGCGCCAAGGCGCCGGCTGAACCTGAGCAACGGCCGCTCCACGGCGATATTGAGCAGCAGGCCGAATGCGACGACGATGACGCTGGTGACGACCAAGAGCAGCAGCGGAGGAATCGACGGGATCAGGCCGGCCACGGTCGCTCCTGCCAGCGACACCGTCTCCACCTGAGCCAGATAAATCGAATAGGACGCATCCCCCAGCCGCGCCAACGCACGCTCCGGCCACGACGCATCAGTGCGCTTGCGGCTGACAAAGGCTGCCGCCACCACCAGCAAGGCTGACGGAACGCCGGATACGATGACGCGGTGGGTGGGGTCCGTCACCAGCACCGCCACGGTCGCACAGGCCGCAGCGACCAGCATCGGCCAACCGGCCCGGCCATTCACGAACACGTGGCCCACGATGACGCCGAGCACGAATTCGAGGATCATCGGATCGACGAAGAAGGCGTAATTTCCGAGCGCAGCGTCAATGCCCGGGATGCGCCCGGCGATGGCGAGCGCGGAAAAAATCACCACGACGTTGCGCCAGGCATCGCGCGTTGCCGCCATCAGCAGCGCGACCGCGAGATAGAAATACATCTCGTATTCGAGCGACCAGCCGACATAGACGACCGGCATCTCGCCGTCGGTGAAGGCGACGAACGCCAGCGACTTGAGGATATGGCGGGGCGTGTACCAATCCGTCGCGCCGAACGTGGCCGGCAACGTCACCGCCAGCACCGTGACGGCGAAGATCACGAAGAAATACAGCGGCACGATCCGCTCGACGCGGCGGCGCAGGAATTCCGCCGGCGTCAGGCCTCTGCCATGGGTCGCATAAAAAATGATGAAGCCTGAAATGACGAAGAACAGATCGACGCCGCGCCCCCCATAGGACAGCACAAAGGAGATCGGGCTCTCGGCCACCTTGAAGCCGTCAGGGGCGGCGCCCAGGGCATGAAAGGCGATGACCGAGACTGCCGCGATAAACCGGAGAATCTGGATATGGACGAGCATCCAATCTCATTAACGCGCGGCGAACAGCGGCTCAAACATAATCGCGTGGCGGGCGGCAATTGAGCCCAACGCAAAAACGCGGCGCTTTGGGCGCCGCGTTTATTTTTCGATAACATCGAGATTCCGGGTTCGCATCTTCGATGCGCCCCGGAATGACCGCGGTTATTAACTGGCCACCTGCGCCGGTTCGTCGCGCTGGTGCTTCATGACGATCTTGTTGAGCGCGCCGAGATAGGCTTTCGCCGAGGCCACCAGCGTATCCGGATCGGAGGCCTTCGACGTCATCGAGCGGCCTTCATGGGCGAGCCGCACCGACACTTCGGCCTGGGCATCGGTGCCTTCGGTGACGGCGTGGACCTGATAGAGTTCCAGCTTGGCCTCGTGCGGCACCAGCGCCTTGATGCAGTTGAAGACCGCATCGACCGGACCGTTGCCTTCGGCTTCCTCGATTTTGATCTTGCCGTCGATGTCGAGCTTCATGGTGGCGCGCTGCGGGCCATGGGTGCCCGCGATCACGGTCAGCGAGGTCAGCTTGATGCGATCGTGGGCTGCCGCGATCTCCTGGTCGACCAGCGCCTCGATGTCCTCGTCGTAGATGTCCTTCTTGCGGTCGGCCAGCGCCTTCATTCGCACAAAGGCGTCTTCCAGCTGGTTGGCGCCGAGCTTGTAGCCCATCTCTTCCAGCTTGTGCACGAAGGCATGGCGGCCGGAATGCTTGCCGAGCACCAGCGACGACTTCTTCAGGCCGATCATCTCGGGACGCATGATCTCGTAAGTCGAGGCGTCCTTCAGCACGCCGTCCTGATGGATGCCGCTCTCATGCGCGAAGGCGTTACGGCCGACGATCGCCTTGTTGTACTGCACCGGGAACGAGGTCGCGGCCGATACCAGCTTCGATGCCCGCGTCAGCATGGTGGTGTCGATCCGGTTCCACCACGGAAACACGTCGTTGCGGACATTCATCGCCATCACGACTTCTTCCAGCGCGGCGTTGCCGGCGCGCTCGCCGATGCCGTTGACGGTGCATTCGATCTGGCGTGCGCCGCCGGCGATGCCGGCCAGCGAATTCGCCACCGCCATGCCGAGGTCGTTATGGCAATGCACCGAGAACACCGCCTTGTCGGAGTTCGGCACCCGCTCGATCAGCGTGCGCATGAAGCGGGTGTATTCCTCCGGCGTGGTGTAGCCGACAGTGTCGGGAATATTGACCGTGGTGGCGCCGGCCTTGATCACGGCCTCGACGATGCGGCAGAGGAAGTCCATCTCGCTGCGGGTGGCGTCTTCGGCCGACCATTCGACGTCGTCGATCTGGTTGCGGGCGCGGGTAACGTTGGCGACCGACAGATCCAGCACCTGCTCCGGCGTCATGTTGAGCTTGACGCGCATGTGCAGCGGCGAGGTCGCGATCACGGTGTGGACACGGCCGCGCCTGGCGAATTTTACCGCTTCGGCGCAGCGGTCGATGTCCTTCGGGTTGGCCCGCGACAGGCCGGCGATGACCGAATTCTTGGAGCGGCGGGCGATCTCGCTGACCGCCTGGAAGTCGCCTTCCGAGGTGATCGGGAAGCCGGCCTCGATGACGTCGACGCCCATGTCGTCGAGCATCTCGGCGATCTCGATCTTTTCCTCGAACGTCATGGTGGCGCCGGGGCATTGCTCGCCGTCACGCAGGGTGGTGTCGAATACGATGACGCGGTCCTTCTCGGACTTCGGTGCGGTAGTCATTGGAAGAATTCCTTATGGGTCGTGCGCTGTTTTTTGAGCGCTGAAGGGTCTGGTGATCTCGCGCAACCCCTGAGTGCCCAGGCGCAACCGCCCAGACGGCCCTCAGGGGCCGATAAGAAGCAGAAGCCCGCCAAGAAGGAGGGTGGGCAAGGACGCAGCCGGAATCGCGGGGGCAGCCTTGGCCGCTCCACCCCGAACTCCAGACATTTCGCTGCGAATCAGCATTGCCAGACCCTTGAGAAGTCGGAATCCTCGGCCAAAACCGTTGACGGTTCGTTGCCGGGACCTCGCTTCCCGGCCGTTCTAGACGAGAAATATGACCGTCCGCAATGCCAAAAGATGGTCAGCAGGGGTGACCTAATAGCCCTCCCCGCATCCGGGTACCGAACCCGCGGTACCCCATCACGCCTGCGCGGGCTCGGTCGTAGGTTCGGTTTTGGGCGCCTCGAACAGCACCGGCACTTTCTTGTACCAGTCCAACAGAAAGGCCGCCGCCACCATGACCGTTACGCCGACCGCGCTGACGAAAAGCTGCTCGGCAAAGCCTTTGGAATACTGGGTCAGGACCCAGTGCGCCGAAAACGACAGGAATATGCCGAGACAGAAGATGGGCAGCGAATGCCGCCCGCAGGCCATCAGCGGCACCAGCCATTTCGACGTCAGCGGCGGCCAGTGCTTCGGAACGAACCGGACGACCACCAGCGCCAGCGCCAGAAAATGCGTAAAGCGCAGCATGTCGAGATCGGATTTGTCGATCGGATAGATCACCTTGATCATCCACTTCGGGATCAGCGATTCAAGAAACGCACTGTGCCAGGTCATCACGATCAGGAACGCAAACGCGAGCCAGGCCACGGCCACCGCCAGCGCGGCGCGGGAGCCGATCAGAAATTGCAGTTGCGCGCTGCCGCCGAGACCGCACCAGGCGGCAAACACGAACAGCATCTGCCAGGCGAACGGATTGAAATACCAGCTCGACCCCGCTGGATAGGACGGCAGGTTCCAGTCGAACCAGCGCGCCGCGATATACAGCACGACCGAGCCGAGCAGAGCGAGCGCCGGACGCCGTATCAGGCACCACAGGATCAGCGGCGACGCGAACAGCAGCGCCATATAGAGCGGCAGCACGTCGAAATTGACCGGCTTGTACTTCAGCGACAGCGCCTGCCCGATCATCACGTCGGGGTGCTGCAGAAAGTTGAAGACGTTGAATTCATTCTCGTACATCGGATTGTCGAAGCGCTTGGCGGTGCGCGCGACCTGCGCCGTAAAGAGCAGGAACAGGAAAATATGGGCGATGTATAATTGCCATACCCGCTTCATCAGCCGCTTGGTTGCGGCGAGAAAATAGCCGCCGCGCACCGCAGGCCCGTAGATGAAGCCGGCGAGATAGCCGGAAATGAACACGAAGAACTCGGCCGCGTCGCTGAAGCCGTAGTTGCGAAGCGTCAGCCAGCTGACGAGGTCGTGCGGGATGTGATCGAGAAAGACCATCCACTGCCCGACGCCGCGAAACAGATCGAGCCGCAGGTCGCGTTCGGGCGGCCGCAGGACGGATAGGTCTTTCTGGTCGGCGGAAATGATCTGGTCCATGGCGAGCCATCCCGTTCATTCAAAAGGCCGGTGGCAAACCTTCAACTTGCGCAACACGAATCTCGCGGCTTGTTGGCGAATATACGCCGTCGCCGAAGGTGTGCGGCCGGAAAAGGTTGTCATCACCCGCGAAAGCGGGTGACCCAGTATTCCAGAGACCGACGTCGGGATCGAGAGGCCGCGGCGTACTGGATTCCCCGCCTTCGCGGGGAATGACAGCCAAGGGGTTGGGCGGCAGAGAAGCGGCTTACTTCGCCTGCTTCGCCGGCGCCTTGCTCGCCTCACCTTTGCCCTCGGCCAGCAACGCCTCGCGCACCTGCTTGAATTCGCTGCGCTCGGCCTTGTCTACCCTGGGGAATTGCAGATCGAGCCTGTCGAGCGCCGCGACAATGGTCGAGCCGATCACGACGCGGGCAAACCATTTGTGGTCGGCCGGCACCACATGCCACGGCGCCAGCTTGGTCGAGGTGTGCCGGATCACTTCCTGATAGGCAGCCTGGTACTTCGGCCACAGCGCGCGTTCGGCTATATCGGCTTTCGAGAACTTCCAGTTCTTGGCGGGCTCTTCCAGCCGGGCGAGAAAGCGCGCGCGCTGCTCTTCCCGGGAAACGTTGAGGAAGAACTTCAGGATCACGGTGCCGTTGCGCGCCAGAAAGCGCTCCATCGCCGAGATATCCTCGAACCGCTCGCGCCAGATGTTTTTGGTCACCAGCCGGGGCGGCAGCTTTTCCTTCGCCAGGACTTCCGGGCGCACCCGCACTACCAGGCATTCCTCGTAATAGGAGCGGTTGAAGATCCCGATCCGGCCGCGCTCGGGCAGCGCGATCATGCTGCGCCAGAGAAAATCGTGGTCGAGTTCGTGCGCCGAGGGCTGCTTGAACGACGTGACCTCGCAGCCCTGCGGATTGACGCCGTCGAAGATGCTCTTGATCGCGGAGTCCTTGCCGGCTGCGTCCATGCCCTGAAAGATCAGCAGCATCGACCAGCGGTCCTGGGCGTAGAGCTTTTCCTGAAAATCGTTCAGCCGCTTGCGATTGGCCTCGATGATCGCTTCGCCTTCGTCCTTGTCGAGGCCGCCCTTCTCGCGCGTCTTGTGCGATTTCAGGTGGAACTCGCCCAAGCCGTCAAAGCTGAACGGCGCGACATAGGGCTTCAATTCGTCGGCGAGCGATTTCGAGGATTTCTTGTTCATGAAGTCTTGGGCTTTTCAGGTTGCGTCTTCCATCGGTCGAGGACGCTACCAAGAATACCCTTGGGAAGGAATATGATGAAGGTCACCAGCAATACGCCATAGACGAGGTTGTCCCAGCCGACCGCCTTGGTTCCAAAGCCGATGCGCAGGATTTCCGCGAGCATGATGGTGATGACGGCGCCGATGGTCGGCCCGAACGAAACATAGAGCCCGCCGACGATGACGGCGAACACCATCTGCAGCGACACCGAAATGCCGCTGACGGTGTCGGGGGTGATGAACATCTGGTACTGGCAATAAAGCGCGCCGGCGAGTGCCGTCATCAGCGCCGAGATCAGCGTGATCTTGAGCTTTTCGGCGGTGACGTTGACGCCGGCCGCAGCCGCCGCGTCCTCATCCTCCGAGATCGCCTCCATGGCGTAGCGGCTCATGCTGCGGTCGACCCAGTTCCAGATCAGCAGTCCGACCACCCAGACGAACAGCGCGATCAGGTACCACGTCACCTTGTCGTCGAACTGCAGCGCCAGCAACTGGCTGCCCTTGGTGCGGTTCGGCGTCAGCCCGAGCGAACCGCCGGTGTAGTCGCGCGTCGCGGTGATGACCTGCAGCACGATGCCCGACAGCGCCAACGTCACCAGCACGAAATAATGCCCGGTGATGCGAAAGCGGAAGCAGGGATAGGCGACGATCAGCGCGAGCACGCCCGCTGCCGCCATGCCGACGGGAATGCCGATCCACGGCGACACGCCGAGATGGTTCCACAGCAGCGCCGTCACATAGGCGCCGACGCCCATGAAGCCGCCATGGCCAAGCGACACCAGGCCGAAGCGGCCCATGATCGACCACGACGTGTAGGCGAACGACCAGATCAGGATCAGCACCAGGATGTGCAGGTGATAGGGATCGCGGTAGACAAAGGGCAGCGCGATCAGCGCCGCCAGTCCGGCAATCCAGGCCGCGTTGCGAAGAGTCACGAGCGCCTCGCAAACAGGCCCGCGGGCCGGATGAACATCATGACGATGAAGAAGGCGAAGGCGAGTACGTAGCCCCATTCGAGGTCCGAAAACAGCCCGCCCAGCGAGATGATCTCGGCAAACACGAACGCCGCGATGAAGCCGCCGATGAAATTGCCGAGCCCCCCGAGCACGCAGATCAGGAAGGTGATCGGCCCGAACGACAGCCCGACAAAGGGATGCACGTCGTATTGCAGCACCAGCAGGCAGGCGGCCAAGCCCGCGAGCCCGCCGCCGATCGCCGAGGTGATGAGGTAGATACGCTTGGTATCGACCCCCATCAGCGACATGATCTGGCGGTCCTGCGCGATGGCGCGAATGGCCGTGCCGGTATAGGTGCGCTTCATGAACAGGTAGACCGCGATCATGCCAACCAGAGCGGCACCAAACGACAACAATCGCGCGTAGCTGAAATGCATCTCGCCGAACGCCAGCACCGGCAGGCGGATGCCGAGATTGCGGAAGTCGATGCCGAAGGCGACGGTGGCAAAGCTCTGCAGGATGAACAGCACGCCACCGGTGGCGAGCAACTGGTTGATCGGCGGCGCGGTCAAGAGCGGTGCGATGACGATGTAGTGCAGCGCTGCGCCCAGCGCCGCCACCAGCATGATGGTCAGCGGCGCCGCCGCCCAGTAGGGAAAGTGGAACACCTGCACGAGATAATACATCCCGTACATGCCGATCATGACGAGTTCGGCGTAGCAGATCCAGGTCACGTCGATGACGCCGAAGATCAGATTGAGCCCGAGCGCCAATACCGCCAGCACCCCGCCGAGCAGGATGCCGTTGACCACGGCCTCCAGCAGGTAGATGTCAAAGATGTCCAGAAACGCCTGCATCAGATCAATCGCCTCTGTATTTGGGCATGATCTCCGCGCAAACGCCTTTGGCGTTTGTCGCGAGGGAAAACCGGTACCCACTTTTCCTGATCATGCGCCCTAGACCCCGAGATATGCCTGCTTGATGCTGTCGGTCGACAGCATCTCGGCCGACGTGCCCGATGCGCGAATGGAGCCTGCCTCGAGCAGATAGGCGCGATCGACCACTTTCAGCACCTGCTGCACGTTCTGCTCGACGATCAGCACCGTCAGCCCGCCGGCCCTGATACGTTTGACCAGTTCGAACACCTGCTGCACCACGACGGGCGCGAGCCCCGCCGACGGCTCGTCGAGCAGCAGCAATTTCGGATCCGACATCAGCGCGCGGCCGATCGCGCACATCTGCTGCTCGCCGCCCGACATGGTGCCGGCCAGCTGGCCGCGCCGTTCCTTCATGCGCGGAAACAGGTCGAATACGAATTCCAGCCGCTCGGCATATCGCGCGCGCGCGCCGGGCATGTAGGCGCCCATTTTCAGATTGTCGTCGACCGAGAGCCGCGGAAACAGCCGGCGGTTTTCCGGCACATGGGCGATGCCGAGGTCGACGATGCGATGCGCCGGCGTCGCCAGCACATCGGTACCCTCCATCGCAATCGCGCCTTTGGTAGGCCGGATCAGACCGGAGATCACCCGCATCAACGTGGTCTTGCCGGCGCCGTTGGGGCCGATCACGCCGACCGCTTCGCCCGCCTTGACCTCGAGCGACACGTCGAACAGCGCCTGAAAGCTGCCGTAGCCTGCATCGATTGATTTAAGGTCGAGCATGATCAGACCCCTGCCCGGCGGCGCGCTTCGCCGGCCGCGAGCTGGCTCTCGTCGGCATCGGTGCCGAGATAGACCTCGATCACCCTGGGATCGCCGGCCACTTCGCTCGGCAACCCCTCCGAAATCTTCTCGCCGTGATCGAGCACCATCACGCGATCGACCACCCGCATCAAAACGCCCATGATGTGCTCGACCCAGATGATGGTGATGCCGAGTTCGTCGCGGATCTTGCGCAGCATGTCGGCGGCCTGATCCATCTCGGTCTCATCCAGCCCGCCGAGGCTTTCGTCGGCGAGCAGAAGTTTCGGGCCGGTCGCCAGCGCCTTCGCCAGTTCGAGCTTTTTCAGGCCGGCCGCGCCGAGCCCGTCGACGCTGGCATGGCGATCGGTCGGCAGGCCGACCATGCCAAGCGCTTTCTCCGCCGCTTCCTCGGCCCTGGCCCGGCTGTGCCGGCCCTGGCCGTAGTAGCCGGCCAGCGCCACGTTCTCGAATATCGTGAGCCGGTGAAACGGCCGCGGAATCTGGAAGGTGCGGCCGACGCCACCGTTGATGATGCGGTGCGGCGCCTGGCCTGCGAGTTCGACGCCGTTGAACATGATCGAACCTGCCGTCGGGATCAGTGTGCCCGACAGCATGTTGAAGATCGTGCTCTTGCCGGAGCCGTTGGGGCCGATCAGGCCGAGAATCTCGCCCTGCTCGACCCGAAACGACACGCTGTTAACAGCGGTGAAGCCGCCGAAGCGCTTCACCAATCCGTCTACCGTTAGCACCCCAGAACCTCCGCTAACCCGCTTGCCTCAGCCTTGTCTTGTAACTTGTAAGACGTGCCTTGACCTACTGGTCGCTGAACGTGGTCCCCTTCGGCAAAGGCAGCACGGTCTCGCGCTGCATCTGGCTCTTCGGCCACACGACATAGGATTTGTCGTCAATGTACTGCAACACCACCGGGAACGAGCGTTCGTTCTGGCCGGCCATCTGGGTACCCTCGCCAAAGAACTTGACGCCAAAGCCGAGCATGGTGCCGCCTTCAGGAATATCGGTATCGAGCGCGGCCTTGCGCAAGGCTTCCGGATCGACGCCGCCATACTTCTTGATCGCGCGCGGCAGCACGTCGTCGAGGAAGACAAAGGCGTTCGAAGCGCCGATACCGACATGCGCGGAACGGATCGCGACGCCTGGCTTCAGCTTGTCGAACTCCTCGCCGACCATCTTGATCACGGCCGGCAGCTTCGGATCCATGGTCTTCTGGTTGGCGAGCCAGATCGAGATCGGGTCGGTGTTGAAGAGGTAGTTGGCGTCGGTGCCGAGACCTTCCTTCAGCTTTTCGTACACGCCATAGCCCGCGCCGTGGCCGACGATGGCACCGAACTTCAATCCCTGTTCGCGCGCCTGCCGGAACAGCAGCGTGATGTCGGGGTTGTAGCCGGTGTGGAAAATCACGTCAGGCTTGGCGCGCTTCAGCTTGGTGACCAGCGCCGAGAGATCGGGCGCGGTCGCCGAATAACCCTCCTTCAGCACCAGGTTGAAGCCGGCCTTCTTGACGCCGGCCTCGTTGCCCTTGGAGACGTCGACGCCATAGGCGCCGTCCTCGTGAATGATGGCAACGCGCAGATCCTTTGGCTCCTTGCCGAATTTCGATTTCGAATACTGCGCGATGAAGTCCGTCGTCATCATGCCGTACTGGTCACCGGCCGCCTGCGGACGGAAGACGTATTTGTAGCCCTTGTTATCGAACACGCCGGAGGAAATGCAGGTGGTGATCCACATGAATTTCTTCATCTGGTCGACGCGGGCCGACACCGGCACGCACTGCGCCGACGAGAAGAAGCCCATCAGCATGTCGACCTTTTCCTGCTCCAGCAGGCGCACCGCCTCGTTGATAGCGATATCGGGCTTGCTCTGGGCGTCGGCGTAAACCGTCTCGATCTTGTAACCCTCGACGCCGGTCTTGGCGTAATGGTCGAGCATGATCTTGACGCCGGTATATTGCAGTTCCGAACCGCCGCCGGCGAGCGGGCCGGTGAGGTCGAAGATGACGCCGATCTTGATTTTCTTTTCCTGAGCCTCGGCGGATACCGCCATCCCCAGCACCGCGACAGCGGCCGACACCCCTACGAGCAGGCGTGCGAAATTGCGCACCGGCATGAAATCCTCCCTGGACGATTGTGCACTGCTTCTTTTTTGTTTTAACGGCGCCCATCACATTGATAGCGTGGACCAATGTCAAGCGCATTGCAGCGCCACCGCGACGCGGGGATACCTGACGCGGCGCGCCGCCTGCACGTCAGGGTTGGGGCGACAGTTGTGATTCGATGAATGCGGTCACAAAGCGTGGCATCGTGTCGGTGAGATCATCAGCGCTATGCACGAGATGAATGCCGGATAATTCCGGCGATTGCTGCAAAGCAAGATTGCCCACAATCCGGGCACGCAACGCTTCGCCCGGCATATCGACCCGTAGAATCCGGATCATCGCCAGCGCCGCTCCGGTGAAGATGCAGTGCCAGTGCGCGTCACGGCGATAATCGGCCGGCGCGAGACCGGTCTCCTCCTCGATCTCGCGTTCGACGCTGCCTGACATATCGAGCGTGCCGTCCCTGATGTCGTCGAGATCGGGAGTCCCGGACGCGAAATAGATCCGGCCGGCATTGGCGGTGTGCTGGCCCATTTCGCCGAGCACGAACGCGCCATCGCTGCTGAGCAGCGCGCCCATACCGAAGCCGTTGAACACGCTTTTGTCGGGAAAGCCCCAGTCGCGCCAGGCCAGGAAGCTCGCAAAATCGGTTTCGAAATAGCTGGCGCTGAGCCGCTCGCCCGAAAACACCGGATTGCGTCCGAGCAGGACGCGGCCATTCCACAGCGCGGGATTATCGCGCAGCAGCGCCGCAAAGTGCGCGTCGATCTCGGCGCGGCGCTCCAGCGCGAACGGCCACGGCCATGCTTCCACGGCCAGATCGAGCGTGGTGACGTGGTGAATGACCAGCGTGCTCATGCCACTCACCGCCTCACTTCACGATCGCTCGTACATCACTTGGCGTTCATGCCGGTGGTCTTCTTGACCTGATCGACAAACTTGTTGGTCCAGGTCTTGCTGACGTCGATATTGGCCTTGGCGACTTCAGGCGAGCCCTCGCTGAACACCGCGAGCACCGCGTCGGCGCCCTTGGGATCCATCTTGCCGGTCTCCGAGAACATCGGGATCGTGTTCTTCAATGCGGCGAGATAGAGCTCCTTGTTCTTGCCGACCATTTCCTCCGGCATTTTCGCCATGATCTCTTCCGGCGAATGCGAATGAATCCAGGTCAGCGTGTTGACGATGGCCGTGGTCAAGGCCTGCACGTCCTTTTCGTGCGAGCCGACCCAGGCCGCCGTCGAATACAGCGCACCGCCCGGATATTCGCCGCCGAACAGCGCCAGCGTATCCTTCTGCGTGCGGGTATCGGCAAGAATGGTGAGATCCTTGTGACTGCCCTGCAGCACGGTAACCGACGGATCGAGCATCACGGCCGCATCGATCTGGCCCTGCTCCATCGCCGCCACCGCGGTGGCGCCGAGACCGACGCCGATGACCGCCGCGCTGGTCGGGTCGAGGCCGTTTTTCTTCAGCAGGAATTTCAGGAAGAAATCGGTCGAGGAACCCGGCGCGCTGACGCCGACCTTCTTGCCGGCGAGGTCCTTGATCGATTTGATTTCCGCCGTGTGCGACGGCGACACCACCAGCACCAACCCGGGATAGCGGTCATAGACCACGAAGGACACGAGTTCCTGCTTCTTGGCGGCCAGATTGACGCAATGGTCGAAATAGCCGGAAACCACGTCGGCGCTGCCGCCGAGCACGGCTTTCAGCGCGTCCGAGCCGCCCTTGAGGTCGACCAGTTCGACATTGAGGCCGGCCTTGTCGAATTCGCCGAGTTGCTTGGCCAGCACCGTCGGCAGGTAGCACAGGCAGGCGCCGCCCCCGACCGCGACCGTGATCTTGCTCTGCGCTGCGGCAAAACCCGACGTCAGCGCCAGCGCCAGCAGCGTTCCGGCCAGCCGGCCAAACATTTTCTTCATGGTTTCCTCCATTCGGTTGCCGGCAACATAGTGCAGCGCACCCACCTTGAGAAGCGTTCCGCCGTCATTCCGGGGCGATGCGCAGCATCGAACCCGGAATCTCGAGATTCCGGGTCTGGTCCTCCGGACCATCCCGGAATGACACCGATGGATGCTGGCCACCACGCTTTATTCCACCGCCCGCGTCTAATCTTTTCGGCTATGCCGAACGCGCCTGGGTTGTGATGCGCTAGCCAATTCCGGATCGGCGAACTAGCATCACCACACAAAAAACGTTTCAGGGAGGAACCCCAATGAATCGCATTGCCATCTCGCTGTCGATCGCCGCAGCCTTTGCCGCCGGTTGCGGCGTCACACATCTGCTGCGACCGGCTTACGCCGCCGACGTCATCGCGGCCCAGGTCATCCATACCGGCGATCTCGAAGGCGACGCGCTGTCGCCGGCCAACGCCGGCGGCATGCGCAACAAGACGTTCGTCTCGGTCGACGGCGCGACCATCTCGATCCAGGACGGCAGCCCGCCCAAGCATCTGCATGCCAACGCCAACGAGATTCAATACATCCTCGAAGGCAAGGGCACGATCTGGCTTGGCGACAAGGAAGTGCAGGTGAAGCAGGGCGATCTCGTCATCATCCCGAAGGGCACGCCGCATGGCGGCACCAAGCCCGACGGCCGTACCATCAAGGCGATCGCCATCAAGACCCCGCCGCAGGCGCCGGATGATACGAAGCTGCTGAACTGACGGCGCGGTTCTCTCTTCCGTCATTGCGAGCGCAAGCGAAGCAATCCATCTTACGGCACAAAGAAAGAATGGATTGCTTCGTCGCTGCGCTCCTCGCAATGACGGCGAAAACCCTACCCCCGGCTCTCCGACGCGGTTGGCCGCCAGACCAGCAGCCGCCGTTCCACCACCGTCACCACCATGTCGATCAAAATGACGAACGCCGACAGCACGAACATGCCGGCGAACACGGCGGCGACGTCGAACACGCCTTCGGCCTGCTGGATCAAATAGCCGAGGCCGGCCGCCGACCCCAGATACTCGCCGACGACGGCACCGACCACGGCGAAGCCGACCGAGGTGTGCAGCGAGGAAAACATCCACGACAGCGCCGACGGCCAGTACACATGCCGCGTCAGCTGCCGTTCATTCATGCCAAGCATGCGGCCGTTGTCGAGCACCGTGTTGGAGACTTCCTTGACGCCCTGATAGACGTTGAAGAACACGATGAAGAACACCAAGGTTACGCCGAGCGCGACCTTGGACCAGATGCCGAGCCCCAGCCACAGCGTGAAGATCGGCGCCAGCACCACGCGCGGCAGTGCGTTAAACATTTTCACATAGGGATCGAACACCGCGGCGACGCGCGGCTGTCGCGCAAACCAGAACCCGACCAGGACGCCGCCCAGCGAGCCGATCACGAACGCCAGGGTCGATTCCCACAGCGTGATGACGAGGTGCTTCCAGATCACCCCGGTCGCGAACCAATGAACGATCTGGCTGAAGACGTCGACCGGGTTGGAGAAGAAAAACGGTGGCAGCCACATGCGGCCGAACACCGGAACCGTGGCGAAGAACTGCCATAGCCCGAGAGCGACGACCGCGACCAATATCTGTAGTGAGAGGAGCCTGATCCTCGACACGTTCAAGCTCCTCTCATCATGACGATCCTGCTCATGGCTTGGAGAAAATACCGATCAGACCGGTCGCCTGCTTGGCGTGGCCGTCGAGCGCCTTGATCAATTCGTCGCGCGTCATGCCTTCCTTGAGCGCGGTCGGCTCAAGATCAGTCGCGATCAGCGTGAAGGTGTAGTGATGCAACGGCCCGGCCGGGGTGCAGGGGCCGGTGTAGAAATTGAACTTGTTGGTGCCGATGCCGCCGACATATTTGTCGCTCGGCTTGGAGACTTCGCCTTCGGCGAAACCGGTGACGGAGGGCGCAATGCCATAGGCCACCCAGTGGCTGACGCCGCCGGGCGGACGCCCTTCGGGATCGAACATCATCAGCGCATAGCTCTTGGTACCCTCGGGCGGGTTGGACCAGTTCAGCGCGGGCGAAATATTTTCGCCGACGCAATTCGGATTGGACTTGTTATTGCCGGCGTTCTTGGTCGCCAGCCGCTCGCCGTCCTTGAAGCTCGGCGAACTCAGCGTGAACACACCCTGCGCACTCGCCTGCTGCGCGCCGCAGAAGGCCGCCAACACCACGGCGCCAGCGAAAATCGAACCACGTCCCGACATGACATCTCCTGGGTTTGTTTGTTTTTAGCGCAATCACCCGGCAGCTGATTGTGCGTAGCCCTTCAACACCTCGTCCTTCAAGACACTCCATATCTCACGGTGCAGCGAGTGAAATTCCTTTTCCATGCGGATTTCGGAAATGTCGCGCGGCCGCGGCAGCGCCACCCGCCAGTCGCCGATGATGCGCGCGCTTGGTCCCGCCGACATGATGACGACGCGGTCGGCCAGCGCGATCGCTTCCTCCAGATCGTGGGTGACGAACAACACTGCCTTGCGGTCGGCGTTCCACAGTTCCAGCAGCAGGTTGCCCATGATCTGCCGGGTCTGGGCGTCGAGCGGACCGAACGGCTCATCCATCAAGAGAATCTTGGGATCGCGGATCAGGACCTGCGCGAGGCCGACGCGCTTGCGCTGGCCGCCCGACAGCATGTGCGGATAGCGGTTGCCGAACGCACCAAGCCCCACCGACGTCAGCCAGCCCTGCGCGCGCTGCAGCGCCTGCTCGCGTGGCGCACCCGATATCTCGAGCCCGATGGCGACGTTGTCGATCGCGGTCTTCCATGGGAACAGCGCATCGGCCTGAAACAGATAGCCGGCATCCCGGTTCAGGCCGTGAAGCGGCTGGTCGAAGATCTTCACCGATCCCGCCGCGGGCTTCAGCAGCCCGGCCGCGACATTGAGCAGCGTGGATTTCCCGCAGCCGGTGGGGCCGACGATGGCGACGAATTCGCCATGGGCGACCGAAAGATCGGCCTGTTCCACGGCGGTATAGACCCGGTCCCCGGCCAGCCGGAATGCCACCGTCGCGTCTTCGAGCGCGATCGCCGTCGGCTGTACCGTATCCACCCTGTCTTCTCCCCGTTTGGACAAATGCCTTAGCGGTTCGGACGGATAAGTTCAACGCGGCGTCATGACGTGGTAGTTCATCTTCACCCTCCCCTCCGGGGAGGGTGATAGTAGAGATCGGACTGCATGCCGCCTGCTCCCCTCATCGCCTATGCGGATGTCGCCAAGACCTTCGACGGCGGCCGCGTGGTTGCAGTTGACGACGTCTCGCTTGGGGTCGCCGAGGGCGAATTCCTGGCCATTGTCGGCGGCTCCGGCTCGGGCAAGACCACACTGTTGCGGCTGACGAACCGGCTGATCGAGGCCGACCGCGGGACCATCAAGGTCGAGGGCGAGGATATCGGCAACCTGGACCCGATCGGGCTGCGCCGGCGGATCGGCTATGTCTTTCAGAGCGGCGGGCTGTTTCCACATATCGACGTCGCCGGCAATATTGGAATTACCCCAAAACTGCTGGGAACGCCGGCCGATGAAATCGCCGCGCGGGTCGATGAGCTGCTCGATCTGGTGCGGCTTGACCGCAAAGACTATCGCGACCGGCTGCCGCATGAACTCTCCGGTGGCCAACGCCAGCGCGTCGGAGTAGCGCGGGCGCTCGCCGCCAAACCGCGCATCGTGCTGATGGACGAGCCGTTCGGCGCGCTCGATCCCCTCACCCGCGATGCGCTCGGCGACGACTATCGCGCGCTGCATCAGAAGTTGGGCCTGACCACGGTCATGATCACCCACGACATGACCGAGGCGATCCTGCTGGCCGACCGCGTCGCGGTCATGCGCGGCGGGCGGCTGTTGGCGGAGGGCACGCCGGCGGAGCTCTCTCGTAGCGGCGACGCCTATGTCGGCGAACTCCTGCGCACGCCGCGGCGGCAGGCCGAGCGGCTGAGCGCCTTGCTGCCGCGGGACGGTGCGGCATGAGTCTGTCCTCCGATCCGCGCTGGGGCGAGGCGTTGGGCCACCTGCCTGATTATCTCGGCAACCATGTCCGCGTCAGCGTCACCGCGCTGGCGCTCGGTCTTCTCGTCAGCCTGCCGCTTGCTATCCTGTCGCGCCATCGGCCGGTGCTGCGCGGCGCGCTGCTGGGTCTCGCCAGCATCGTGCAGACGGTGCCGGGGCTCGCTTTGCTGGCGCTGTTCTATCCGCTGCTGCTGGCGCTGGCGGCGCTCTCGCTGTCCTGGTTCGGGGTCGGTTTTTCCGCCTTCGGATTTCTCCCCGCGGTGCTGGCGCTGGCGCTCTATTCGATGCTGCCGGTGCTGCGCAACACCATCACCGGCTTGCAGGGCGTCGATGCCGCGATCCTGGAGGCGGCGCAGGGCGTCGGCATGACGCCGCGGCAGTCGCTGTTCACGGTCGAACTGCCGCTGGCGCTGCCGGTCATGATGGCGGGAATTCGGACCTCCGCGGTCTGGGTGATCGGCACCGCGACGCTGTCGACGCCGATCGGGCAGACCAGCCTGGGCAACTATATCTTTGCGGGACTGCAGACCCAGAACTGGGTGTTCGTGCTGTTCGGCTGCCTCGCCGCCGCCGTGCTGGCGCTGGCGGTCGACCAGTTGCTGGCGCTGATCGAAGACGGCCTGCGCCTGCGCAGCCGCCTGCGGATCGCACTCGGCGGCGTCGCCATCGCCTGCCTGGTCGCGGCGACGCTGGTGCCTTCCATGGCCCGCTCGCAATCGAGTTACGTCGTCGGCGCCAAGACCTTTACCGAGCAGTATGTATTGTCGGCGCTGATGGCGCAGCGGCTGCAGGCGGCCGGGCTCGCCGCCACCTCGCGCGAGGGCCTCGGCTCCAACGTGATCTTCGACGCGCTGGCGGGCAACGATATCGACGTCTATGTCGACTATTCCGGCACGCTATGGGCCAATCAATTCCACCACAACGACATCAAACCGCGCGAGGAGCTGCTCGTCGAGCTGAAGACCACGCTCGCCGCCCAGAACATCACGTTGCTCGGCCAGCTCGGTTTCGAAAACGCCTATGCGCTGGTGATGCCGCGCAAGCGCGCCGAGCAACTCGGCATCCGCACCGTCGCCGATCTCGCCTCTCGCGCTCCCGGGATGTCGATCGCCGCCGACTACGAATTTTTCTCGCGCCCCGAATGGGCCGGACTGAGGAAGGCCTATGGCCTCTCGTTCCGCGCCCAGCGGCAGATGCAGCCGGACTTCATGTATGCGGCGGCCGCATCCGGCGAGGTCGACGTGATCGCGGGCTACACCAGCGACGGGCTGATCGCCAAATACGATCTGGTGGTGCTCGACGACGTCAGGCACGCGATCCCGCCTTACGACGCGATGGTGCTGCTGGCGCCGAAACGCGCCGGCGACCAGGCGCTGCGCGACGCGCTGCAGCCGCTGCTCGGCAAGATCACCATCGCCACCATGCGCGAAGCCAATCTGCGCGCCGCCGGCAACGACGCGACGAGTTCGCCCGACGCGGTGGCGCGCTGGCTGTGGGAGAAGATCGGCAAGTGATGAGGGATTGCTAATTCCCGGGCATCGTTCGTAGGGTGGGCAAAGCGAAGCGTGCCCACCATCTTTAAGGTCAGCCGGCTTCACGAGCCATAGCAGTTTTCACCGATACGTTGAACGCGGATTGCTTCCAGCGGATTGGGGAGGAGACCTGAACGAGATTCAAGATGCGTTTGGCGAATGATGGTGGGCACGCTTCGCTTTGCCCACCCTACGAAGCGCCATGACGGATAAATCTACAATCCCTTGATCATTCCGGCGTCGATCAAGAGGCGGTTGAGACGGCGGGCCTCGGCGCCGTCCTTGCAGTCGTAGAACACGCCGTTGCAGCGGAGCATGATCGCCCTCTGCTCCTCGAACGACGGGTCGAGCGGAATGCCGGCGGCTTCCTGGATCACCAGCGGCAGATAGGCCGCGTCGATCGTGTCCATCACGGTCGGGCTCTTCACCGGCTCGAAGTTGACCGCGTCGATCGCGTAATAGGTCGCGTAATAGCGCGGATCGTAGTTTTCCAGTTTCTTGCCGATGCCGGCTTCGTCGAGCGCGGGATCGAGAAGCTGCGGCGAGAATTCGGGCTGATGGTCGCCATAACGCACGATCAGGAAGGGCTGCGACGGGAACTTCTTCTTCAGCGCCGCGACGAAGGAAAAATAGTCGCCCGCGCTCATCGCCTGCCGGCGCAAATATTCGTCGACCGAAGCGGCGTTGCCGGGACGGCGCCAGGACGGCATCAGATCGGGACGGAATTTGGTTTCCCAGGGGAAGTGATTGGCGGCGAGATAGACGAAGGTGAACAGCGGCGAATTGACCGGCTGTTCGGCCATCAGCTTCAGGGCCTTGTCGTAGAAGAAGGCGTCGGGCTCGACATCCTTGGCGCCAAGATCGCGCGCATCGAGGAAGCGCTGGATGCCGGTCGTGGTCTGGAAACTCCGCGCGCTCATGAAGGCGCCATAGGCCGGATACAGCGACAGCGTGGAATAGCCGCAGCGGCGCAGCGCCAGCGGCAGACCGCGCTCGACCCGTCCCGAGGCGATGCGCGTCACGAAATAGGCAAAGCGGCCGAACGAACGCGAGGACAGACCGGCGAGCACGTTGTATTCGGTGAACCAGCTCGGCCCGCCATTGCTCTCGGCGAGAAACTTGCGCTCCTTGCCGTCAAAGGACTGGAAATGGCTGCCGTAGCCCGGCGGCACCTTGATGCCGTCGGCGGCGCGAATATCAAAACTCGACTCATCATGAATCATGATGATGTTCGGCCGCCGGCCCGCGGGATGGCAGGAGTCCACCAGCGGCACCTTGAGACGCTCGGGGACGGAAGCCGCCGACTCCATGAAGCCGTAATGGACGAAATCGGAAACGGCAGTGACGCCGGAGCGGGAGAATTTCGACAGATAGCCGTCGTCGTAATAGCCGCGCCAGGCTTCATCCGGCCAGGTGATGGCGTAGCCCACCAGCGCCGCCAGACAGGCCAGCATGCCGGCCAGCGCCGGCAGGCGGCGGATGCGGAACGGATCGAGCCACCACAGCGCATACATCAGCGGGATCGTAACCAGGCCGGCTGATATCACCGACCAGCGCAGGTTCGGAAAGATCGTGAACAGGAAGGCCGCGGTGTCGCGATCGATCACCATCAGGTCGACGAAGTTCGCGGTCATCTGCACCACGGAGTGCTTCAACTGCGACAGCAGCACCAGCACCACGACCAGCGTCAGCGACAGCGCGCCCGACAGAGCGGGCCTCCGCAACAGGGTGATGAAGAAGAAGTTCAGGATGCCCCAGGACAGCACGAAGCCGGTGCGTGCACCGAAATCGGTTTCGGTCTGATACATGATCGCCAGCGCCGCCAGATGCGGCGCGGCGACGGCCGATAGCCGCCAGAAGCCGATCCCGGCGACGCCGGTTGCGACGGTGGAGGCGGACGGTCCTGGGTTTGGCGCGGGCGCCATTGGCGGGAAACAACATGACCCGGCGCAATACAAAGGTCTTGGCTGGCGACGACCAGGAGACGCACGACCCAGCCGGAACCTGTGTCGTGTCATAAAAACGTAGTGGAATCGTCATGAACGCGCAATGAATTTGCCGGGGCAGCACGAGCGCCAGTTCATACCTTCACGCATTCCGTCAGATGACAGTTGGGGCAGATGAAGTATCTGAGAACATGCCCCCCGGTATAGGGACTTATGCGCGTCAGATCCATGCGCATGCGACAAAAGCGACAGTGCGGCGGGGTTACCGGCTCCGGAGCCGATGGCGCGTAGCTATTCACCTTGCGGGGAATGGTCATGATGGCGGCCTCGGGGAACGGGATAACACCCCCAGAGCGGGAAAGTTCAATCATTTGATATTTTAGGCTGTGATTGCCGAAAAATCAGGTCTTGGGCTCGATATGGCCTGCATTCGCACGAAAATGACGTTAGGCGCGCCCGGGACGCTTCGCGATCCCCTCAATAAAGAGATCCATGATGGCTTCCGCCGTCCGTTCGGCTTCCCTGCCGTCGACGCCCCAGCGCGGAAAATGGCCGTCGATGTTCATCCGGGCAAAGCCATAGACCAGCGCGCGGCCGGCGATCTGGACTGCCTTCAGGTTCTCCGGGCGGAGTTGGCCTTTCGCGTACGCTTCGGCGAGCGCGCGTTCGGTCAGTTCGATCAGTTCGGCGTTCTCGGCGGAGACGCCGGCCGCCTTGTCGTGGTCAAAAAAGCGGCGGCTGGAGAGAATTTCGAAATGGGTCGGGTTGTGCATCGCCCAGCGCACATAGGCTAATCCCAGCGAGCGGAAGCGCGCCAGCGGATCGCCGACCGGCGCCTCCGACAGCGCCGCCTCGATCTCCGCCCGAAACCGCCGCTGCGCCTCCTCCGCCACCGCCTGCATCAGGGCGTCGCGGCTCGGAAAATGCCGGAACGGGGCGCCGGGCGAGACGCCGGCGCGGCGGGCGGCCTCGCGGACGCTGACCGCGTCGGGACCGCCCTCGCCGACCAGCTGCAGCGCGGCGTCGATCAGAACCCGGCGGAGATCACCATGGTGATAGGGCTTTGGCGCCGGTGCGCGGGCGGTCCGGCGGCGTGGCTTGGCGGCGGCGGTCGTTTTAACGGGACGCATTCCCTCTTCCTAGCATCACTAGCTTGTGAATGTAAGCACCGATTACACGGATTGACCGTCCCGGCGCTTGGCATGTAACTGGTGATTACATTATGCAATGACGGCAGTATCAGAGGGAGTGGAACATGCCGACACGTCAAAACTGGTTTGAGGGCTGGCGGCTGTTCGCCGTGCTGGCGCTGACCCTGGTGGCCTTGAGCCTCTGGATATCAGGCATGCGGCACTTCGAGGTCGATGGCGTGCGCATGGTGATCCGCTTCACCGCGCGGACCTCGCTGTTGTTCTTCTGCCTCGCCTTCGGCGCCGCGGCGCTGGCACGGCTGTGGCCGAATGCGTGGACCAGGTGGCAGCGCCGCAACCGCCGCTATCTCGGCGTCACCTTCGCCGCGTCGCACGCCATCCACGCGGTCGCGATTGTCTGCTTCGCCGTGATGGATCCCGCTGATTATGCGGGCGCGACCTCGATCGCTTCCTACGTCTTTGGCGGCATCGGCTATGCTTTCATCATCGGCATGACCGCAACCTCGTTCGATCGCACCGCGGCTGCGATCGGCGCGCGCGCCTGGCGCATGCTGCACCTGACGGGCGGCTACTATCTGCTGCTGCAGTTCATGGTGTCGTTCGGCAAGCGGATTCCCGACATGCCGCTCTACGCGCTGTTCCTGATTCCGCTGGTCGCGGTGTTCGCGCTGCGCATGATCGCAATGGCGCCGCGGCCACAACGCGCCATGCCGGCGGGTTAGCCTTACTGGTCCATCAGCAAATAGTATTTTCGGCCAAGCTGATGGTGCACGGTGATGACGGCCCGATCGACATCGCTGATCAGGCTGTCGCCCAGCACGACATTGGGAATTTCCCAGTTCCGCCCTTCCCGGACATCGGGCAGGCCGTAAAGACCGGGCACCGACGCGGTTTCGCAGCCGGGCTGGCTGCGAAGCGCCTCATCGGCGAGCCGGGTCAGTTCCGCGAGGTTCTTTCCAGTCTTCGTCATTGCGGATAGCCAGCCGTCACTGATGACCGAGGCCTTCCAGCTCTTTTGCCCGCGCTTCGGTCATGCTGCGCATGCACTCGCCGGCATCGAGCCGCGCGATGGTGCCCTCGCCGAGACCGTAATACAGGCAATTGGCGTCGCGGTACTGGATCCACAGCCGCTGCGCCGCGCGCAATTGATCGTGCTGCGCCGGCACCGCATCCTTCAGCGCCTGCTGATAGGCAATGGTCATCCGCTTGTCCCATTGCGCGGTCTTGGCCTTGAGACACTCGACCATCTGAAACGTGTTGCCGTCGCAGGACGCTTCGGGATCGCCCTGATCGCCGGCATCGGCGACCGAGGCCAGCGCCAGCAGCGCGGCGGCGCCCAAAACCAGTTTCAACGTCATACTCACGGCCGCGGCACCAGGCCAAGGCGTTTGGCGATGATGTTGTCGACGGTGCGCTTGGGCAATAGCGCCGTCATCAGATGCCGCATCGGGTCCGGCGTGATCTGATAGCGCACTTTGGGACTGGCCGATGTCAGTGCTTCAAAGATTCGCTCGGCGATCTTCTCCGGCGGCAAT
The DNA here is from genome assembly GCF_900099825.1 of Bradyrhizobium ottawaense. NCBI lineage: Bacteria > Pseudomonadati > Pseudomonadota > Alphaproteobacteria > Hyphomicrobiales > Nitrobacteraceae > Bradyrhizobium > Bradyrhizobium ottawaense. The sequence goes on along the minus strand of NZ_LT629693.1, from coordinate 5,645,371 downwards.
CCGATTTCGCCGAGATGCATCATGAACTTGCGAATTTTTCCAAGCGCCGCGAAGTACGGCGAATTCTGGTAACCGGAAATGTCGACTTCGTCGGCCTTGCCCCAGATCGGAGTCTTCACCGGGCCGGGCGCGACGATGATGACGTCGATCCCGAACAGCATCATTTCGCGGCGCAGGCTCTCGGACAGTCCCTCGACCGCGTGCTTCGACATCGAGTAGGCCGACATCAGCGGATTGCCGTTTTTACCCGCCACCGAGGAAATCATCACGATCCGCCCCTTCGGCCCCTTCAGCGAAGGGTCGGAGCCGAGCAGCGGACCGAACGCCTGCGTTGCGATGATCGGGCCGATGACGTTGACATCCATCTGACGGCGGAATTCGTCAGCGGCGAGTTCGAGCACGGGGCCCGCGACCGCGATACCGGCATTGTTGACGAGGCCCGCGAGCGTTTCGCCGTTCAGCGCGCTGCGCACCTCGCGCGCCGCCGCCAGCACCGCCGCCTCGTCGGTGACATCGAACAGCAGTGGGGTGAAATTGGCGCCGAACTCGTTCTTGAGGCGGTCGGCGTCGGCCTGCCGGCGCACGCTGCCGAAGACGCGGAAGCCGCGGTCGAGCAGCAGCTTGGCGGTAGCCCAGCCGATACCGGTGGACGCGCCGGTGATGACGACAGATTTCATGACGAAATTCCTTTTCGCGACGGTTTTCCGACATCTTGCGCGGAAAGGCCAGTCCTCAAGCTCGTGCGACCGCGCACGATATCATGCTCCGGATGGTTCAACCCGTGCCTGAGACGCCCAGGTCCGGTAAAGCCGGGTGCGCCGCTTGGTGATGATCTGCTGGCGGATCAATGACAGCAGTGGACTGGCATTGGGTTTCGGCTGCCGGCCCCTGCCGAGGCGGCGCAGTTGCAGCTTCACCAGGGCCATCTTCGCAAGGCTTGCATAGGCCTTGTTGCGCCAGCCGACGCTTGGGATCTGGACGTCCAGGGCTTCGTCGCCCTTCCACTTTTCCGCCAGCTTCGGTTCGAACGCAAAAGCGCTGGCAATGCCGACCATCGCGACACCCGGCCTGCCCTCGCTCGGCCTGAGTGCCTGTTCGGCAATGGCACGCCGGCGGATGCCGCCGGTGACCATGACCGGCATGCGCGCCACCGCGCTGACGTCGCGGGCAAAGTCGAGAAAATAGGCCTCGCGCGCGGCGGTGCCACCGGTCTGCGGTGCACCTTGCATGGCCGGGCTTTCGTAAGAGCCGCCGGACAATTCAACGAGATCGACCGGCAACTCATTGAGCCAGCGCACCACCTGTACGGCATCCGACGCCTCGAAGCCGCCCTTCTGGAAATCGGCCGAGTTCAGCTTTACCGCGACCGAGAAGCCGGGCGAGACCACGGCTCGCACCGCCCTGACGACGTCGAGCAGGAGCCGGGCGCGGTTATGCAACTCGCCGCCCCATGCATCGGTGCGCCGGTTGGTGAGCGGGGAAAGAAACTGGCTGATCAGATAGCCGTGCGCGGCATGGATCTGCACGCCGGAAAAGCCCGCTGCCTCCGCCAACCTGGCGGTGGTGGCAAAACGCGCGACAATCCCGGCAATGTCAGCTTCATCGAGCGCACGCGGCACCTGAAACAAGTGCGAATAGGCTCCGAGGTCGACGCCGATGGCCGAAGGTGCCACCGCCTCCTGCCCCATCGCGGCGAAAACCTGCCGGCCAGGATGGTTGATCTGCAGCCACATCTGGCCGCCGTCCCGCATCCCCGCTTGCGCCCAGGCCTTGAAGGGCTCGATCGGCTGGCGCACGTCGAGCACCACGCCGCCGGGTCCAGTTAGCGCCGCCGGATCGATCATCACATTGCCGGACAGGATCAATCCGGCACCGCCGCCGGCCCAGTTCGCATACAGCCGCCGCAGATTCTCGCCGGGAAGCTGGCTGCTGTCCGCCATGTTTTCTTCCATCGCCGCTTTGGCAATGCGGTTGGGAACGACCGCCTGGTTCGGCAGCGTCAGCGGAGCGAACAGCGATGAAGGCGGGACCGGTGCGTGCATGGATTGACCTTGAAATCGGGGACGGATCAGGCCACCTTACACCTTCAACCTAACTTGAAGGTCAAGGCACCTTTGGCGGCTTTTCGGGGAGATTCCGGCGATGCAGATCGGTGAACTGGCGCGGCGGTTCGATGTGGCGCCGTCGAAGATCCGCTTTCTCGAGGACGAAGGCCTGGTGCAACCGGTGCGCCGGACACAAGCGGGCTACCGTGAGTATGACGAGAGTTCGGCTGACGCGTTGAGCATGATCCTGCAGGCGCAATCGCTCGGCTTTACACTCGACGAGATCAAGGGGGCGCTGGCAGAGACCAAGCGTCACGGCCTGCGCCACGACTATCTCATCGGGCAGATCGCGCGAAAATTGTCCGAACTCGACCGTCACATCGCGCAGGCACAAGAGCTGCGCGCACGCCTGGTCTGCGCCAGCAAGGAGCTGAAGACGCGGATGAAGAACGGGGCGAAATGCGACACGCGGCCTGCGGCTCCGCCGCCGATCCGAACGAACAAGCCGCGTCCGCCGCAGCGGGGCCATCGCCGAATTCCGGCCATCGCGGGATAGGGGCGCCCTCGTCCCGACATCCGGCCCTGCCTACTCCGCGTGGCCGTCGATGATCGGGCCGAACAGCTCCCATTTCTCGCCGGTGAATTTAATCATCTGGACCTGTTCGATCGGATAGAAATCCGTCGGCGAGGTCTTGATGCGGATCCCGGGGATATAGGTGTTGATCTCGAAATCCATGTTGGCGACTATTTTCATGACGTTCTCGCGGGTGAGATTGTCACCGCACCGTTTCAGCACCTCGATCAAAGCCGTCGAAGTATTGTAGGCCGTCAACGGCCCGCTCTCGGACCGATCGGCCTCCGGATAATACTTCGCCATGAAGGCACGGTATTTCTGCATGCCGGGATGGCTGTCCCATTGCGGATCGGTGACGTCCATCTGGTAGCCGGCGCTGAGGATGCCGGCCGCGTTTTCCAGGCCCGCAGGTTTCAGCACCGCGCCGACCGAGGCCGACACGTTGGTCATGATGTGGATCGGGTGCCAGCCGAGTTCGGCGATCTTCTTGATCGCCTGGGCAGCAAATTTCGGCGTCCCGATATTGACGAAAATGTCGGGGTTGGCGCTCTTGATCGCCACCACCTGCGAATCCACCGTCGGCATGCTGATCTCGTAGGGCACGCTGGCGACGACCATGGTGTCGTATTTGTCGCGCAGCACATCCTTCAAGCCCAGCACGTAGTCCTTGCCGAAATCGTCGTTCTGGTAGAGCACGCCGATCCTGGCTTTGGGATGATGCTGCAGGATGTAGGTGGCGTAGATCCGCGCCTCGGCGCGGTAGTTCGGCTGCCAGCCGATGGTCCAGGGGAAGTGCTCCGGGTCGCCCCAGCGCGAGGCGCCGGTGGCGACGAAAAGCTGCGGCACCTTCATGGTGTTCATGTATTTCTGGATCGCCGCGTTCGACGCGGTACCGAGCGGCGCGAAGATCAGAAATACCTCGTCGCTCTCGACCAGTTTACGGGCCTGCTCGACCGTTTTCGGCGGGCTGTAGGCGTCGTCATAGGAAATGAAGTTGATCTTGCGGCCGTTGACGCCGCCATTGTCGTTAACCATCCGCATATAGGCGCCCATCGTCTTGCCGATGATGCCATAGGCCGACGCCGGCCCCGAATACGGCATGATGTTGCCGATCTTGATCTCGGTGTCGGATGCGCCGGTGTCGTATTTCTTTTGCGCGGCAGCGGACACGGTGGCCGCGACGATGATCAGTCCGGAAAGTCCGATCGCCCCTAGCAGAGCTTTAATGAAGTTCGTCGTGAAAAAATCCTTAAGCACGCGCTTCATGAGTTTCCTCCTCGGATGCGGGCCAGGCTTGACGGCTTCTTGTTGGACAGTTTCCTATTCGAGTTTTTTGTGGAACGATTTGGAGAGGATAGCAGCCGGACCGGGGTACCGGAAGCGGTTCGCAAACCACATACAGAGGCCAATTGTCGCGTGAAACGCTGCGTGCGGCGCAGCAAGCTTGGTAAAGCAATCTCGAATGCAAACCGCGCAAATGATCGGCGTGCTGCTGCACCGGCACGCGACGCCATGATGGCGAACCGGCTTTTGCCTGCTTTCGCGGCGGTCGTTCTGTAATTCTACCCAGTTCCGCTTTAACGCCGGGGTAAGGCGCCTAGCGGCATTGTGCAGCCTGAAATTGAAACAACAAACAGGCTGCCTCCGTGCAACAGCCGGCTCACTCGATCATCGCCGAACTTGAAGACGCCGTAAGGGGTGGTTCATCCTCCAAACGGGTCGACACCCTGCGGCAGGTCACCGATCTCTTCCTCAATGAGGGCGACCGTCTTAGCGACGACCAGGTCCAGGTCTTCGATGACGTGCTTTGCCTTTTGATCGCGCGGGTCGAAACGCGGGCCAAGGCTGAGCTCTCGAAGCGGCTGGCGCCGCTCGACTACGCGCCGTTCGAGGTGATCCAGCATCTGGCCCAGGACGACGAAATCGCCGTCGCCGGCGACGTGCTGACGCATTCGAGCCGGCTCGGCACCGAAACGCTGATCCAGATCGCCAGCACCAAGGGACAGGAACACCTGCTCGCCATCTCGGGACGGGCCGACCTGCCCGCCGCCGTGACCGACGTCATCGTCGACCGCGGCGAAGGCAGGGTGATCCGGAAGCTCGCCAACAATGCCGGCGCGCATTTTTCCGAAGAGGGCTATTCCGCCATCATTGCCCGGGCCACCAACGACGATGAGCTGATCGAGATCCTCGGCCTTCGCGTCGACCTGCCCGCCAAGTTCCTGCGCGACCTGCTGCGGCGCGCCAAGGAGGCCGTGCGCGCCCGCCTGCTGGCGATCGCGCCGCCCTCGATCCGGGAAGAGATCAGGAAGGTGCTCGATGCGATCGCGGGCGAAGCGCCCGCTCCGAGGCGGAGCTACGGCGTGGCCGAGCAACTCGTCAAGCTGATGAAGGGGCTGAACGAACTGGACGACGCGGCGGTCTACAACTTTGCCGAAGCCGGGAAGTTTGACGAGGTCACCGTCTCGCTGGCGGTTCTCAACGACATGCCGCTCGACCTGATGGGCCGGCTGATGGAAGGCCCCCGCAACGACCTGATCCTGATCCCCTGCCGGTCGGCCAAACTCAACTGGCCTACGGTGGAGAGCATCCTGCGCAACCGGCCGAACGAATACCCGATCGACGAGCCGACGCTGGAGGTCGCGCAGCGCGATTTCCGCAAGCTGTCGATGGAGACCGCTCAGCGCACCGTGCGGTTCTGGCAGCTTCATAACCGGATCGAGAAATAGGCCGCGGCAGGCGGCTTGACCCATCATTTGATTCTGGAAACGCCGATCAACTTCGCCTGTTCGACCGATCATCGAGCTGCATCAAACGCGCATTAAGAAACCGCGCTTTGACTCGGTAATTCCACGACTTTTCGCTGTTAACAGATTGCTTGAGCTAGTTCGCGCGGAGGATGCGGAGGGAGCATCAAGTCGGTGTTTCTAAAGGGTCAGGCCAGGCGCCTGACACGGAGCGTTCAAGAATCTAAATCAACGCTCAATTCTTCGAACAAACGGCGAGACCGCGTGTCCGCGATCTCGCCTGATCATGCCGATCCTGCCTTAATTTTTCGTTTGCGGCAGCGCACTCTTCTTCATCGGGATCGCGCGCGATCCCACACTTGGATCAAGCCTCAGTTCTTGGTCTTGTCGACGAGAGCACCCTTCTTGATCCACGGCATCATGTCGCGGAGCTTCTCGCCGACTTCCTCGATCGGGTGGGCGGCGAGCTTGGCGCGGGTCGCCTTGAACGAGGTCTGGTTGACCTTGTTCTCCAGCATCCAGTCGCGGGCGAACTTGCCGGACTGGATGTCGTTCAGGACGCGCTTCATCTCGGCCTTGGTCTCTGATGTGACGATGCGCGGGCCGGTGACGTATTCGCCGTATTCGGCGGTGTTGGAGATCGAGTAGTTCATGTTGGCGATGCCGCCTTCATAGATCAGGTCGACGATCAGCTTCACCTCGTGCAGGCACTCGAAATAGGCCATCTCGGGCGCGTAGCCGGCTTCCACCAGGGTCTCGAAGCCGCCCTTGATCAGCTCGACCAGGCCGCCGCACAGCACCACCTGCTCGCCGAACAGATCGGTCTCGCATTCTTCCTTGAACGAGGTCTCGATGATGCCGGCGCGACCGCCGCCGATCGCCGAGGCGTAGGAAAGCCCGAGGTCATGGGCGTTGCCCGAGACGTCCTTGGCGATCGCGATCAGGCAGGGCACGCCGCCGCCGCGCTGGTATTCCGAGCGCACGGTGTGGCCGGGGCCCTTGGGGGCGATCATCAGCACGTCGAGATCGGCGCGGGGATCGAGCAGGTTGAAGTGGACGTTGAGGCCGTGGGCGAACACCAGCGCCGCACCCTTCTTCATGTTGTCGTGCAGGTGCTCGCGATAGATGTCGCCCTGCAATTCGTCCGGGGTCAGCATCATGACGAGGTCGGCCCATTTGGCGGCTTCGGCGACTTCCATCACCTTGAAGCCGGCGGCTTCCGCCTTCTTGGCCGAGGCCGAACCCTTGCGCAGCGCGATGGCGACGTCCTTGACGCCGGAATCCTTCAGGTTGAGCGCGTGGGCATGACCCTGGCTGCCGTAGCCGACGATGACAACCTTCTTGCCCTTGATCAGGTTCAGGTCGGCATCACGATCGTAATAAACTCGCATAGTCGTTTCCTCATCGGTGGCCAAAATCGGCCGGTTAATCAGGCATTTGGGTGGTAGGGACCGCCGGTCGCCCGCGAATTTCCGGCGTTGTCTAGAGCTTTTTCCCCTCAGGGGAAACCCTCATCTCGCATAGCGCAGTGCGGCATCATGCATCCATGAAGACGGGATAGAGGGAGGCCAGCAGCAGGATCGCCATCACGATGTTGAAGGCCCGCACCATCAGCGGGGAGGTCAGGATCGGCCGCAGCGCACTGCCGAACAGGGCCCAGGCGACACAGGAAATCGATCCCAGCAGCAGGCTCAGGCCAACCTGGATCGCGATGTTCCAGGGATAGGCCGCGATCGCCGCATAGGCGGTGATGGTGCCGATCACCATGACCCAGCCCTTGACGTTGACCCACTGGAACATGGCCGCGCCCCAGAACGTCATCGGCCTGCGCCCGACGTCCTGGTCGGGGGAGACCGGCCCCGACATCGCGATCACAGCCGCCAGGTAGACCAGATAGGCGACGCCGGCATATTTCAGGATGGTCTGCAGTACCGGATAGGCGATGAAGACCGTCCCCAGCCCGACGCCGACCGCGCCGACCATGAAGGCGAAGCCGAACGTAATGCCGAGGATATGCGGGATGGTCGGACGGAAGCCGTAGGTCAGCCCCGAGGACAGCAGCATGATGTTGTTCGGCCCCGGCGTGAAGAACATCACGGTGGCGAACATCACAAAGGCGATCAGGAGCGAGTGCGACATGGCGGGCCTTACGCGATCTGCGGCCGGCCTGATCCGGCTCGCCGCAAAGGCAAGCCCCGGATCGCCACCGCCGGGACGGCGATGCAGACATCGGCCGGTTTCATTTTTTTCTAGCTCTGTTGGTCCGGCTTCGGTTTGCGCAGGAGATAGGTGCCGTGCAGCGGCGCGTGATAATCGACCGCTTCGAGCGTGAAGCCGACATCGGCCAGCATGCGCTCGATCACCCAGCCGAAGGTCGAGTATTCGTCGCGCATATGGGTCACCACGCCTTCGCGTTCGAAATCGTGGTTCTTGATGGTGAAATCGGCCCATTGCTCGACATCGCGCTCGACCCCGTCGGGCATGCTGACGAACACAATGTCGCGCAGGTAGAAGTTGGCGCCGGGCTTGAGCGCGGCGAAGATTCTGGCCAGCGCCACCGCCTTCCAGAAATCCGGCAGATGGTGCAGGGTGAATTCGCTGACGATCAGGTCATATGAATTCGGCTGATAGGCGAAGCTCAGCATGCCCGCAGGCTGGGTGCGGACCGCGACCTTGCGGTCCCTGGCGTAGATCTTGGCGAGCGCCAGCATCGCCGGCGAAATATCGATGGCGTCGACCTCGGCGCCGAGCAGGGCGGCCTCGCAGGCCAGGACGCCATTGCCGCAACCGATATCGGCGACGCGCCAGCCGCGCTGCACGCCGAGCATGGTGAGCGCGGCGCGCGCCCGGACGTCGCTGTCGTCATGCCGGTCATAGATCGAGGCGACCGCGGAATCGAGCCCGAGCTGTCGCCTTTGATTGTAGTACCAGTCGCGCGCCAGCATGTTCACATCCCTTCGGGCCCGCGCCCGATCGCGGCAACTCCGGTGCGCGACACCTCGACGAGGCCGAGCGGGCGCATCAGGTCGATGAATTGACTGATCTTGGCGGAATTGCCCGTGATCTCGAACACAAAGCTTTCGGTGGTGGCGTCGATCACGCGGGCGCGGAACGCATCCGCCAGCCGCAACGCCTCGACGCGGCTGTCGCCGCCGCCGCGCACCTTGACCATCGCCAGTTCCCGCTCGATCGAACGGCCGGTCAGCGTCATGTCGACGACGCGATAGACCGGAACCATACGGTCGAGCTGGTGCTTGATCTGCTCGATCACCATCGGCGTACCCGTGGTGACGATGGTGATGCGGGAGAGATGTTTCTGGCTCTCGGTCTCGGAGACGGTGAGACTTTCGATGTTGTAGCCGCGCCCCGAAAACAGTCCGATCACGCGCGCGAGTACGCCCGGCTCGTTCTGCACCAGCACCGACAGCGTGTGCGCCTCGGTCGGATCGTGGCGCTCTTCGAGGAAGTAGGCGGATGCGGGCTGGTTCATTGTCGTCCCCTTGTCATTCTCGGTTGTCATGCCCGCGAAAGCGGGCATCCAGTAATCGCCGGCATCCGGGATGACCCCGGAAGCCGCGGCGTACTGGATCGTCCGGTCAAGCCGGACGATGACATCGGTGTTTGTTGCGCGCCGATAATCATCCTCACACCGCCATTCGATCTGGCGTCGTGACAACTTCCTGCGCGATCCATTTCTGAAACAGATCGAAATCGATATTGCCGCCCGACAGGATCAGTCCGACGCGCTTGCCGCGATTGCGGGTCTTTTCCTGCAGCGCCGCGGCAAGCGGGGCAGCGCCCGCGCCTTCGGCCAGATTATGCGTGTCGGTCCAGTAGGCACGGACGGCGGCGCCGATCTCGTCGTCGGTGACCTGCACGATGCGCGAGGCGCCCTTGGCGATGATCGCCAACGCGTCCGGATCAGGTACGCGCGTCGCCATGCCGTCGGCCCGGGTGTTGCCGGTTTCGGTTGAGACGATCTTGCCGGCCGCAAACGACAGCGCATAGGACGGTGCTTCGGTCGACTGCACGCCGACGACCTCGGTTTTGCGCCCAAGCAGGTCGCGCGCCAGGATGCAGCCACAGATGCCCGAGCCCTGCCCGATCGGTACATAGAGCACGTCGAGGTCTGGCGCGGTTCGCAGCAGTTCGAGCGCGTAGGTCGCGACGCCCCGAACCAGATCGGGATGGAACGACGGCACGATTTCAAGCCCGCGGGCTTCGGCCTGGCGTATGGCTTCGAGACGCGCAGCCTCGAAATCCTCGCCGTGCTCGATCAGTTCGGCGCCGAAGGCCTGCATGGCACGGTTTTTCTCAACCGAGTTGCCACGCGGAACATAGATCGTCACCGGCAGCCGGTAGCGGCCGGCCGCGAAAGCAAGGCTCTGGCCGTGATTGCCGCGCGTCGCCGAGGTCAAGCCTGCGATGCCGGGCCGCTCGCGCTTGAGGCGATCGACGTAAACCAGCCCGCCACGCACCTTGAAGGCGCCGATCGGCGTGTGGTTCTCGTGCTTGACGATGACAGACGCGCCGAGCCGCTGTGCCAGCAACGGCCACGCATGCGCCGGCGTCGGCGGCATTGCCGCCGCGACGACTTCCTGCGCGTGCTCGAGCTGGCTGAGATCAAACATCAGTTCATCTCACACCAGCGCCTTGCCGCCGGCGAAGGCCGCGGCGGTGGCTTCGTCGGTAGCTTCCACCGGCAGCAGCATTTCGTTGTGCGCCTTGCCGGACGGAATCATCGGGAAGCAATTTTCCAGCGCCGCGACGCGGCAGTCGAACAGCACCGGGCGCTTGATCGAGATCATTTCCTTGATCGCGCCGTCGAGATCGCCGGGCTTGATCGCCTGCAGGCCGACGCAACCGAACGCGTCCGCGAGCTTGACGAAATCCGGCAGCGCTTCCGAATAGGAATGCGACAACCGGTTGCCGTGCAGAAGCTGCTGCCACTGCCGCACCATGCCCATATACTGGTTGTTCAGGATGAAGATCTTGATCGGCAGTTCATACTGAACCGCCGTCGACATCTCCTGCATCGTCATCTGCACCGAGGCGTCGCCGGCAATGTCGATGACGAGGCTGTCGCGATGCGCAACCTGCACGCCGAGCGCGGCCGGCAGGCCATAGCCCATGGTGCCGAGACCACCCGACGTCATCCAGCGGTGCGGTTCTTCGAAGCCGAAGAACTGCGCCGCCCACATCTGGTGCTGGCCGACCTCGGTGGTGATGTAGGTGTCGCGCCCACGCGTCGCCTCGAACAGCTTCTCGATCGCGTATTGCGGCAGGATGATATCGTTGCTCTTCTTGTAGGACAGCGAGTTGCGCGCCCGCCACTTGGCGATCTCCGCCCACCACGCCTTGATGTCGGGTTTTTTGGCTTCCGCCTTGAACACCTGCAGCAAGTCGCCGAGCACGTTGCCGCAGTCGCCGATGATCGGCACGTCGACACGGATGTTCTTGTTGATCGAGGACGGATCGATGTCGATGTGGATCTTCTTGGAGTTCGGCGAGAACGCATCGACGCGGCCGGTGATGCGGTCGTCGAAGCGCGCGCCGACGCACAGCATGACGTCGCAATCATGCATCGTCATGTTGGCCTCGTAGGTGCCGTGCATGCCGAGCATGCCCAGCCAGTTCTTGCCGGTCGCTGGATAAGCGCCGAGCCCCATCAGGGTCGAAGTGATCGGAAAGCCGGTCGCCTCGACCAGGTCGCGTAGCAGCTTCGATGCCTCGGGTCCGGAATTGATGACGCCGCCGCCGGAATAGATCACCGGCCGCTTGGCGGATGCCAGCAGCGCCACGGCCTTGCGGATCTGCGCCGCATCGCCCTTCACCCGCGGCGTATACGACGCGTGCACGTCCGACTTGCGCGGCGGATGGTAGGTGCCGACCGCGAACTGAACGTCCTTGGGCACGTCGACCAGCACCGGTCCGGGACGGCCGGTGGTCGCAACGTAAAACGCCTCATGCAACACCTTGGCGAGATCGTTGACGTCGCGCACCAGCCAATTGTGCTTGGTGCAGGGACGGGTGATGCCGACGGTATCGCACTCCTGGAACGCGTCATTGCCGATCAGATGCGTCGGCACCTGCCCGGTGATGCAGACCAGCGGAATTGAATCCATCAGCGCATCCGTCAGTGGCGTCACCATGTTGGTGGCGCCGGGACCCGAGGTCACCAGCACCACGCCCGGCTTGCCGGTCGAGCGCGCATAGCCCTCGGCGGCGTGGCCGGCGCCCTGCTCGTGGCGGACCAGGATGTGCTCGACCTCGCTCTGCTGAAATATCTCGTCGTAGATCGGAAGCACCGCGCCGCCGGGATAGCCGAACAGGTGCTGGACGCCATGATCGATGAGCGCGCGCACGATCATCGCGGCGCCGGACATCTGGTTCGGATCGTGGCTGTTGTCGGTCATAACGCGTTTCCTTGGCTTGCTCCGGATCCGCTGTCGCCAGCGGCTTTTTCGGTTTCGAGAATTTGGGAAATAAAAAAGGGCCCCAGAGGCCCCATGCACACCGCCCGAATTTGGATGGCCTTCAGCCACCCCCGGCGGTGCGCCTGGGTACGACTACGATAAGGAGCTTGGTAATAATATTACGCATTCGAGGTCTCGGACTTCCCAAAGGTTGCGCGGGTTATACCGTCCGGTCCCCGGAAGTCAAGGGAGGGCGGCGTTCAGCCCGATTTCGCCAGCTTAGCGGTGTTCCGGTCATTCGGCGAGTGCGAATTTGCGGTTCCGGCTATGCGCGGCTGTTGTTCAACTCCACGTCATTCCGGGATGGTCCGAAGGACCAGACCCGGAATCTCGAGATTCCGGGTTCGCTTCGCGCCCCGGAATGACACTGGCCACCCAGCCCCTCGCATCTCCCGGCATCACCCATTCGAACTCCGGCAGTTGATGCCGGAACCAGGTGAATTGCCGCTTGGCGTAATGGCGGGTGTCGGCGCGGCCGGTCTCGGCGGCGGCCTCGCGCGTGATCTCGCCCTTGAGGTGGCGGATCAGCGCCGGTACGCCGTGGGCCTTCATCGCCGGCAGCAGCGGATCGAGGTTTCGCGATGCCAGGCTGGCGACCTCGTCCAGCGCCCCGCCCGCCAGCATGGCATCGAACCGGGCATCGATCCGGGCGTAGAGCGCATCGCGTTCGGGCGCGATGAACAGTGCCGCAAACTCACCCGGCGGCAGCAGCGGCGGCAGGCCCTCCCGGTGCCAGTCGGTCAGCGAGCGGCCGGTCGCCTCCACCACCTCCAGCGCACGCGCGATCCGGGTGCGGTCGCGCGGCTTGAGGCGATCGGCCGACGCCGGATCACGCACTGCAAGCTCGGCATGCAGCGCTTCGACGCCGTCCCGTTCCAGCCGCGCGCGGACGTCCTCGCGCACCTCGGCGGCAATCGGCGGCACTGCCGACAGACCGCGCGTCAGCGCCTTGAAATACAGGCCGGAACCGCCGGCGAAGATCGGCAGGCGTCCCTGCGCGCGCGCGTCTGCCAGCACTTTTGCTGCGTCCGTCACCCAGGCGCCGGCGGAAAAATTCACGGCCGCATCGACATGGCCGTAGAGACGATGCGGCACGACCGCCTCTTCGTCCGGCGTCGGTCGCGCCGTGATGATGTGGAGGTCGCGATAGACCTGCATGGAATCGGTGTTGATGACGACACCGCCGGTTTTTTGCGCAAGCGCGAGCGCCAGCGCCGACTTGCCGCTGGCGGTCGGCCCTGCGATAAGCACGGGCTTGCTCACATCCTGCTTGCTCAAACCTTGCGAACCCGCCTGCATGTCCCTCGTCGCCACGCTCATCTGCAATCCCGCCAACCCCGCGCTCGACTCCACCATCGTCGACGGCGCGCTGGCCGTGCTGCCTTCGCCGGGGTCAGCACAATGGCTGTTCGACGAGGTGGCGGTCGATATCCCCTTCGCAGGCCAATCCTTCAATAGCCAGGCCGACATCA